>CAYMDG010000033.1:9835-18026 GCA_964388905.1 uncultured Bacteriovoracaceae bacterium
TCCACAGCATATAAGCCATGGGCGCCGCGCCCAAGGGCAATCCGGGGTGACCGGAATTGGCCTTCTGGATGGCATCTGCCGCAAGAAAACGGATGGTATTGATGCAGCGCTCGTCAAGCTCCGAATTTATCGACATATAGCAAGCCTCCTCTTGTTGGCTATTTTCTCTCACAGTCATGTCTTCGTACGAGGCACCCATGAGGAACCTGTTTTCTTTGATGACATGTATAAGTATATTCTTGCGGACTCTATTACAATAATCATTTCCGGTAGTCCATAACTTAGGCGTCAGGTGCGGATTCGCCTCTAAAGAGATTGCGCCTAAAGCCGGGCAGCCCAAGCCTTCTTTGACTTTTTCAGTGGTAAATCTTATTCTTTACATGAGGTATAGGTATTTTAACGAAAGTCTTAGAAGGGGGAATCATGCTGAAACTCGGCAGTGCAATCGTGCTGTGCCTGTTCATGTCATGCTGTTCGGGTACCAGGCCCGCTACGCTCGGTATCAAGGATGGGAGGCTTTCCCCATGCCCGGAAAGCCCTAATTGTGTTTCAACCCAGGCAGCAGGTGAAAAGCACGGCATCGATCCGATCCGTTACACCGGGACAAAGGAGAAGGCAAAGCAGCGGCTTGTGCAGGTGATATCATCCATGAAGAGGTCAAAGATCATTACTGATGAGGGTGATTACATCCATGCAGAGTTTACCTCGCTGATCTTCAGGTTCGTAGACGATGTGGAGTTCTCTTTTGATGCTGGAAACAAGCTCATCCACTTCCGTTCCGCCTCCAGGCTCGGTTACTCCGATCTTGGCGCTAACCGGGAACGTATGGAGGCTATCAGGAAGGGCTTTGAGGGGGCATCAGGTCAATAGATGATGGCAGGACAAGAGATCATCATCCTTTTCACCCGCTGTCCCGAACCTGGCAAGGTTAAGAAGCGTCTGATCCCTATGCTCGGCGAACATGGTGCTGCGACGCTGCAGAGCGAATTGACCACGCATGCTCTCATGAACGCACACAGGTTCGCAACTATCGATAAGATCCGACTTGAAGTTCATTATGCAGGTGGTGACAGGCAAAGGATGCAAACCCTGTTCGGGAGAGATTTTGTATATATCAATCAGGAAGGATTTGACCTGGGAGAACGGATGCGGATCTCCATGGATAAGGCTTTTCTGGATGGCGCGCAGCGCGTGGTTCTCATGGGTGCGGACTGCCCAGGCATCACCGGGGCCATACTCAAGCAGGCCTTTGCGGCCCTGAAAAGGCATGATTGCGTTTTGGGGCCTGCCCTTGATGGCGGTTATTACCTCATAGGATTAAGCAAGGACCAACCGGAGATCTTTTCATCCATGCCCTGGGGCACGGACAAGGTTCTGGAGCGCACCCTGGATGCAATTCAACGGCTGGGCTTGAAAGCAGCGCTGCTTGAAACCCTCATAGACGTGGACCGGCCCGACGACCTGCACATCTGGGAAGAGATGAAATGTGCATGGTCGGCACCGATGATTTCGATCGTCATACCTGCCATAAATGAAGAGGCAACAATCGGGAATGCCATCAAGAAGGCGCTAACCGGGAAGAATGTCGAGGTGATCCTGGCCGATGGCGGCAGTGATGATCACACCCGGGACATCTCGGCAAGCATGGGAGCCCACGTTGTCACGGCCCAAAAGGGGAGGGCCTGGCAGATGAATGAAGGCGCCCGGGCGGCAGCCGGGGATATCCTGTTGTTCCTTCATTCCGACAGCATCTTGCCTGATGACTTCGATAATGGCATCAGGCGTGCGCTTACCGATCCGCGCATTGCGGTTGGCGCGTTCGGGCTGTGTTTCGATGCTGATACACCTACCATGAGAGCCATGGCTCTGGGCGCTAATCTGAGGTCAAGACTTCTCAGTCTGCCCTACGGTGACCAGGCCTTGTTTGTGAGAAGGGCGGACTTCCATGAAGCAGGAGGTTTCCCCCAGATCCCCATAATGGAAGATGTCGCCTTTGTTCAATCCATGAAAAAAAGGGGCCGGATAGCGATACTCACCTCAAGAATCACCACCTCTTCAAGGCGCTATCAGACCATGGGGCCCTTCAGGACCTGGGTGATCAACCAGGTTGCCATGGCAGGGTTCTTTCTGGGCATGCCGCCTGAAGAACTAGCTGTTCTGTACCGGAGCCGGGAGAAGTCACTTGCCGTTTGGATCAGTCGCCTGATGAAGACCTCCTGGGGCAGATGCAATTGTCGTTTTGAGCAAAGGGAAAAATCTGCAGATGATCAGGAATAACACCCGTAAGGAGAATATTCAGAAGCTTGTCATAATCGCCTTTTTCATGGGTGCCATTGCATTCCCTTCTGTTGCCAGAAGTGACCAGGTGCTCTTCCGGGAGGAGTTCAATGACCTGTCTGCCTGGAAAGAGGTATTTTTTCCTAAGATACCCAAGCATACCGTTTATAGGACGGAGAAAATCGGCTCCGAATCCTTTCTTGTGGCCAAGAGCGAAGCGTCCGCATCGCTGCTTGTCTATAGGACGTCTTTTGATGTGTATGAATATCCGAGCATAAGGTGGCGCTGGAAGATATCAAACATCTATCGGAAGGCCGACCCCAAGGTGAAATCGGGAGATGACTATCCCATAAGGATCTACGTCGCCTTCGAGTATGACCCCCAGAATGAAGGGATGATCGACCGTGCCATCTTCAATGTTCTCAGGCTCATTTACGGCGAGTATCCACCTTCAGGCTCCCTCAACTATGTATGGTCGAGTAAGGTGCTTTCCGAGAGGTTCATGCCAAGCCCGTATACCGATCGGAACAAGATGATCTTCCTCGAAAAAGGCAGCTCACGGGTGGGGCAGTGGGTTGACGAGGAGGTGAACATTCTCAAGGATTATGAAGAGACCTTTGGGAAAAAGCCGCCTCGGCGCGCCGCCATCGGCATCATGAATGATTCGGACAATACGGGTGAAAAGGCAGCTTCTTATGTGGAATATATAGAGGTGTTCAATTATGGTGGTAAATGAGAATATAGTGATAGGTGAAGGGAAATGGGAAAAATGTAAAGCATTAATTATGATCGAAGAACAATGGTGATGTGTTATTATAGGTTTAACAGCTTGTGACAAACCAGAGATTTTGAGAACAGATCTACATATGTGCAAGACCTGTTAAACAGAGCTGTTGGAACAAGGTCAACGGTTTCTGAAACGTATGAAACTGATTAGTTATCGCAGTAATGTTCGCTTATTTGAATAAACAACGTCCCAATAGACCCCTTTGCCTATGCTAGCAAAAGGAGCCTCTCGGATTACCGCTTTAATTCTCTGAAAATCTGCCCTTAGGCTCATTCTTTGAACACCTCTGTTGCTTCTTCTTTTGCGAGTTTCTTCCTAGCCCTCATATCTCCATCTTGGGCTTCCTTGAGAGTTTGCGTGCGGCTCTCTGTAGCCTCCTGTAAAGCCGCTTTCCCTGCACTGCTTATCTGAACAATGTCAGTTGTGGCTGTTTGGCCTGACGTGGACTGAGGCGTAGAAGGTGTGGCAGGTTGGGCTGGTGTAATACTTTGAACATTTAGATTCACACTTGTGCTATCAATTCTCATGGTCATTCTCCTTCCTTGGAGTTCGGTTCTTTATAGACATCGTATCGGCCCCTAGAAAGAGAGATCAAATTACCATTTTGTTAGAATTAAGATCTTTCATGGGTGGTATAGAGCCAGTCATATAAAAATTAAAAGTGCTTTTTTCAGGGAAGAAATTAGTGTTTAGTACTAAAATTCAATTCATTGTTATTGTTAATAACAATGAATTAATGACAGTTATCTCAACTATAACATTAATATTTGGTCATAATATTAATTAATAGATCATATTTGTCTATAAATGCCGATTAAAGATTGTAATCTTAATAACAGATGGGACTTCAACCATGAGAGAAACAATAGAGAGGTCAACCACGAACAACTACATAAAAGCTTTAAAGAAGTTCTTCTTTGTAACAATCCTGGTTATTACGACATCTACCGTCAATACCGACCTTCTGTATGCAGAGGATGGGAATGCATATGGAATTTTCGATACAAGTAAAACTTTCAAGACCCTGAATCTCGATTATAAGCAATTTTATTCCCAGTACCGTTTCATGAGATTATGTCTTGCTTATGGCATAGCAGCGACATCTGCAGGTTCGGACATTGATGATGATATACAAGATTTCTATCAGGACCATGTCCGCAACTCAAAGACAGATAAAGCATCAAACATCACCAAGAATTTTGGTAATGGATGGTATATTATCTCTTTGTCAGCTGCATCAGTAGCTGCTGGTGCTATCTTTCCCGAAGGGAAGGTTTCATCGGAAATAGGAACCTTCGGGGAACGTAGCTTACGGGCCATTGCTGTTGGAGGGCCGGCAGTTGTTCTGATGCAGTATGTGACTGGTGCATCCAGGCCAAAAGATACTGGAGATAACTCTTCATGGGAGCCATTTAAAAGCCATCATGGGGTCAGCGGCCATACATTTATCGGCGCTATACCTTTCTTGACGCTCGCCCATATGTATGATGAAGAGTGGTATATAAAATACCCGCTTTATATGGCATCCACCTTAACTGGCTTATCTCGGATAAATGATGATGAGCACTTCCCCTCTCAAGTAGCATTGGGCTGGTACATGGCATGGGAGGCTACCCAGAGTATCAAAGAAAGAGAATCAAAAGACCCTAGATGGAGTGTTGTACCTTTGATAGCGCCTGGCCTCTATGGATTACAGCTCGTAACGGAATGGTAAAAAGATACTAACCTCATTCGGTCGTGATATTAACAAGTACCTCTTCCTCATTCCCGTCTAGGACTGTCACGGTACTAACCTGACCTACACCAGGAGCAAAGTATTTATGCTCAACCACATCTGGTTCAATATCCGAATAATCCTTAGTCATGATGCATTTTGTGAAGGTTCCATATGGTATGGTTGCCGATTCGAGGACACTGAGCACCTCTGCTTTATCTTCAGCAACTCCAGAAAGATACTCTTGCCTATATGGCACATTCATATGTGCCTCAGGGTCGGCGTACATAATAATACCGGGCTTGGCTCCGTTTACACCCGCTTCCCAGGAACCTTCTGTGTCGGCAGGACCAACTCCGTTCTCATAACTTTTCGTATCCTCACCAAAGTACCAGACAGTACCATCCTTATCTTGGGCATACCAATCCAAGGTATCCTCAAGGATCGTATTTGTCCCATGAATTGTCACAAGGTCGTGTACCACAACACAGGTCACACCAAGGATAACCTTGGTGTCATAAGTGGTGGTAAGTGTAATGTCTTGCCCTGTTGTGGAAGTGCCTTCCGTTATCGTGTTCTAATAGTGAAAGGTCTGTCCATGCACAAGAGGCATGTACTGATTATCCACGCCTGCGACGAAGTTAGCAGGGTCAATAATAGGGTTGTACGTGGTGTCTACATGGTGCCCGCCGGTGCTCGAGCCGCAACTCCACATGAAACTCATAACGAAGAGAATAAGCACTAATGTTCTATCTTTTCTCATCTTTGATCTCCTTCCCATGTTCCCATGAGCATGTTTTCTTTTATTAAAGACGTATCATCCTTAAATAGTGGGGGTTATCTTGTAAGCAAATTAAGATTTGGTAATGATAGTCATTTTGATTATGTTTCCATAAGGGTTAGAAGATTGATTTCATTGTGGATCCATGAAGTCGCTTTCACAGAATGCACTTTGTATCTGCGCTGGACTAGGAGTGTTTTAAGAGGTACACTTAATACATTGTTCACGGGCTAACGCTTGAGGTGGATATGACAAAAAGATTGGTTTGTTTAGTCCTGTGCTTGCCTGTACTTATATTTTCCGATTTTTTCAACACTGTAAGATGCCAAGATGCAAGCCCCACAATGCCCTTTATAAAGCTAGGCCCGCCGAATGCCGCCACCTGCAGGAATTGTCACAAGAACCAGTATGATAACTGGACACAGTCAAAGCACGCTGATTTCGAGATCATGAAAAAGATCCCTGATCCAGCATCACATTATTGTGGTGCCTGTCATGACAACCTTTCGGAACACAGAGATGATCCGGCCCGAATTTCCCCTTCATCCTTCAAAACCATGGATAAGACTACACAGAACTCAGTGTGCGGAAAGTGTCATTACAGCAAAGACATACTTGGAGGAGGCGTCATAAACCCTGAACATTCCCACGGGCCCATCATGAGCGTCGGGTTTGAAGGGAAGAAAAAGCAGTTAGTCTGTCTGGACTGCCACCAAGTGCATGGTGGCAGGACGAACATGTTGCAGGGTATACGTGCACATACCTGCTTCAAATGTCACAAGGAGGCAATTGTCACCATGGGTGTGTTTCAGCCCATAAATTATCTCAGCGCAGGAAAGGCTTGTCTGACTTGCCATGCATCCCACGGCACATCAACTGCAGGTCATGCTACCCGTATGACGGTAGGAATGGTGGTCACTTGCGGGATATGCCACATACCTTAAAGTGATTTGATATGAAAAGTTGGGCCAAGGTGTAGATTGCCAAATGTCACAATCAGGCTTAGCCTAATTTCATCATAGATTATATTTCGAGATTATCGGTTTTTGGTCCTTTCAAAAGCATCTATCGCAGTGATCTTCATTTTGGGAAAGGTTATGCTAATGAGTTATAATTTATGGTGCGCATAATTCAAAATCCAATTTAGATGATTAACACATAATAAAATATTATCTTACGTTCAGAATCTAAAGTAAAGTCCCATGCCAATATCATTATTGCTTGTTATTATCGGCCTTATAGTCATCGAATTAATTATGGAGCTTGAAGCTTGATCGCTCTTATCTGGATTTGTCCGTTTAGTAGCCAACATGCCGAAAGAGTAACCGATATATAGTGCAAGAGGATAATCACTGATCCAATGAACACCATTATTAAGCATCTGAAAGCCACATAACGACATGAGCGTATATCCAAGTGGCCGAATATATGTATATTCTGGATAATTTTCATTAATAACTGTTAAGACCATCATAGAAGTTGCCAAATGGCCGGAAGGAAAGGCATCATAATGGCTTACTTTTTTTTGATATTCAACCGGACTAACAAAAGGACGCCATCGATCTTTATTATCATTCGATACTGGAGATGTACGACCGGTCAAATGTTTCAATAATTGAACTGTGACGCCGACGGTGACCATTCCCTCAGCAAGCTGACTAGCCGTACGCAGAGCTCTGCTATCGTCATAATACCAGCCGAAAGTTAAAAAACCTCCCGCAATCCCAACATCCACCGCACCGTCTCCCAAAAAATAAAGTGCTGAGCCAAAATTACGTGGAAATTCCATAAATGGAACTCCTTGGATATTGGAAGTTTCATGGGATATATGTAGCTTATCTCCCACCCTCTGGGCTTCTTTGATAATGTGCTCATCATAATACACAAGCGCCCCTGTGGTTAATGTCAGTCCCGCTAATAGTTCGATATTATCACGGCGAAATGTAGTCTTTGCAAAATCCTCCAGATCCGAAGGTGCATATTTTAAAAAGTCAAATAATTCAGGATTATTGGCATGATCGATCCAGGGATCTGGGGTGTCTTGTGCTAAGGCATCTATTCCAATAAGGGTTACAATCTTAAGGCTAATTAATGATAGCAGTAAATATTTTTTTATCATGGTTAAATCAACACAATAAGAATTATATCGTTTGTACATAATCTTTACTCAGAATTTTACTCAGAATGATGATTACTTCGATAATGATAGGTTTTTATTTTGGATGGTCAACCGTTGATTACGCAAAAGAATCACTTGTTTTGTCAGACCAGAGAAACTGAATAGAACGTGCCAAAATCAAACCATGTGCCATATTGAAGGTTATTTCAATATTAACAGCTTTCATTTCAGTTGATAAGTCGTAGATCTTGAAAAACAATCTCTTATGTTAGATCTGATGCAAATACTTTAGTCTGTGTTGTACGCTTCTCTCCGGGATATTACCAGAAATCTTTTTTCCTGAGTTCACCGATCATCAATCCCAAATTCATGCCTATTTATTATATTCGTAAAATCCCTTTCCAGTCTTTCTTCCCAGCCAGCCAGCCTCGACATATTTTTTAAGCAAGGGGCAGGGCCGGTACTTGGAATCGGAAAAGCCGTTATACAGGGTTTCCATAATGGCAAGGCAGG
>CAYMDG010000034.1:0-3890 GCA_964388905.1 uncultured Bacteriovoracaceae bacterium
TTCATTTCCATTAGATTTCGCAATATGTTGATATCATGATGCCTTATCCAGTTATCAAAGGTGGCATGGCATTCGCAAATACATTCATAAAAACCGATATGGGATTCTATTAGATGGGATCTGACAGCACAGGCATGAACTTATGCGGCATCTGCAATGAAAGGCAGGCCATCACAGAGTGCGATGGTTGCCTGAGGCCTTTATGCAAGAAATGCCGGGATATTGAAATCTGGCGAACTACACATGAGGAGATCATTATCAAGTCCTTCTGCCGCGAGTGCCGGGATAATGATCAGGTGAACCCGCATGGCCGGGAAGTCAAGGTGTTCGGCCTTGGCCAGGTAACGGATATGGTCAACCAGGAACAGCATAAGATGCATAAGTTCAAGATCAGGCTGAAGATCAGATAGGAAAGAAAAACCATAAGGTTATGGTTTTCTGACCATAAATAATAAATGACTTATTGGGTGCAGCCACCAGACGGATGGAAATCATAGAAACAGAATAAAGTATAATCAGCATGTTACAAAAAAAAAGCCCATGGCATGCATTTGGCAATATATAATGAAGAAAGACAGGAATGATAACGGGAGCCAGAAAAAAAACTGAGGAAAGAATAGGAAAGTCAATACTCAAAAAAACAAAGTAACTGAAACCTCCTTTTAATGCCAGAAGATGGGACACTCCATTCCGCAACCGTCCCTACCTAATTCTTCTGGCATATTTTTTTGCCTAATGCGGCTCACGCATATTTTATAAGTGTAGGGCCTTCAAAATTCCTCAAAGTCTTCTTCCATATCAGAAGCAGATGAGTTGCCTTTCTCGACCTTGATACGCTGATGAATTTTTACCGTGCTTTTCTTTGTATTCTTATCTTGATGTTCCTGACTGACTTTGAATCGCGAAACCGTACTGGCAAGTTCCTTGGCCTCGCTGCTGAGGTTGTCCGAGGTGCTTGCAAGTTCTTCTACAGTAGAGGCATTTTGCTGGGTAGTGGTGTCTATCTGGGTAACTGCACGGTTCAGCTCATCCACTCCACTCGCCTGTTCACTCGATGCGGCAGCAATCTCCTCCATAACCTGTGAAAGGTTCTCTATGTGGTTGATGATCAGTACAAGAGATTCACCCGATTTCTTTACCATAATATCCCCTGCACTGATCTTGTCCACGGTATCTTCAATGAGGGCCTTGATTTGTTTTGCCGCATCCGCAGATCGTTGGGCCAATGCGCGCACTTCCTCTGCCACAACGGCAAACCCTTTTCCATGCTCGCCGGCACGCGCCGCCTCGACTGCTGCATTCAGGGCCAGGAGGTTCGTCTGAAAAGCAACTTCATTGACTGTGACGATAATATCACCGATCTTCTTTGATGCATTGGATATCTCGCTCATGGCCTTGACAAGTTCCTGGGCTGACTCGCCACTCGTGTTCGCCATGCGCACCATCTCGTTGGCTTTCTGCCTGCCATCGGATGCATTCTGTGCGTTATGCTTGATGGACGATGTCATCTCTTCAATAGTAGCCGCCACCTCTTCGATCGCTGATGCCTGTTCCTGGGTTGCTTGGGAAAGTCCTTGTGCCCCGGCTGCCACCTCCTGGGTGGAGGTATCCATATGTACGGCCGTGTTTTTTACCCGTATGATAACCTCTTCCAGGTATTCCACGAACTTGTTGAACCATTGGGCGAGTTCTCCCACCTCGTCTTTGGATTCCACCTGGAGTCGTTTGGTTAGATCGCCTTGCCCTTGTGCAATGAGCTGGAGCATCTCAACGGTTTTCCTGATGTTCAGGGTAATGCTGCGGCTCATATACAGGCCGAAGAAGAATAATCCGATGTACACGATAAGTATCACCGAGACGAACACCACCAATGTGGTCCGTACACCTTCCGAGGTCTGGGTCAACTTTGCGGCCTGGACCCGTGCTGTTGCTTGTCTATGCAAATCGAGCTCATTCAATAGCTTTTCGAACAACGGATTGGAATCAGAGGCAATGTTCTGTAGGGCCATGGCCTGCTGTCCCTTGAGGATCAGATCCAATATCGACTGGTTGACGGATTTCAGCCGTGTCCATACCTGTCGGCTTGGTGCCTTTTCATCAGAGAAATCTCTTAGGATACGTTTGTCCACGAGAGCAATCGTGCTTTGATACTTTGACTCCAGGGCCTCTAGCCTTTCCGCATCCTGTTCCCGGTTTATCTGCTGGAGGATTCCTTGTGTTACTGCCACGTCATGGATCAACTCGAATAACCTGGTATCCTCACCAACAGATTCATTCAACGCCCCGGAGAGGGCCCCGGTGGAGTGCTGCATCAGCAGGAAAAAAACCACGATAGTAAGGAGTATCCCTCCAACCCCACCAATAGTCAGGGCATAGAGCTTTAAACGTATGGATATGCCTCGATTACTCATAGGGCCCTCCTGAGCGCTGAACGTTACAGTTTAGAGAGATTCAGTCCGACTACGATAGAACCTATGGGTTTGCCATTGTCCAATACTGGCAAGCCGACCTGCACCTGCTGTACTCCGGTCGATTCGTCAAGCTCTGGTTTTCCTGTCCAGGTTTTGCCGCTCATGGGCACATCATGTTTCGGTTTGCCCTTGTGACTCCAGTTTGAGGTTTTGGACAAGAAGGCCGCCTTGGTCCCATCAGCACACGATACAAAAATCTCGGAAACCGAGGCGTCCTTGATTGTTCTTAAATAACCGGCCAGATCGTTTTTTGAAAAGGCCTTCACTTCCGGACTCAGCATGTTCAGGTTTGTCCATTTCTCCTGGGTCATCCCCTTGCTTTCGGTTGGAGGATTTGCGTTGGCGTTGCGGACAAAATCAACGATCTTCTTATCAGTGCTCCATGAAGAGAGCATCTTGATCTTCGCATCGATTTTGGTCTTCTGTGCCGCAGTCAATTCTTCCGCATGTGCCGTCATGCTTATCATGAGACAAACCGTGAGGAACGCTGTAACAAAATGTGATCTCTTCATAAAACCCTCCTTAACCTACTGGTTATTTTTTTAAAGTATCTTTGAATCCATTCCTGACAGGTCTTTTTTATTGATAATCATTTTTACTCTTTTTAATTATCTCGGATATCTTGAAATGAAACTGTAATGCTTTTTTTTTAATTGTAGTAATTAATATAACCTGGGAAAAAATCATATCAAGATACAGTTATGTAGGTAATGAAATCCATCAAACCTAGAGACAAACCGATAAACAATAGACTTGGGCCTCATAACCTATCCATAAGCACTGCACCTTAAACATAAACTTTTAAGGCCTTTTTCCTTGACAACACCCGGTACATTCATTAATAGCTCTTCATTCTTTGAACGACCATGTTTTCGAGGTGCGTCATGTATGCGGTTATAAGGACAGGCGGCAAGCAGTACAAGGTAGAAGAAGGCGATACTCTTCGGGTTGAGAAGCTGGAAGCAGCCAAGGGTGATACGGTAACCTTTGGCGATGTCCTGCTCATAGGCGGAGAAGACTACACAATCGGATCACCCACAGTCAAGGGTGCCCAGGTCAGTGCTTCTGTAGTGCGGCAATTCAAGGACAAGAAGATCATCGTGTTCAAGATGAAGCGCAGGAAAAGATACCGCAAGACCCAGGGTCACAGGCAAAACCTGACGGAAGTCCGTATCACCAAGATAGCGAAAGAATAGGAGGCGAGTCGAGCCATGGCACATAAAAAATCCGGCGGTTCAGCACGCAACGGCAGAGACTCTGCAGGGAAACGTCTTGGCATCAAGAGATACGGTGGTCAGCGCGTTACGGCCGGAAGTATCCTTGTGCGTCAAAGAGGAACAACGATCCATCCAGGTGACAACGTGGGGTGCGGAAGAGACTACACCCTGTTCGCTTTAAAGGATGGTCTGGTACAGTTCA
>CAYMDG010000034.1:3990-10965 GCA_964388905.1 uncultured Bacteriovoracaceae bacterium
GGGTGCGGAAGAGACTACACCCTGTTCGCTTTAAAGGATGGTCTGGTACAGTTCACGACGCTGCTGAGCAATAAAAAGAAGGTGAAGGTAGTATCAATAGCCGCCTGAGCCTATGGACTTCATTGACGAGTCCAGGATTTTCGTAAAGGCAGGAGACGGCGGCAACGGGTGTTGCTCCTTCAGAAGAGAAAAATTCATCCCCAAGGGCGGACCTGACGGCGGTGACGGCGGAAATGGCGGCGATGTCATAATCGTTGCGAGTCCTCACTACCATACCCTGCTTGACCAACGGTTCCACCCTCATTACAAATCCAAGCGCGGCAAGCACGGTATGGGCAGGAACTGTACCGGAAAATCCGGAGATGACCTTGTCATACCGGTGCCTGTGGGCACGCAGGTAAAGGATGCAGAGACCGGGGAGCTGGTGGCTGACCTGGTGGAACTGGACCAGAGTGTCATCGTAGCCAGAGGCGGCAAGGGTGGAAGGGGCAACGCCAGGTTCGCAACAGCCACCCGCCAGGCGCCCAGGATCTGTGAGCCTGGTACTCTTGGAGAGGAGAGGTCATTCCGGCTCGTGCTGAAGCTGCTGGCTGATGTCGGCCTTGTGGGTTTTCCCAACGCAGGCAAGTCTACCTTTATCTCTCATGTCTCAAGCGCCAGGCCCAAGATCGCCGATTATCCATTCACCACACTGGTCCCCAACCTGGGCATGGTGAGGTGGAAGGGTTCTGACTTTGTCGTGGCCGATATTCCGGGCATCATAGAAGGGGCGCATACGGGTACAGGCCTGGGTTTACGATTCTTAAGGCATATTGAGCGCACCAGGATTATCCTTCTCCTCATTGATCTTTCCCCTGACTGCGAGAGGGATGCCCTGAATCAATTCCAAGTGCTTATCCACGAGCTGGGTTCATACTCTGCGGACCTGCTCTTAAGAAAACAGATTGTGGTTTTCAACAAGTGCGACCTTACAGGCGCTAAGAAAAGGGCCAAAGAAGCTGTTGCCTTTGTAAAAAGCAAAGGGTATCCTTTTTTTATGGCCTCTGCATTTGTAGGAACAGGCCTCGATGAAATACAAGATTTTATTGTGAAGGAATTATATGAAATCAGGCACGAGGGCAGGCCTCAAGAAGTGTAAACGGGTCCTTATCAAGATCGGCTCACAGGTACTCAGTACAGGTCAAGGTCTCAACAACAGGGTCATAGAGAGGGTCTGCGATGACCTGTCCCTGATGATGGATAAAGGGAAGGAATTCGCCGTAGTTTCCTCGGGTGCCATTGCACAGGGTACGGCTATCATGAATATCCCTGATAAAAAAACCGCCCTGTCCAAAAAGCAGGCCCTGGCGGCTATCGGCCAGGGGAGCCTCATGCGGGCCTACACCGACGCCTTCAGGCGATATGGCCACATTGCGGCACAGATCCTCATCACCAGGGAAGACCTGGACAACCGCCGCAGATACCTCAACATCCGCAACACCTTTTCCTCGCTCTTCGAGTTTGGGGCCATACCGATTATCAACGAGAACGACACGGTAGCCGTGGATGAGATCCAGTTCACGGACAATGACATGCTCGCCGCCATGATTGTTCCCCTGGTGGAGGCGCACCTCATGATCATCCTCACGGACATCGAGGGCATTTACTCCAAAGATCCCAAGACCCACAAGGATGCAACCATCATCCATGAGATCCCGGAACTCAGACCCAAAGATCTGAAGGCATACAGCGATGTTGCCAACCCCATGGGCAGGGGCGGTATCAAGTCCAAGCTACAAGCCGCATACAGGGCCTCTCTGCTCGGCGTGCCCACCATAATTGCATCTGCCTACATACCCCAGGTTATCAGCCAGATCCTTGACGGCAGCCAGGTCGGCACCTTTGTCCATGCGAAAAAGAAGGTCATGCTTACCCAGAAAGACCACTGGCTCGGCTTTGTATCCAGGCCGAAAGGAAAGGTCTTTGTGGACGACGGTGCAGCTGCCATGGTCCTGAACAAGGGCAAGAGCCTGCTGCCGGTGGGCGTGGTGGATGTTGAAGGCAGTTTCCATGCCGGCGACCCTGTGGAAATTATTCAGAAAGGGTCTGAGCCGATCGCCATCGGCCTGAGCAATTTTTCTACCGAGGAGCTCATGAAGATCAAGGGCCAGGGAACCAAGGACCTAGCATTCATCCTCTCATATGACTGTGATGAAGAAGTGGTGCACCGGAATAACATGATTCTGAGAAAGGAGCTTCTGTAGTGTCGAGTCAGGAGATTAAGCATATCGCTGTCAATGCCAAGAGGGCTTCGCGTATTCTTGCCGGATTGTCCAGTATGAAGAAGACCGAGGTTCTCAAACACATGGCAGGCTCATTGAGACAAAAAGCCGGCTTCCTCAAGGAAGAGAATTCAAAAGACCTTGAGCAGGCTGCAAAAACAGGCCTGAGCGGCGCCATGGTGGACAGGCTCACATTAAGTGACAATGTCATTGAAGGCATGGCTAGGGCGCTCGAAGACATAGCAGACCAGGCCGATCCGGTGGGCAGGATCACGGACATGGTCAGAAGGCCCAATGGACTTATGGTGGGCAGGATGCGCATCCCCATCGGGGTGGTGGCGATTATTTACGAGTCGAGACCCAATGTCACGTCTGATGCGGCAGGGCTGTGCCTGAAGTCGGGGAATGCCGTTATCCTTAGAGGCGGCTCAGAGGCCATTCACTCAAATATGGCAATCATAGAGGTATTGAAAGATTCCTTGACACTTTCCGGCATCGACCCGGATGTGATCGGTTTCATCCCGGTTACTGACCGGCAGGCAATCCTGGACATGCTCAAGCTGGAAGATTTCATCGACCTTGTCATCCCCAGGGGAGGGGAGGGGCTCATCAGGACGGTTTCACAGAATTCCCTCATCCCCGTGCTCAAGCATTACAAGGGGGTGTGCCATATCTTCGTGGACAGGCAGGCTGACCTTGAAAAGGCCTATTCCATCTGCCTCAATGCAAAGGTCCAGCGTCCAGGCGTATGCAATGCCATGGAAACGCTCCTCATTGACGGGCCTATTGCTGGTATCTTTCTGACCAAGATGGCCCGGATCTATAAGCTCCATGGCGTTGAACTCAGGGGTTGCCCAAGATGCCAGGCATTCTTCCCGGACATGAAGGCGGCAACGGAAGATGACTGGTATGCGGAATTCCTCGACCTGATCCTTGCCGTGAAGATCGTAGAGGACCTCAATGAGGCTATCGACCACATCGAGAAATACAGCTCAAACCATACAGAGGCCATCATAACGGAAAATTATTCAAGGGCAATGGAATTCATAAACCAGGTAGACTCATCAACGGTCCTGGTGAATGCGAGTACACGTTTTTCCGACGGTGGCGAGTTCGGCCTGGGCGCGGAGGTGGGCATCAGCACCTCGAAGGTTCACGCATATGGGCCCATGGGGATAGAAGACCTCACAATCCGGAAGTTCGTCTGTTTCGGGGACGGTCAGATCAGGCAATGAGGCTGGGAATCTTCGGCGGCACCTTCAATCCGATCCACATGGGGCACCTGCGTGTTGCCGAAGAGGTAAGGGAGGCGCTTGGGCTGGAAAGGATCATCTTCGTACCTTCATACCTCCCGCCGCATAAAGAACTGTCCCATAATGTAACAGGGGCAAGGCGGCTCGAGATAGTAAAGATGGCACTGAAGTCGAATCCATTTTTCGAGATATCGTCCTTCGAGGTGGACAGTCAAGGAAACTCATATTCCATTAAAACCATCGAGCATATAAGGGGTTTGTACGATTGCACTCCCTATTTTATCCTCGGCCGGGACGCATTCAATGAGATATCCAGCTGGTATCAGGCGCAGATGCTCTTCGACCTCGCCCACTTTGTGGTCATGTCACGTCCTGGTGCGCCCGTTTGCCCGCTGATTGGTGTGCTGGGTGAAGAGGCTAAGATTTTCCAGGCGACACCAAGAGGGTTTATCAATGAACTTGGTAATGAGATTATATTTGTAGAAGTATCGTCCTATGCGGTATCATCTTCCCGGATCCGCGAACTATGTAAAAAAGGGAGATCCATTAGATATCTCGTACCCGAGGAGGTGCATGATTATATCAGACAAGAAAAAATCTACAGCGAGGATCAAGCCTGATTGGAGTGCCTATGTTGCGGCCTTGGAAGACAAAAAGGCAACTGATATCGCCGTGCTGGATGTGCAAGGTGTTTGCTCCTTCACGGATCACATCATCATCTGCACCGGCATGTCCGACAGGCAGATCAAGGCCATGGCCGACCATATCATCGGCACCTTCGGAAAGCCCTTGGGTAAAGAGGGCATAGAACAGGGGCGGTGGGTGCTCCTGGATTATTTTGATGTGGTCATACACATCTTCCAGGACGAATTGCGGCACTACTATGATATGGAAAGCATGTGGTACGAGGCCAAAAGGATTCGTTAGGTGAAGATCGTCTTTAGCTTTTCGAACAAAACCCATCAGGGGCCCATCAAAGAATTAGTTGATGAATATGCCAAGAGAATACAGAAGTATGCGCCCCTTGAAATCATCGAATCAAAGGCGCTTCATCCGCAATCCAGGGAAGGCAAACATATTGTTCTTGTGCCGGATGGAAGCACTCTGAGCTCTGAAGGTCTGGCCAAGCTTCTTGATCGATACCAGATTTCAGGGACCAAACATCTTTTCTTCTATGTGGGAGGCCCTGAAGGGCTTCCGAAAAGTGTGCTGGACAATGCCGACATGTCGTTGTCTCTTTCAAGCATGGTATTCAATCACCAGATCGTGCGGATAATGCTATTGGAACAGGTCTACCGGGCCTTCACGATTATACGCGGTGAGCCCTATCATAAATAGTTTAAACAAGGGGCATAGGGAATCGCTGATGTGTGTTAATTGCGATCGCTGTTGGTGTTTTTGACCGTTGCTCTTTTGCAGAGAATCAATGTATTATAAGAAGAAAAAGACGGGTTTGCAAGAAGGGCACGTCTAGTATACTTGGGGATTGGAGGAGTGATGCTTTATTTAAAGATTATGGATGTTCTGAAAACCGATGCCGAGCAACTATCCAAAAGGGTTGTCAAAGATTTACTGAGCAGGGGCGAGACGGATTACCATAAGAGGTATTCTGAAGATATTATGTATGAGCGGGTATATGATGTGTATAGCACATTGAGCTACTGGCTTGACAGGGCCCGTCCTAAAGAGGAGATACAGAAGCACTTCAAGGAGATTGGGAAAAGGCGCTTCGAAGACGGCATCCCGCTGCATGAGGTAATCATGTTCCTGATGCTCATTAAAAGACACCTCTGGCTGTATCTGCTTGAGAAGCACTTCTTTGAATCTTCTTACGAGCTTATGAAGAGTCTTGAAATAAACAACCGTATCGTGCTTTTCTTTGACCGCGCCATACTTGCATCGAGCATCGGGTATGAGGAAGAGCTGGTCAAATATGTGAAGTCGAGCTCCGAGAGCCTACTGAGCAAGTTCTTCAAGAAGAAGTAAGCCCGGGGGATATTTCCCGGAAGGACATCGATCAGACATGGCTGTCCATTTTGCAAAAAATGGCTTTGAACTCTTTTTTTGTTCAAAGATTACTTTATTATAACTCAATATACACGTGAAGATCTCAACTATGAGGGAGGCCATATGATATCAGAGAAGCTTGTTGAAATGATCAAGGAAAACGCTGACACATTGACAAACCGGCTCTGCAAGGACCTGCTGAGCAGAGAGGAGACCAAGGGCTACCGGAAACTGAATAAGGACAGCGTCTACGAACGTGTGTACGATGTTTACAGCAGGCTCGATTCCTGGCTCGTGGGGGACAAGGTTAGAGGCGAGATCAAGGATCATTACATGAAGCTGGGGAAACAGCGGTTTCATGAAGGCATCGAGCTGAGCGATGTGGTCATGGCGCTTCAGCTCATCAAGAGGCATCTATGGCTCTATGTGCAAGAGGTGAATTATTTTGATTCATCCTTTCAGCTCATGCAAGCGCTTGAATTCAACAACCGGGTCGTGTGGTTTTTTGACCGTGCCATTTATTTTACCTGCGTGGGATATGAAGAAGAAGTGATCAAAACTCAGGGAAAACCCCAGGGCAGTATCATAGCCAGGATGTTTAAATAAAGCTTACTCGGTAATTATTGGCTCCCGGAGCAGACCGAATCGGCCCACCCAAGGGCATCGAGGTATATCTTGGGGAGTTTGTCATGTGATAACTGCAGAGTTTCGGCAAGGTTGCTAGCCTCTTCCCAGGCGGCATTCTGGTAACTCACTGCAAGATCGAGGTAGTTGCTCAAGGCATTCTTCTTGCCCAAGAGGGCCTTCTTGATATTATTAGCAAGAGGAAGTTTTTTCATAATATTTTCCATGGTGTTGTCCAAGATGGCATCAATGTGGGAGAACATACCAAGGGTGAAAAGCTCGGAAGTGTCAGGGCCTGTGCCTTGTTCCAGTCTCAATTTTTCACACATGCGGGCGCGTATGACCGAGCTCTTGAGCAGTTCATCCGGTTTGTCCTGGCTTAACTCAGAAAGGATGATTACCGACAGGAAGTTTCCGACCCCTTTTTCACCCAGCATGACAATGGCCTGATGGATGGATGATATCTCTTGTCTCCTCCTGAAAAAAGGTGAGTTGAGGTATCGCAACAACTTATACGATATGCCCACATCCTGTTCGATGAGCTTTTGCAGCTTTGATACATTAAATGCGTCGCCTTTTACTTCAGTTATGATCCTCAGGAGGTTCATCTTGAGCGCCGGGATCTCGGTCTCTTTGATGACCTGGGGCTTGCTGAAAAAGTATCCCTGGAAATAGGTAAAACCCATCTTGAAGGCTTCCTCGAATTCAGTTGCCGTTTCCACCTTTTCTGCAAGGAGCTTGATGCCTCTGGGGATAAAGAGGCTGCAATAGTCCTCAATCTGTTCTTTCGTGCTCTTCATGAAATCGACCTTGATAATTTGTGCAAGGTC
>CAYMDG010000034.1:11065-17927 GCA_964388905.1 uncultured Bacteriovoracaceae bacterium
CAATCTGTTCTTTCGTGCTCTTCATGAAATCGACCTTGATAATTTGTGCAAGGTCTATAACCGGGTCAAGGGCCGGCATGTGTTCGAAATCGTCCAGGGCAATGTCATAGCCCTGGCGTGAGAGTTCGGCACACACCTCTATAACCTGTGCATCTGGCTCTACGTCCTCAAGAATTTCTATGGTGGTAATCTGTGGAGGGAACATCAGGGGAATCTTTTTCACAAGAAGTGATTTTGTGAAATTGATAAAGGCCCTCTTTCCGCTGGTGAGTTGATCTACACCCGTGTTGAAGAAGGTGTTGGAGAGCACGCGGGAAGTGGCGCTGTCGCCGTCTATACCGGTAAAATAATTTTCCGTCCCCCCCCTGAAGAGGAGCTCGTATGCATAGATATCCTTTGCTCTGGTGAAGATGGGTTGTCGGGCAATATAGATGTCCATGGCCTTTTCACTGTATCGACCAAGTCAAAATGTATCTTGAAAGCGGATCATATTTTCTGCACTTGCAGTTTTTCCGCTGGCAACGGAATAGATGATATGTAACGGAATATTCAGCAGTTGCGTCAGTAAATAACATTACTTAAAAGATTTGACCTTGACCCTGCCAGGCTTTTTCCATTATAATAGAATGGGTTAAATGGCGGGGTATTTCCTCTGAGTCGGCAAGCGGGGCTTATTAAGCCTTTTTATTCATTCCTGACCTCAGTTATGAATACAGTACGCTCCCCAAGTTCAATAGTGCACTAGAAGAGGTCGCTGACCTTGATCTGCTGGGGGATAAGTATCGACCATGTTTCCTGAATATTTTGAATTCAGCCTTCCGACAAAACTGATCTACGGTATCGGGGTCTTAGGTAAGCTCGAAAATCTCATCAAACCTTTCGGTGTGCGCAAAGCCATACTGGTGACGGATAAAATACTGGCCAAGGCAGGACCTGTAGGCAAGGTAAAAGAAGGGTTCAAGGGCAGCGCCATAGATATCGTTTGCACCTTTGACAAGGTCCCACCCAATTCCACCATCAGTACCGTTGAAGATTGCGCACTCATGGCCAGAAAGAACGGCTGCAACATGATCATTGCGGTTGGAGGCGGGAGTGTTATCGATACTGCCAAGGTAGCGAACATCCTTATAATAAAGGGTGGGCATGTCGAGGACCATATGGGCGCCTACCTTCTTGACAAGAATGAAAAATTGCTCCCCACCATTTTTATTCCCACGACCGCCGGGACAGGATCGGAAGTGACAAAGGTTGCTGTCATTGCAGATCCGGACCATGACGTGAAGCTTCCTTTTGCAGAAGATCAGTTCCTGCCCGATCTGGCCATCCTCGATCCTGAGGTCACTGTGTCCATGCCTCCCATGCTCACTGCCACTACGGGAATGGACGCCCTCACGCATGCCATTGAGGCATATGTCGACAAGGAATGGTCCCCAGCCTCGGATGCCATGGCGCTGCATGCAATTAAGCTCATCGTCAACAACCTTCTCTTGGCATGCGCTCACCCTGAAAACTTACAGGCCCGCGGCGGCATGCTCATTGGAAGTTTCCTGGCAGGGGTGGCATTCTCTCATTCCATGGTGGGAATGACCCATGGCATTGCCCATGCCCTTGGGGGTGTTTATCACATCCCGCATGGATTAGCCAATGCCTTGGTACTGCCGGAAGTTATGGAGCACAACCTAGAATCCCAGCCTGAGCGTTTTGCCGATATTGCTATTGCGCTGGGCATCAGCTTTCCGCAGGTGGTAACAGAAAGCAGGAATCTTCTCAAGTCCGATTCCATGGACATCTTTATCAAGCTCTTCAGAAAAATGGATTTCACCTACCTGAGGGATAAATTAATCAGCGCTTCCTCATGGCTGCGTGGATCAGCAGCCGATGCTGTGGGCAATCTTGAATTTATTGACCATTGGTTCCGACACCAGGCCGCCCGGGCAGGCATTGAAAAGATCCGGATGCTGAACCGTCAGCTGGCATATCTGACAAAGATGCCGCTGAACCTTGAACAGGCAGGGGTTAATGACGACCTGGCAAAACTTGATCAGGTTGTAACAACGGCCATGGAAGACGGCTCCATGCTCTACAACCCAACCGAACCGACACGGGAAATAGTCGAGGATATCATCAGAAAGATATATGCATCCGAAGCCATGCCGCAGTCTGTTTCAAAAGAGGATCTGCATCCCCAGGATACGACCCTTGGGGGCGGAGATATGGCCAATGTCTTTAAAGACTCCAAGATGCTCTACGATGTTTTAATCGGATTTTACGAAGAACTTAAGGAAGATCCCGAGATAGGACCGGCCCTGGCTGAAACCAACATGGTAGTGCAGTTCATATACAAGAATCCTTCCGCTATTATCACCATCGATTCTACCGGAGAAGATATCGCCATTCACAAGGGTGACTATGCAGGAAAACCCGAGGTCAGCATGACCATGAATGCCGATTTCGCACATAAATTCTGGCATGGCAGGGCCAACCTTGTGACCGCCCTGACACTCAGGCAGGTCAGTGCCAAGGGCAATGTCCCCAAGACAATAAAATTGTTGCCTATTTTGAAACCGGCCTATGAAAAGTATCCCCGTTTCCTCAAGGCTAAGGGTCTGGAACATCTCATCATGTATTCCATGGAACCCGAAAAAGAGGACCTATGAAACAGGGGGCTCTGTCTTTAATAAATCATAGAATTAAAGAAAATGTCCCGGGAAAGTATTATATTGTTGAAACATGTATCGGTTGCTCTCTCTGCTCTGAATTATCCCCGGGAAATTTCGGAATGAATCTGGATGAAGGGTATGATTTCGTGTTCAAACAGCCTGAAACGCAGGAGGATGAAGAGCTGTGTCTGAAAGCCATGAAATCCTGTCCTGCAGACGCCATAAGGAATGACGGACTTGGGCCATTGAAATAACAAAGGGGGATCCATATGAAAAAGATCATCAGCATCAGCCTTGGAACAAGCGAACGGGATTACGAGATCACCACGAAATTTTTAGGCAAGGATTTTTTTATCAAGCGGATGGGCACCGATGGCGATGCGAATGAGATGGTTGAATTGCTTTATGACTGGGAAGAGCAGGCCGACGCCATCGGCCTTGCCGGTATAAAGTTTCCAAGTGAACTGGGATTCAAGCGCAAAGCTGAAAAGCGCGATATCCGGATCAGGGAATTAAGTTCCGAACTCAAAATACCCGTCACCACCGGAGAGGCATTCAGGAATGTAGCGCAGGAGTGGGTTGCCCGCTATGTTCAGGAAACGCAGAAGAATTTTTTCACCAATGCCAGGGTTCTGGTCCTTTCCGGGATGACCGACTACAGTATTGCCGCTGTCATTAACGGATATACGGATAACATACAGTTCGCCGACCCGGTCTTTGATCATGGAATTCCCAAGTTTATCAATTCTTTAAAAGATATGGAGCTCTATGCCAAGGGGATACATGATGTGCTCTCCCTATCCCCGGCCAAGGTGATTTCTACATCCCTGCCCATGGTTAATGAATGGAACAAATACATCTTACGAAAGGCCATGCAGAAGGCCACGGTTATAGTCGTTCCCTATGAGGGTTTCTATAAATATCTGGATAAGTGCACCCTGGAGGAACTGGGTGGTAAGATCATCCTCACATCCACTGCATACGATGATCGGGTCGAATTCCTGAAGAAGAGAGGCGTGGATGTCATTGTCGATGCAACTCCGCAGATTCTTGACCGGATGGTCCAGGTGGACGTGCTCGAGGCTATGGTCATAGCAGCCTTGGGAAAGAAGGACACCAAGTTGAACAATGATGATCTCCTGGAGGTTATCAGCGAACAGGGTATTCATCCGAGGATAGTCTACCCTTCCGGAAATGTCAGGCGTGTGAACCGCTTTTCATTTGTTATTCACCCTCTGTCCCAGGAGCACTTAAAAAAAGAAAAGGCAGTGGAACTGATTGCCAGTATGACGCCTCCCGTAGCCATGGACGCTGTCGAGAAGATTATCGCCTATGCCCCGCCGTTCGTCTATTCAAAGGTAACCGGGATCAAATCTCCTACCGGAGTGGAAGCGGAAGGGTGGCTTATTACCGTTGGCGGAACACCCAAACAGATGCTCTCCCATCCGCCCGAGTTCACCTACAAGAGATTACTCGAAGCCGCAGCCATGTCCAAAAGGATGGGTGCACAGATCATGGGTCTGGGGGCCTTTACCAAGGTCGTGGGTGATGCAGGGGTTACGGTGGCCAAGCTTGCGGATATCCCTATTACCACCGGGAACAGTTACAGCGCTTCAGGCGCACTCTGGGCGGCAGCCGATGCAGTGCGCCGCATGGGTCTGATCAAGATCGAGGAGGGCAAGAAGATCAAGGCAAAGACCATGGTCATCGGGGCTACAGGCGCCATCGGGTCCGTTTGCTGTCGATTGCTGGCCCTGGCCTTTGAGAGTGTCTACATGGTGGACATACGTGATGCCAGGCTTCTCTCCTTAAGAGATTCCATATTGAAGGAGACCCCGGATGTAGATCTTCATGTCTCCACGAGGGCTGACAAGTACGTAGGAGATATGGACGTGATTGTAACGGCCACATCTGCCGCAGGAAAGAAGATACTTCATATTGAGAACGTCAAGCCCGGATGTGTCATCACCGACGTAGCCCGCCCGCTCGACCTTTCGCGTGAGGATGTGGCCAAGCGTCCGGATGTATTGTATATTGAATCCGGTGAAATCCTCCTGCCCGGTAATCCAAAATTCAAGGAAATAGGCTTGCCCCCGAAGGTAGCCTTTGCCTGCCTGGCTGAAACCATTGTCCTGGCCCTTGAGGGTCGATTTGAGGTCTTCACGATAGGTCGTGAGATCGAGTGGCAGAAGGTGAAGGAAATCTATAAAATGGGTCTCAAGCATGGAATGAAACTAGCCGCTATCTCAGGGGTAAATGGAGTTTACAGCGATCAAGATATCAAAAAGGTGGTGACGTTAGCCCTCAAAGCTAGGGCCAAGTGGGGAAAAGAGGAGAAAAAGCCACCCTCAAAGAAGGTAGCCATGAAAAGGGCGACGCCTCCGAGTAAAGTATCCAGCAAGGCAAAGGCCACTGCCAACAAAACTGCAATAAAACGTAAACCTTCTGCTGGCGCATCTCAGGAGAGAACAATATAAGAGAAACGTCCGGTTGTTCAGGGTGGGACGCCATTTGCCTGCCCTGAACGACATGCCCTGAATGGGGGTAAAGGCATCACTGATCTTTGAGTTTCAGTACAATGCAGTTCGCTCTTATGTGTCGGAATCTTGACATATATTTGGCAGTATGATTATTGATAATGTGAAATTAAGGAAATAGATAACGAATTCCGATGCAAAAGGGCATGATGAATTATAATCTATCTCCCATAACCCTGTCAAAGCAGTCATTCCTTCCCGATCAAGAATTGATATTCATCCCTGAGTTGGAAGAACGGGTCTTTCATTTTATCAGCAAAGTTTGGCACTCTTTTGTAAACAAGACAGTCTCCCTGACCTTCACTGAAAGGGATTATTGCTTCGACTATGGTCTGTTCGAGGTTATCGATGGTGAATCTACACGTATCGCGGCTGTTTCCAGCCAGGTCCGGCTTGGTGACATCGCGAATCAAAGGATACCCAAGGAGTTTGCTCAATTTAAAAAGATGACCCGCTCAACCCCAGTCAGCTACCAAACCAGCCTGACATCGAATATCCTGAGGGAAGCAATCATCAAAAAGGGAAAAGGGGAAAAATCCCCCATTGTCGTGGTAGATCTGAGAAAAGACAAGCGGATCCATCCCAAACTGAAGGAGATCATTACTGAGGATATGAACTATAGTGTGGGGATCACACTATTTTTCGGCGATAATCCCATCGGCGTCCTGTGGGGTGTCCGCAAGGACCCGTTAACTCCCAAGCAGAAAGCGTTTCTGTTTCCCCAGTTGCATTCCTTGAGCGGTGGTATCTCAACTATCATGGCCCTGGAATTCAACAGGGGGAAATATAACTTCAGATCTGTCCGGAAAACCATTGAAAAGATCGATACCAACTCCAGCATCCTCAATCTTTTCTATACAAAGAAAACCGGCCAGTCTACCCCGGTACGAACGATCATCGGAAGGTCAAATCTTTTTAATTCCAAATACCGCTTGGATGCGAGCTACATCGTCCCAACTTCGAACGGTTATTCCATCAGTTTGAAACGGTTTTTACCCGAACGTGAAAACAATATGGGGAAGACACTGCTCATGATCCCCGGATTTTTCTGTAACCGTTCGATATTCGATCAGATGGCCAGGGAAATGGCATTCAGATACGGGTATAAGGTCATATCCCTTGACTGCCGGGGAAGGGCCAAGAGTACACTGCCGGATGGCTGGTTCAACAAGGCCTGGTCAATTGACGATTTCATTAACGAAGACTTTCCCAAGGCTTTAGCCTGGATACATGAGCAGTATCCTGATGAGCGCATTGTGGTCTACGGGCACAGCATGGGCGGACTCATCGCACGTTGTTACGCGGGTTCATACCAGATAATTCAGCAGATGACCAACCGCGATGATTTGCCCGACCCTGAGACCCACATAGCAGGCATAGTCTCCATTGCCTCACCGGATTATGTGGATGTGAAACTTGGTATTCCCGGAACTAATCTCATGAGATATTTTACTAAGCTCATTCCGGAAAGTTTTAACCTGCATACTATGACCGGTAATGTTTTCAACAAGCTTCTTGCCTTGTCTATATCAAAGGTAGTCCCTACGATTAACCTGAAAAGCATTTTTTCCCACCTTTTTGATTTTCATGAATCGGTACGCCAACTGACGTTCGATCTGAGCACCCGGGTCCTTTCTCTTCATGACGTTATCGGTTTTCCCCAGA
>CAYMDG010000035.1:0-4560 GCA_964388905.1 uncultured Bacteriovoracaceae bacterium
TATACCGGTTTTGAGTTGAAAAAACCGAAAGTTGCAGTGGAAGACAAGAATATTGATGACGTCATTACGAGGTTGTTGGAAACCTATGCCACGGTTAAGGATGTTGACGACGCTGATTTTGAAATAAAGAACGGTAATTATGCCATTGTTAACATTACCTGCGATGAAAACGATAAGTTGAACCGGGATAAGATCACGGTTGAAGCTGGTGTCCGCAGTGCCTTCCCAGGGCTTGAGAATGAGGTTTTGGGGCTTAAGACCGGTGATACGAAAGAGGTCAATATAACCTTCCCTGAAACCCATTTTCTGGAGGACATGAGGGGTAAGGAAGCCTTGCTCAGGATTCAGGTCCAGGGGATAAAGCAAAAGGAGATGCCGGTATTTGACGATGAGTTCGCCAAGATGGTGCACAAGGATGTAACAAACGTGGACGATCTCAGGAAGGCCATTGGGAAGGATCTTATCGAGCGACTTGAAGCTGATTCCAGAACATACATAGAGAAACAGCTTTCAGACAAGCTCATGGAGGCAAACCAGTTCGATGTTCCTGAGTCAATGATCAGGTTTCAGGCCATGATGATGCTCCAGGGGATATCCCAGAGGCTTTCATCCCAGGGTGTCAAGTTACAGGATGTCTATCCTGATGGCGAAGCCCTCAGGGAAGAGACCATGACATCCGCTGAGAAGCTCGTGAAGACCACCTTGCTCATCGAGGCCATCGCGAAGGCAAATGCAATCGAGGCTACTGAGGAAGATGTGGATAAAGAAATTGCATCATTGGCCGAAAAATACAGTATGACCCCTGATGCAGTTCGAAAGAGCTTCGAAGAGAGGGGAAGTCTCGAGGAGATGAGATTCGGCATACTGGAGCGCAAGGTGTATGACTATATAATAACAAATTCAACCATCGTAGAGGTGGATAGCATTGAGGAGAAGACCGCATGACACTGGTTCCCATTGTAGTGGAGCAGACAAGCCGTGGGGAGCGCTCCTATGACATCTATTCCCGGTTGCTCAAGGACAGGATTGTCATGCTTGGCACAGAGATCAATGACGATATTGCCAACCTTCTTGTGGCACAATTCCTCTTCCTGGAATCCGAAGACCCTGACAAGGACATCTTTTTCTACATCAACTCGCCGGGAGGATCGGTAACTGCAGGATTGGCGGTTTATGATACCATACAGTACATAAAGTCAAAAGTAAGCACCATCTGTGTTGGGCAGGCGGCTTCCATGGCCGCGGTACTCCTTGCAGCAGGAGAGCACGGCATGCGCTATTCGTTGCCGCATTCGCGTATCCTGATCCATCAGCCTCTGGGTGGTGCCCAGGGGCAGGTAACGGATGTGAACATCCAGGTCGCCGAGATGTTGCGTCTCAAGGATGCCCTCACCAAGATCTTGTCAAAACATACCGGTCAGCCTATAGATAAGATAGCAACCGATACGGAACGCGACTTTTTCATGGATGCGACAGAAGCACAGAAGTATGGTATAATAGATCACGTCATCTTCAAGAGACCCACCAAGGAGAAAGAAGGGGAGAAGGCGGATGCCAAAAATAAATGATCATTACAGGCCCGGGCTGAGGTGCTCGTTCTGTGGAAAATCACAGGAAGAAGTCCGGAAGCTTATTGCGGGTCCTGATGTATACATCTGCGACGAATGCATCGCCCTGTGCAACGAGATCCTTGCTGAAGAGGAGGGTGAGTACCGGCATTTCAGCACATCATCAAATATCCCTAAGCCTTCTGAGATAAAAGAGGTTCTCGATGAGTATGTCATCGGTCAGGAGATGACAAAGCGTATCCTGTCCGTGGCCGTTCATAACCATTATAAACGGATTGAATCGAATACCAATATCGGAGGGGTGGAAATAAGCAAGAGTAATATAATGCTCATCGGCCCCACTGGAAGCGGTAAGACCCTGCTTGCACAAACACTGGCCAAGATCCTTGATGTCCCCTTCACCATTGCTGATGCCACCACTCTTACCGAGGCGGGATATGTCGGGGAGGATGTGGAAAACATCATAGTGAACCTTCTCCAGAATGCTGATTACGATGTGGAGCGTACCCAGAAGGGCATTGTTTATATAGATGAAATCGACAAGATTGCCTCAAGGGGCGATAACCCATCCATCACCAGAGATGTGTCCGGCGAGGGCGTGCAGCAGGCCCTGCTCAAGATGATTGAGGGCACCATGGCCTCGATCCCGCCCAAAGGTGGGCGTAAACATCCCCAACAGGAGTTCATCCAGATCGACACTTCCAATATCCTCTTTATTTGCGGAGGAGCATTCATCAGCCTTGATAAGATAATTTCCCAGAGACTGGACAAGAAGACTATCGGTTTTGTTGCCGAGATCGCAGGAAAGAAAGAGCATGACATAGGCGAGATACTGAAGAACGTCCAGCCGGAAGACCTTATTAAGTTCGGAATGATTCCCGAGTTTATCGGTCGCATGCCTGTGGTTTCCACGCTCCATGAACTCGACGAAGATGCCCTTATTATCATCCTCACCGAGCCCAAGAACGCACTGGTAAAGCAGTACCAGGCTCTGTTGAAGCTCGAAGGGGTGGATCTTACCTTTACCAAAGACGCACTGAAGGCCGTAGCTACCGAAGCCATGAAACGCAAGTCCGGCGCTAGGGGCCTGAGATCTATCATGGAAGGAATCATGCTCGACATTATGTATGATATCCCTGACATGGAAGGGGTCAAAGAATGCATCATCAGTCAGGATGTTGTGCTTAAAGGTAAACCGCCTATCATTGTGTACGAGAGGAAAACCTCTCAGGCATAAAAATTTATGATATATGAAGATTGAGGCATCTGAGCATGTCTTTGCTGTTCTGTCCCTGAAGGACATCGTTGTATTTCCTCATATGATCATTCCCCTGTTCATTGAGAATGCAAAGACGGTCAAGATAATGAATGCAGCTTATGAGGATAAGGAGGAGATCCTTGTCTGCTGTCGAAGGCCACATGCCCTTCAGGTTCCTCAACAGGATAACATTTACCCTGTTGGAGTTTCTTCCCAAATCCTCCAATTGCTTCAACTCCCTAACGGCTCCATTAAAGTTTTTATCGAGGGAAAGAGCCGTTGGCACATCAAGAATATCCTTTATGATCAGGATCAGCTTCTTGCCGCTACAGAACAGTTTGTCGATTTTATTGCCGATGAACAAGAGGCAGAGGCCCTCAGGCGGCTGGTAGTTGAATCATTTAAGGAATATTGTGAGCTATACAATATTGATATCCCTTCCGAAGTAGTAAATAAAATGGAATGCCAAGATGATCCCGGCATGGTCAGCGATATTGTGGTTTCTTATACGACCATCAAGACCGAGAAAAAACAGGAAATTCTGGAGAATAATCACATCGAATCCCGGCTAGAGAAGGTCTATGAATACCTTTGCTCAGAGATTGATATAGCCAAAATCCAATCGAGAATGATAGAGCAGTCAAGGCAGAAGACCTCTACCACCAAAAGGGCCTCAGTTTTCGAGCAGATGCAACCACAGCGTATTCCCATGGAGAACATTGAAGATGAGTTGTCAATCCTGGAAAAACAGCTCAGAAGTAAGAACATGCCTTCTTATGCCAGGGAGAAGGCATTTGTCGAGTTGAAGCGGTTACGCATGATGCCTCCCATGAGCGCCGAGGCAACGGTAATAAGAAATTATATTGATTGGTTTCTCGTGTTGCCATGGAATGAGATGAGCGAGGATAAGAAGGATATCGCATTTGCACAACAGATTCTGGATGAAGACCACTATGGCCTGAACAAGGTGAAGGAACGTATTCTGGAATACCTCGCTGTTCAACAGATGGTGGGTGCCACGAGAGGCCCCATCCTGTGCCTGGTCGGTCCACCGGGGGTAGGCAAGACATCTTTGGGTAAGTCCATTGCCAGGGCAGTAGCGAGAAAATTTGTACGGGTCTCTTTGGGTGGAGTTCGGGACGAAGCAGAGATAAAGGGACACAGGCGTACATACATTGGTGCAATGCCAGGAAAGATCATTCAAGGCATCAGGCGCGCAGGGACATCGAATCCGGTGTTCCTCCTGGATGAAGTGGACAAGATGAGCACTGACTTCAGGGGTGATCCGTCTGCCGCGCTCTTGGAGGCACTTGATCCGGAACAGAACAACGCCTTTAATGATCATTACATGGATGCTGATTACGACGTTTCAAGTGTTATGTTTATTACTACTGCCAATACCACACATACCATACCTGCTCCATTGCTCGACCGGATGGAACTTATCCAGCTTGAGGGGTATACATCGTATGATAAACTCAAGATAGGTGCCGGGCATATAGTTCCGAAACAGCTTAAACTCCACGGCCTGGATGAAAGATGTATTAATTTTTCTCCAAGCGCCATTAAAACCATCATTCAAGAATACACCCGCGAGGCAGGGGTAAGGAGCATGGAGAAAGAGATATCCTCTGTATGCAGAAAGATCGTAAGGGGGATCGTCTCGGGCGGTACCAGGAAACAGATAAAAATTACCAGTAAAAAGGTTCACGATCTCTTGGGAATACCTCGCTT
>CAYMDG010000035.1:4660-9212 GCA_964388905.1 uncultured Bacteriovoracaceae bacterium
CTTGCCATGACAGGCGAGCTGACGCTGGGCGGCAAAGTCCTGCCTGTAGGCGGCCTTAAGGAAAAACTACTGGCCGCCAAAGAGGCAGGTATAGAGATTGTTATCATCCCTGTGGATAACGAGAAAGACTTGCATGAGACCCCAAAGGATATTTTGCATGGAATGCAGGTCGATCTTGTTGAACACATGGACCAGATAATCGCATGTGCCCTTAACTGAGCTATTGACAGGCTTTCCAAATGTTGTTAGTTTTCGTGTTCACTGGGGCATGGGAAAACAAATACCATTTATAGGAGGAATGCTTTGACTAAGACAGAATTGATATCCGTTGTGGCAAACAAGGCGGGGATCCCCAAGGCAGCTGCTGAGAAGGCGATAAATGCAACAACAGAGGCCATCCAGACTGCACTAAAAAAAGGGGATAAGGTTACGTTGGTTGGTTTTGGTACGTTTGATGTTGCTATCAGGGCTGCACGGCAGGGAGTGAATCCCAGAACAAGAGAGACAATCAAGATCAAGGCTTCAAAGGCTCCTCGTTTCAGGCCTGGCAAGGCGTTCAAGGAAGTCGTTAACAAGTAGTTCTTTCTGATTAAAAAGAATCAGGGCGGGTAGCTCAGCCGGGAGAGCGTCGGCCTTACAAGCCGAATGTCGCAGGTTCAATCCCTGTCCCGCCTACCATAGTGTTGAAGTTAGGGGGCGTAGTTAAGTGGTTATAACGCCGGCCTGTCACGCCGGAGGTCGCGAGTTCAAGTCTCGTCGCTCCCGCCAAAAGTAGTCTATACCTCACTCTTGTGAGGTATAGACTTTTATTTTTTTCTTGATTAAAAATTAATCATGCGACCTTTCAATTCACTAAATATTTTAAAGAGAATCACCCTGCCATGTTATGACGACAAGACCGCATAGGTTAAGAAGGCTGACATGGAACAGATGATGACAAAGCGCTGTATTGCGCTGTATTCCGGAGGGCTTGACAGCATCCTTGCCATCAAGATCATGGAAGAGCAGGGGATCGATGTTATTCCCTTGTATTTCTGCACGCCTTTTTTCGGGTTTGATGCCCTCAGAGATCCTGAGGCCTTCAAAAAGGCGCATACGGATAAGTATAATATTAACATTCATATCATAGATTATACGAATGACATTACCCGTATCGTAAACGAGCCCCCTCATGGTTTTGGAAAACACCTCAATCCCTGTATCGACTGTAAGATTGGAATGCTCAGGAAAGCAAAAGAACTCCTTGATAAAATGGATGCGTCCTTTGTCATAACCGGAGAAGTGCTTGGGCAGCGGCCAATGTCGCAACGCTCAGATACCATGAATGTCATCGAGAAGGAGTCGGGAATGCAAGATATTCTCCTGAGGCCTTTATGCGCGCAGCATTTGATAGAGACATTGCCTGAACGAATGAGAATAGTCAGAAGAGAAGGGCTCTGGGACATATCGGGCCGAGGGCGGAAGATACAGATAGAGCGTGCACTTGAATACGGCATAAAAAAGGAAGACATGCCAACGCCTGCAGGCGGGTGTCTTCTTACCGATGAGCAGATCTCATATAAGGTAAAAAGGACTTTTGCAAGATTTTCACCTGAGCTTCCTGAGAAAGCAGATCTCGTTGCCGATGTACTAGGCAGGGAGTTTGTATTGAACAGGCGAACCATACTTGTTGTTGGGAGGGATGAGAAAGAAAACGATATTATTTCAACCATTGTTTATCCGGGAAATATTTTTTTAAAGGTAGATGATGTGCCGGGGCCGTTGTGTATATTAAGGGGAAACGATACAGATGAGTATTTGGCCTTGGCAGCCGGCATATGCCTCAGATATAGTAAGGCAAAAGGTACTCCAGGGCATAGAGTTGTTTACGGCCCTGATCCGCTCTGCATGGTAGAATCCATTACAGCCCCGGTATTTTCTGAAGAATACTGCAAGTCTTTCCAGGATTGACGCATCCATATCATCTTGGATATAAGACCACACCTATGGATTATTTTCTCAACATTATAGGGATGTAGCAGGCATGAAAACTGGATTATTCTCATATAACCTGCCGAGGGAACTCATTGCCGGATATCCCCTTGAGAGGGGCATGGAACAATTACTTGTGGTTGAGCGAGGAACGGGAAAGATTTTTCATAAACAATTCAGTGACATCCTTTCCTATCTTCATCCAGGTGATGTACTTGTCCTGAACGATACAAGGGTCATGCCTGCGCGTCTCCTGGGGAGGAAAGAGACAGGGGGACAAGTAGAGGTGCTCCTGCTCAAACAGATAGAGGGTGCGAAGTGGAGGTGTATGGTGAGCGCCTCAAAACCCACGAGGGCAGGTGCTGTCATCATGTTTGCCGACAATCTTAAGGCGCTCGTGGAGAATAAGGAAGGGAAGTACTATGTGTTGACCTTCTCAGACGAAAAACAAGTTCTGAGCAAAGGCAGGATTCCATTACCGCCATACATCGACCGTGAACCCGAAGAAAAGGATTCGGAGTCATATCAGACGGTATATGCAAGTCATAACGGTTCTGTGGCATCACCTACAGCCGGTCTCCATTTCACTCAGGACATGCTGGTGAAGATTGAATCATCAGGTATAGAGATCGTATATGTGACCTTGCATGTAGGACCTGGAACCTTTACCCCTGTACGCACAGAATCAATAGAAGAACATACTATGCACCCCGAAGAATTCTCTGTTACAGACAAGGCAGCCGATGCCATCAACAATGCCATGATAAAAGGAAGGCGGATCGTTTCTGTTGGAACAACTTCCACCAGGGTGCTGGAACACCTCATGCAAACCCAAGGGAGGATCTCTCCTGGAAAAGGGTCAACAGACATATTCATCTATAATGGATTCTCATTCAAGTCAGTGGGCGCACTACTCACCAACTTTCACCTGCCTTGCTCCACACTCCTGATGTTGGTATGCGCCTTTGGTGGGCATGATCGGATTATGAAGGCCTATAAAGAGGCCGTTGAACAAAGGTATAGGTTTTACAGTTATGGCGATGCCATGCTCATCATTTAGTTATCAGCTGGAGATCGAAGATGGTCCTGCCCGGTGCGGGAGGATAATAACACGCCGAGGCAGTATAGACACCCCTGTCTTCATGCCGGTGGGCACTGCCGCTACCGTGAAGGCTGTGACCCCTGAGGTGCTTACGGCTATCGGAGCACAAGTCATACTATCAAACACATACCATCTCCATTTGAGGCCGGGGGAGGAGTTGATAAAGACGCTTGGGGGTCTGCATACCTTCATGGGATGGGGTGGTCCTATCCTGACCGATAGCGGCGGATACCAGGTATTCAGCCTGGCGAGGCTCATGAAGATTTCCGATGAAGGGGTACGGTTCGCCTCCCATATCGATGGCAGCCGCCGGATGCTTACCCCGGAAAAGGCCATTCAGATTCAGGAGGATCTGGGATCAGACATCATGATGTGCCTTGATGAGTGCGTTGCCTATCCTTGTGCAAAGGATTATGTGGAAACCTCTGTGGACAGGACAAGCTTGTGGGCCATGAAGAGCCTGGACGCGAAAAAGACGGATGCCGCTTTGTTCGGCATTGTCCAGGGGGGTATGTTCCCTGACCTGAGGGCCAAGAGTGCACATGACCTCACAGCGCTGCCCTTTGACGGTTATTCCATAGGCGGGCTTTCAGTGGGGGAAGGACACGACACCATGGTTCAAGTGCTCGATAATACGGTTGCCTATTTACCCAAGTACAAACCCCGGTACCTCATGGGTGTAGGCACCCCTGTGGATATCGTTGAGGCGGTTGCCCTTGGGGTCGACATGTTTGACTGTGTCATGCCTACACGCAATGCCAGGAATGGCATGCTCTTCACCATGAATGGGAAAATGTCACTGAAACGGGCACAATACCGCCAGGATCCAGCTCCTCCCGATGAATCCTGCACCTGTTACACCTGCAGAAATTTCTCCAGGGCCTACCTGAGGCACCTCTTTGTTTCAGGTGAAATACTCAGTTCAATCCTGAATACCATTCATAACTTGCATTTCTACCTTGAATTAATGTTTGATATACGGCATTCCATTAGGGAACAAAAATTCAGCGATTTGAAAAAAAGGATTAAGGAGATGTACGATGAATAGCATTGCATATGCAGCCGGACCTGCAGGCGGAGATACCATGAGCTTTCTCATGAGTGTGGCCCCCCTGGTCCTGATCTTTATTGTCTTCTATTTTCTCCTCATCATGCCCCAGCAGAAGAAGGCCAAGGAACTGAAACTGATGCTGGAGAGTATTGACAAGGGGGACGATGTTATTACCAGCGGAGGCATTCATGGCAAGGTCGTTGGTATTACTGACAATGTCCTCACCCTTGACGTGGGAGACAAGGTGAAGATCAAGGTTTCCAGAGAATTCATCGCGCACAAGAAGAGCGTAGATGCGACTCAAAAATAATTGCGGGGGTTATAATGGATAACTTCAAATTAAAGGGGATACTCATCCTTATAGTGCTGGTTGTTGGGCTGGTCTTTGCCATCCCCAGCTTCCTCGGCAAGGGAGAAATGCCCCAGGG
>CAYMDG010000035.1:9312-10669 GCA_964388905.1 uncultured Bacteriovoracaceae bacterium
TCGAAGGTTATCCATTCCTGACAGAGGTAGACAGCAAGACTGAAGAGGGAGCGACTGCGTTCACCTATCAGATGAAGTCCCAGGAGGTCCAAAAGATACAGGACCAGGCCGTGGCGCAGGCCCTCGAGACCATACGCAACCGCGTTGACCAGTTAGGGGTCAGTGAAACATCCATCATCCCTGAGGGAAAAGAGAGGATAATTCTTCAGATCCCAGGACTTACCGATCCAGAGAGGGCCAAGAAGATTATTGGAAAGACCGCGGCGCTCGAGTTCAAACTGGTGGATGAGGAACACTCGGTGGAGAAAGCAGTATCGGGCGATATCCCTGAGGGCACCTATCTCGCGTATATGAAGGATGGGAAGCAGCCCATTCTCCTGAAGCAGCAGACGGTACTGAACGGAGGCATGCTCGATGATGCACGGGTGAGCATCACGTCAGATAACCAGCCTTACGTCTCGATATCTTTCAATCCCGAAGGCGGGCGGATTTTCGAAAGGGTTACTGGTGAGAATATTGGCAAGAGGCTCGCGATCCTCCTGGATGGAAGGGTGTACTCGGCGCCTGTCATAAGGGATGCCATTGCAGGCGGCAAGGCCATGATCGAGGGAAGGTTCAACGATCAGGAGGCCAAGGACCTGGCTATTGTACTCAGGGCGGGAGCCCTGCCGGCCCCTGTGGAAATCCTGGAAGAACGGATTGTGGGCCCATCCATGGGTGATGATTCGATCCGCATGGGGCTTATGGCATGCATCGTAGGGGCATTGCTGGTAATCGTCTTCATGGCGGTATACTACAAATTTTCCGGGATACTGGCCAATCTGGCAGTCGTCGCTAACATCGTCCTTCTGGCCGGGGTAATGGCAGCCTTTCACGCAACATTGACCATGCCCGGTATTGCAGGCATCGTGCTTACCATCGGTATGGCCGTGGATGCAAATGTCCTGGTCTTTGAACGGATACGGGAGGAGATCAGGCTGGGAAGGACCCCGAAGATGGCGATCGAGGCGGGATATAACAATGCCATGTCTTCGGTGGTCGATTCAAATTTAACCACCCTCATCGCCGGGCTCATTCTGTTCCAGTTCGGAACCGGACCTATCAAGGGCTTTGCCGTAACCCTGTGTGTTGGAATCCTGACCTCAATGTTCACTGCGCTCACGGTGTGCAGGTGGATCCAGGAATGGCTGGTCAATAACCGGAAGATCGAACGGATCAGTATCTAGGAGGTCGCAATGGAATTCATCAAACCGAATATCTATATTAATTTCATGGGCATGCGAAAGATCAACCTTGGGGTATCTTTATGCCTTTTCATCGTGAGCATCATTTGCATGATGCCTTTTGTCCGCGGATT
>CAYMDG010000035.1:10769-11940 GCA_964388905.1 uncultured Bacteriovoracaceae bacterium
TCTATGCCTGGATTGGCATCGTCATCTATGTATGGTTCCGGTTCGAGTTCAGTTTCTCAATTGGGGCACTTGTTGCCATCATTCATGACGTCGTCATAGTCCTTGGTATATTTGCCCTCCTGGGCAAGGAGATAAACCTTACCATTGTCGCAGCGATCCTCACCATCATCGGTTATTCCGTAAACGATACCGTCGTGGTCTTCGACCGGATCAGGGAGAATATCAAGAAGAAGACCGGGTCGTTTGACCTCCACACGGTAATCAATGAGAGCACAAGCCAGACGCTCAGCAGGACGACCCTCACATCCTTCACCGTGTTACTGGTTGTGGTGGCGCTGTTCTTCCTTGGCGGGAGCGTGATTCACGACTTCGCATTTGCCATGATCATCGGGGTAGTTATTGGAACCTACTCTTCCATCTTCATTGCAAGCCCTATCATGGCCATGCTGCATAAAGAAAATAAATGATTCGTAAAGGGGGGCATTTATGCCCCCCAATATAATATACAGCACCGGGTTGTTTCGATTATCGGATAAAGGTGTACGAGTTTCTCGATCAGTTTACGCAGGAATATACGCCAAGCGTGATAGACTAGGTTTTGTTATGCAGTCTTGAGAAGCCCTTTGGAGTCAATGCAGCCCCTTTTCATGTTCCGCCATAACTTGATTCCCATGCTTCTGTGCTCATTCAGTATCTGCTTGAGCATGTAACGTTCCGTGTTAGGGTTGATGGTTATGGCCCTGAGCACTACGATCTTTCTCGGTGCGTATTTTGTAGACTCTATCCTGGTGCGGGATACGAAAGACATATCATGATCACGTATGGTCTTGTGCAGCTCTATGTTAAGGTTGTTTATAAGCTTGTTGATGGTGGTGATGCGGTCCGAATTCTTTCGGGGATTTTTCATCAACTCGTTGAGCGAGGATCGTAACTCCTCAGGGATGAACCGGTAATTAATGATAAAGAGTTCAGGTTTGTTCATCAGTTCGAAAAGAGGATCCCGCTCGATAAATTCCACGAAGGTGTTCTGCAGATCGCGTGCATGGTCAAAAATGAGCTTGTAGCCGGTTTTGCCGAAGATCTTTATGGACGCCCATGGTTTGAGGCACGAAAAAGACCGTGACCCTTCAATGGTGAACCTGCCCTGGTCCACTGAACCTTCGCGGATGAT
>CAYMDG010000035.1:12040-15946 GCA_964388905.1 uncultured Bacteriovoracaceae bacterium
GCAATCATCTCAAGCAGGATCATGAAATAGGGAATAGCGCTTGTCATGTGGCCGATATAATAAGGATTTGCCACTTTTACCGAGTGCTTCACGATATTATGCTTGATCTCATCAAGGACATCCTTGATGAGATGAGGATCACAAGGCATCTCGATATTGTTGAAAATTTTTGCAAGATCTTCCATAGATACGGAAGAATGGATCCCGCCCTTTTCTTTAAAAAAATCGTGAATAAGGTCGAGCAGATGAATGCCGAACTCCACGAACCTGTCCGACGAGTCGGGCATTATGAAGAGCTTCTTCATATATTCCGGAGTGCTTTCGATCATCTTTTCTATCGGCTCCCCGCCGAGCTTAAGTGACTCCATAATAGAGGTCTCTTTCTTCCCTTAGCGGCAAAAAACATATATACCATAAGACAGGTAGTGGTAAAAAGGAGAAAGTATTAAAAGTTTATGGATAAATCGACTCTATATCTAGTCCCTACACCCATCGGTAATCTCAAGGATATAACCTTCAGGGCCATCGATATTCTTGAAAAGGTGGATTTAATCCTCTGCGAGGACACAAGACATACGAAAAAGCTCCTTACCCATTATGGGATCAGTAAGCCAATGGTAAGCTGTGAACGTTTCAGTGAGGCGAGGAAAATTTCATATATCCTCGATCAACTTGATGGGGGTAAGAAAATTGCACTGGTGAGTGATGCAGGCACACCTACCATTTCAGACCCTGGATCGAAGCTTGTTGCAGCGGTACTTGCCAAAGGCGGCAGGGTTGAAGCCTTACCAGGACCGTGTGCATGTATCACCGCATTATCGGGATCAGGTTTTGAGGCGCCTTTTCGTTTCATAGGATTTTTTCCGAGGCAGAAAGACTTAACTGAAAAAGAGCTTTTAAGGATGAAGGCATCGACCGATGTAACAATCTGCTATGAGTCTCCACGGAGGCTCCTATCCATGATGAAACTGATAAAGGGGGTTATGCCTGAGCGGAAGTTATGTGTGGCAAGAGAGCTTACCAAGATCCATGAGGAATACATCATAGGAACAGCAGATGAGTTGATCTCCCAACTCAAGGACCATGAGATCAAGGGAGAGGTGACGTTAATAGTCAGTGGGGCCTCCAACAATGAGATTCTTGATCCTGATTCAATAAAAGACCGTGCCATGTCTCTGTTGGGATCTGGCCATTCCAGGAAGGATGTCCTCCATGTGCTCTCCCAGGAGACAGGCATGGGAAGGAATGAAATTTATAAAATGCTTATCGATCTAAAAAAAGATTAAAGTATTATGCAGGGCCACCGATAAGTTAAAGGTATAACACTTGAAAGGGGACCGCCATGAAGGTCAATCCTGAATTGGGAAATGTAATTAATATTATAACGAAAGAGAAAGACTCTGAATTCAAGAAGAGGACACAGGATGTAAGTTCTCAGAACCGGATTGAAGATATTGTGTCAGTTGAGAATAAACAAGCGGCAGCGTCCCGCGTGGAGAATGTTGAAGAGGCAAAAAAGATTCTCTCTTATGTGACCAAGGGCATTGAAAATGTATCATCAGGGCTTTACAGCCTTGATTATCAGCGAGTATCAAAAGTTATCAACTGAGTAATCTTTTTATTATGCCTTTGGGGTAATTCCCAAAGGTAAAAGGATCAAGAGGCATTTTTTCGAATGCCATTGCCATTAAACTTCAAATACACTCACCACAAAGAATATCTAGTATAAGTTAACTATATTTTAACGCATAATACTGCCGGGAAAATTGAATATGAAAGAAGATTCTTAGCTGTTCTGAATAAGATCAGTGCCTTCTTGATCAGGATCAAGCATGACTCTGTGGATTCGCTTCAGATCCCTCGTGATTTCAGGTGTGAGTATACTCTCTATCTTGGGTTGCTTGTTGATATAACGGTAATAGTCGTCACCGATATAAGGGCCCTTAATCTCTTGGGTGAAGTTCTTGGCTGCAATGTCGGATATGGTCAAGATTGATAGTTCCTTGATAATATCGTTACAGGATTGGCCGATTTCTCGTAGGGGCCAGAACATGGGCCAGTGATGTTTCTCGATACACGAGACAAGACGAGGGGGCATACCCCAGCGTTTTGCAAGGACAGCTCCGAGTGTCGCGTGATCGATACCGAAATGATCAATCTCCTGTTTCAGCCTTTGCCTCGGATCTACCGGGAACGCACTGGCAGGAGGAGCAAGTGACGTTATCATGATGGTTCTTGCAATATCATGGAGCATGCCAAGGGTAACCATGGTTCCGCCTGGCACGCCAAGACGGCTGACACTGGCAAGGTAAGCAGCAATGCTTGATGTCAGATTCGCATGTACCCACTCGGCCTTGTCCGGTTTAATACCGATCTTGTTCGTCCTCTCTTCCATAACAATCCGGTAGATCTCGTTATAGCCGAGGATAACAATAGCGTTGAAGATGTTGTCCACCTTCTGGAGGAGGGCATAATAGGGAGAATTCACACGTTTGAGGATAAAAGAGGTGAGTCCCTGGTCCTGAATAATTATCTTGCTGATTTCTTTTGGGTTTATATCAGGATCATTAAGCTTGGATGAAAGTTCCGTTATGAGAGGTGAAATATTTTCGATCTTGTTGACGATCTCTTCAATCTGCGGAGGTATCTGTCGATTTTCGTCACGAAGAGGTTTCCAGTCCAGATTATATGCATCATGAAATGTATTGATAGCCTCATCTGTTGGCACTGTGACATATCGGGCAGGCGATTTCTTAAGGATCGGTTTCTTTTTTTCGGTCTTTATGCTGGTGAAGGCAATATATACCCCAATGCACACAGACAGGATTATTAAAGCCCATAGAAAAACATTAATATCCATCAATGATCTTATCGGGATATGCGAAACGGCTCTTTAGGGATAAATAATGAGTAACAATATCGTATAGGTGGATTTTGCGAAATAGATCCCGTGTTGCTGTGGAGCAAAAGTCTATGCCTGCATTCTATAAAGTAACATAACCATTATACCGACTGATTTAATGTGAAAGGTGACATAAATCCCGAGTCTGAACGGCAATGCATCAAGGAGATCCTGGACAGGGCGCCGGAGATTCTCACCCTGCCCAGCATCATCAATGAGATAATGGATGTGATCTCCAGGAAGAACTCATCCGCTACAGACCTTACCAATATCATCGAGAGTGATCCTGCGCTTACCACAAGGATTCTAACCGTGGCAAATTCGGCATACTACGGATTTGTAAAGAAGATCTCCACAATATCTCATGCGGTGGTAGTTCTCGGATTTAAAGAGATTCAGAATATTGCCCTGGGCATGTCCGTGATCCAGATGTTTAACAGAAAAGGGTCCGAGTTTTCGGAACAATTGTGGAAGCACAGCTTTTCTGTTGGCGTAGGCACAAAGATGATTGCCCAGTACCTGAATCTGAAGATAGATGGAAAGTATTTTGTTGGAGGGCTTCTCCATGACGTGGGGAAAATATTCATCTCCCAGTATATGACCGATACCTTCAGCAATCTTCTTGATGCCATTGATGAGGAAGGCAACAATTATAGCTATCATGCTGTTGAGAAGAGGGTTTTTGGAATTACACACGCAGAAGTAGGTGAGATTTTGCTGAATTCATGGATGTTTCCTCCCGACGTAGTGAATGCTGTTGCGCATCATCATTTCCCGGTGGTGTCAGATTTCGATCCGATTTTCGCCGTTTGTGTGCATCTGGCCGACGTTCTGTGCACGGCCAAGGGGATAACGCCATTGAAAGACCAGCATTTTATTACTGTTGATCGGGATATTTTTCCCATAATACAGGAACGCAGGCATCACTTTTCTACTGAAGACATCATATCACTTATGTCCCAGCTCGATATTGAAATCGAGAGACAGGGCAGCTTTATGACAGC
>CAYMDG010000035.1:16046-17691 GCA_964388905.1 uncultured Bacteriovoracaceae bacterium
AGGGTAGGGACCTGCATGGCCTTTCCTTCACCCCAGGGCCACAGTGATGTGGCCTGGCGTTTACCCATGTTCAATCTCTTTACATTGATGGGCTGGTCTTTCAAGAAGGTAAAGGATTTGTTGATGATATCGACCAGCACCGGATCATTGGGGAGAAACTGATCTATGCGTTCACCGGTGATGTCATGAGGGGGCGTGGTCTTCAATCCGGGCATATGATAACCATGGATGACCATGAGGTGCCGGTACTCGATGCCCGGATACATGGCTATTGACGGATTATCGGCCACGATCTTTGAGAGATTCACGATGAGTTCACGCGCCTCCTCAGTGGTTATGTGGTCCGAACAGTAGTCCTCCATAATCAGGTGGCCATCTTTGGGTGTGATTGTTACCAGATTGATTCTGAAGGCGGTGTCTTCAGGCGCCAGTTCAACACCCATACTCACTGCCTCGATAGGGGCCCGGCCCGTGTAGTATCGGGAAGGATCCAGGCCCAGCACAGTCATGTTCGCCACATCGCTACCCGGAGGAAAACCTTTCTTTACTGTCCTTACCATTCCCAATTCACCCTGGGAGGCAAGGGAGTCCATAAAGGGTGTGCGGGCAACTTCAAGCGGTGTTCTGGTGCCAAGCTCTGCCAAGGGCTCGTCAGCCATTCCATCACCTAGCAGGATAATGCTTTTCACGTAATCCAGTCTCCTCTTGTAGGCTTTTCCTTAAATAAAGTTGAACCACCAGTTATAGTGGAAAGCACCGGAGTCACTCCTTATTCAGGTCTGTTCTTGAGTTTCCTGTCCTCTACGCGGATCACCACAGGGGTACCTTTCACCTCATCAAGGGCGGATATGGATACAATGGCCTTTCTTACATTTGATTCCTTGGCCTCGTGTGTCAACAAGACAACCGGTATGAAATCCTTATCCTCACCCGCTTTTTGGATCACAGAGACAATACTGATGTCCCTCTCTCCAAGTATGCCGGCAATTTTTGCAAGCACGCCCGGTTTGTCCGAGGCATTTATCCTCAGATAATAGTTCGTATGGATGTCATCAATGGGCATGTATTTTTTGGGATTTGAGACGTCCTTGCGATATCCCAGGTGGGGGATCCGGCCTGCAATGCCTGCACGGATGTTTCTTCCTATATCTGCAAGGTCGCTCACTACGGCCGAGGCTGTGGGCATCATCCCGGCCCCCCTGCCGTAAAAGAGGGTTGAGTCTACAATGTCTCCCCGTACATAAAAGGCGTTGAATACGCCGTCAACCTTGGACATGAGGTAATTCAGGGGAACAAGCGTTGGATGTACGCGGGCCTCCACCTTGTCGCCTCTGTCAATGGCCAAGGCCAGCAGCTTTATCTTATAGCCCAGTTCCCTGGCAAAGGTTACATCGAGTTTGTCAAGGTTACTAATCCCGTCAACATATACACCATGCATATCAGGCGGTACGCCATAGGCGAGGCTGGTTATCAGCGCGAGCTTGTGCGCTGCATCGATGCCTTCTATATCCAGGGTGGGGTCGGCCTCTGCATAACCAAGCATGGAAGCCTGGGCCAAGGCCTCCTGAAAGGTTGAGCCTTTCTCCCCCATCTCGGTGAGGATGTAGTTGCATGTGCCGTTTAATATCCCATAGATAAAGGAGTA
>CAYMDG010000036.1:0-15591 GCA_964388905.1 uncultured Bacteriovoracaceae bacterium
GTTGTTTCGTATCTTTCAAGAAAACACTCAATCTTCTCGTCTGCAAATGTCCCGAGTACCCGGAGCCGTTCTTTCCCCTGCTGAAGCAGTCTGGCCTGAAAGCGGTTAAACTGGGTTGATCGGGAGAATTCCTCCACATAGATGTCTGCATCACCTGGGGTGCATCGGGAAATATAGTTCGCAGTCACAATCGGCGTGGATCTTTTGTCGCTCTGATTCAGCATGGCATTGGCTACTGAGGCCATGAGATATCCGCCGTTGGGGGTGCCGTTGATAGACCAGTTGTCTGCAACGTGCCCTTTGAAATGGTTCGGGTCCGGCTCTTGCAGCGAAATGTCAGAATCAAAAAGGTGCATAGTTACCTCGCGAAGTATGTAATACTCGTTCATTATAGTAAAGGTTAATTATTGCATAATCAAAGCCTTTGTAGACAAAGGATCGTTAACTTGATATGAAAAAAATCGATAACTCATCTGCATTCCGGTATTCAGGCAGTTAAGCCTATAGCTTATAGGGGAGGGGGATGGGAAGGATCAGTTTTCGGACCGGTAAATGGATTATTCCGGTTGTACTTATCTTTTCGCTCTTTCTGCCTGGATGTGCTTCGAACAGATCAATAATTCCTCCGTATCAAACTAAGCTTAAGGTTAAGCCGCAGGTGTATGCCGCCCCTTTGAAGATGGGTTTTTCTGTTCAGGTGGGTGCCTTCTCCCAGGTGGACAACGCTGTCAGGCTCACAAAAAAATTGGAGAAGCAGGGGCTTGATGCCTTTTATTTTGCCCATAGTTCCGGGCTCTACAAGGTCCGGTTCGGGAATTACATCACCCAGAGCAAGGCCATGTCTGAGGCGCACAGGTTGCAGCAGCTTGGCATGATTGATGTGTTCTATGTTGTGAAGCCCGGGGAGTATGCCATTGCCCGGGGAAGACCTTCAGGTGATGGCACTGTAAGGGATGAGCTCGTAGATACTGCCCAGAGCTTCATCGGCCTGCCCTACCAGTGGGGAAGCTGCTCCCTGTCTGCCCCGCTGGATTGCAGCGGTCTGGTAATGGCTGTCTACCAGCTCAATGGCATGAATGTCCCGCGCACCTCTGAAGAGCAGTACAAAAGCGGTGTTCCCGTGACAAAGGAACAGCTCGAAAAGGGAGATCTTGTCTTTTTCACCACGACGAGCACCGGTCGAGTCAGCCATGTGGGAATTTTTATCGGGGGAGATATGTTCATCCATGCCCCGGGCACAGGAAAGACCATTTGTGCCGATTCGCTTTCTGGCTCCTACTACCGCGAGCGCTTTTATGGTGCCTGCACGTATCTTCGCTAAATCTTTCAAAAGGCAAGGTTCAGATATTACGCCGATAATTGTGAAGTGATTCAGAAAGAAGATTTCGTGTGGTGCAATGTTTTTATTCATAGAAACAATCATCTACCTCTTGACTATGTGGAAATGCCCTTTAATTAAGTAACAATAGCGGTATCCGGTTCCCATGAGGGATGTGTAGTGCATGTAGGAAATTGTTTATCGGGTTTAATTGAGGAAGGAGGGGGTTCAGGCGCCAATGGGTGAGCAAGCCAATACCGGAACAGTGGTTTCCATTCGCGGCAGTGTCGTTGATGCCCACTTTTCTTCCCGTCTCCCGGCTATATACCATGTTCTCCTGGCAGGTGATGGAAAGGATATCGTCATCGAGGTGAACACACACCTGAGCGAGAACCTTGTCAGGGGCATTGCCCTTACACCCACCCAGGGGCTTGCCCGTGGATCGGAGGTCACTGATACCGGGAATCCTCTTCAGGTGCCTGTAGGGAAGAATCTCCTGGGCAGGGTCATTAATGTCTTTGGTGCGCCCATCGATATCAAGGGTGAGATCCAAGGGGAACTCAGATCGATCCACCAGGGCACGGTCCCGCTGACCGAGCAGTCAACGGTCTCGGAGATATTCGAGACCGGCATTAAGGCCATTGATGTCCTGGCTCCGCTTGAGAGGGGGGGTAAGGCAGGTCTGTTCGGTGGTGCAGGTGTCGGCAAGACCGTTCTCATCACCGAAATGATCAACAACACCGTGAAGAAGCATCACGGGGTAAGCATTTTCTGCGGCATCGGAGAGCGATGCCGCGAGGGAGAAGAGATCTATCGCGACATGGTGACCGCAGGTGTAATCGACAATACCGTCATGGTCTTCGGACAGATGAACGAACCGCCCGGGGCCAGATTCCGTGTGGGGCACGCAGCACTGACGGTTGCAGAATACTTCCGGGATGACATGCACCAGGATGTACTGTTGATGATGGACAATATCTTCCGTTTCATCCAGTCGGGTTCCGAGGTGTCTGGTCTTATGGGGCAGCTCCCCTCCCGGCTCGGGTATCAGCCGACACTCGGCACGGAACTGGCCGAGCTCGAGGAGCGCATCTGCAACACAAGCACCGGGGCCATCACTTCAATACAGGCCGTATATGTCCCGGCCGACGATTTCACCGATCCATCGGCGGTCCATACCTTCGGTCACCTGTCCGCCACTATTGTTCTCTCACGCAAAAGGGCCAGTGAAGGGCTCTATCCCGCCATCGACCCACTCCAGTCCGGTTCCAAGATGCTTATGCCGAGCACGGCGGGTGAAAGACATTACCGCATCGCGCAGGAGATCAGAAGGACGCTCAATATATATGAAGAGCTCAAGGATATCATTGCCATGTTGGGTATTGCCGAGCTCTCACGCGATGATCAGCGTATCGTGTTCCGCGCCCGGAGGCTTGAACGCTTCTTCACCCAGCCGTTCTTCACTACCGAGCAGTTCACCGGCATCCCGGGAAAGATAGTCTCTCTGGAGGAAACACTAACAGGGTGTGAGAGGATACTGAATGACGAATTCGCCAACCAGAGCGAATCAAGTCTCTACATGATCGGGTCCATCGACGAGGCGCACAGGGATGAACTGTAAGATCCTCCTGCCTTCAGAGATCTTTCTCAACAAGGAGGTCGCCAAGGTGGTTGCCGAGGCCGACAACGGCAGGTTCTGTCTTTTGCCGGCGCATATAGATTTTGTCGCCTCCCTCGTACCTGGGGTCCTCATCATTGTGGGCACGGATGGCCAGGAGGAGTTTTATGCAATCGACCAGGGTGTCCTGACCAAGATGGCCGCCAATGTCATGGTGTCCACGAGAAATGCTCTTCGGATTCCCGACCTGGGGCAGTTGAAGGGGATCGTGGAAGAAAGATTCAAAAGCCTTGACGACAAGGAGAAGGCGGCGCGCACCGCTGCTGCAAGGCTGGAGGCCGACCTTGTCCGCAGGTTTATGGAGCTGAGAAAATATGGCTGATTCAAGTAAAAGACGTCGCGAGATCATGAGAAAGTTCACGAAAGAGGTGGAAAGAAAAGAGGCACTCATGATCCGCGGAAGGAATGAAAAAGGGGAGACCGTCTGGTTCGGGCTCGGCATGATCGGTATTGTCGGCTGGTCGGTCGCCATTCCTACGCTTATAGGAGTGGCAATTGGGCTATGGATCGACAGGACTTGGCCAAGCCAGTTTTCATGGACCCTCATGCTCCTCTTCGCCGGTGTCATCATCGGATGCCTTAATGCGTGGTACTGGGTGCGTAAGAGTGGAAGATGGAATGAAAAGACAGATCGTGATGAGGGTGGTGAATGAATTGTAGGAGGGGCTTTAGTGGCGATTCCTTTTTACATGACCTGAGGTCCTATTAGAATGAGTGGAATATATCATATCGTTTTCGCCTTTGCCGTTGGCATGGGCCTAGGGTCCTTCTTTTCGCTGAATCTCTGGTCTTCGGTACAAAGGATGACTGACGAAGAAACACCCTGGTACATACTGTATGGGAGTTTCATGCTCAGGATATCGGTTGTGCTGCTCGGTTTCTACCTAGTCATGGATGGCCACTTGGAGCGCATGATTGCGGCCCTGGGCGGCTTTGTGCTTATGCGGGAAATATTGGTGCGCGCTCTGGGCAAGAATCCAGGTGTGTCCTGAGGCGGGTGTATGGAGATTTTAAGGCTCAACCAGATCAGCCCGGACCAACTCATCTTATGGCAAATGGGTTTTGTAAAGATCACGGCTACGCTGCTCTTTACCTGGTTCGTCATGGCCATCCTCATCATAGGTTCGTGGCTTGTCACCCGCAAGATATCCAAGGATATCCACATTTCCCGCTGGCAGAACCTTCTCGAGGTCATCGTGTCAACCATCAGGGGCCAGATTATGGAGATCACCAAGGATAACCCGGATCACTACATGGCCTTTATTGGAACCCTTTTCCTGTTTATCGGGTTGTCCAATCTCCTTGTTATTGTGCCCGGATATGTTGCCCCGACCTCTTCCCTAACAACAACGGCGGCGCTCGCCATATGCGTGTTTATTGCCGTTCCCCTGTATGGCATAACAAAACGAGGATTGATCGGGTATCTCAAGGAGTACTTCCAGCCCACGTTCATCTTCTTCCCCTTCCATGTCATGGGGGAGCTGACAAGGACACTGGCGCTTTCTGTAAGGCTTTTCGGGAATATCATGAGCCACGACAAGGTGATAGGCGTCCTGCTTGCCATCACTCCGCTCTTTTTTCCCATAGTCATGCATGCGCTGGGTTTGTTGATAGGAATGGTCCAGGCATATATCTTTGCCATTCTCGCCATGGTGTATATCGCCTCGGCCACGCAGGCGCACGAGCAGGAGACGCACAAAGAAAAGCAATAGGGAAATATAAAAATGCTTGATAGAAAGGAAGGTAGACATGGATAGCCTGAGTGCAGTTGCAGTTGCTTCTATCATTTCCGCAGGCCTGACCATGGGGCTCGGCGGCATAGGGCCGGCCCTGGCCGAAGGCATGGCGGCAAAACAGGCTGTGAGCGCCATAGCCCAGCAGCCTGATGAAAAGAACACGATCATGAGGACCTTGTTTGTGAGCCTGGCCATGATCGAGTCCATCGCCATTTACTGTTTCGTGATCTCCATGATTCTGATTTTTGCAAACCCGTTCTGGGAGCATTTCATCACCAAGGGGGGATGATCGATGCACATCGACTGGTTTGTCCTGGCTGCCCAGATCTTCAACTTCCTGGTCCTGGTGTTCGCTCTCAGGTACCTGCTTTATGACAAGATCCTGGGGGCCATGGACGCCCGCGAGGCCAAGATTGCATCACGGTTTGACGAGGCGGAGCGGCTCAAGACCCTGGCACAGCAGTCCGCCCAAGCCTATGATGACAAGAATCGGGAACTCCAGGATAAGGCCGATGAACTCATGAACCAGGCTCAAAAGGCATCGGAGCACGAAAAAAACCTGCTCATGGACAAGGTGCGCGAGGAAGTTGACCAGGTAAGGCAACGTTGGTACGAGACACTTAGCCGTGAGAAAGACGCCTTTCTGGAGGATCTGCGCAAGAGGGCCGGAACGTATATCTATGATACCATCCGTCATGTCCTTGCGGACATGGCCAATGAAGACCTGGAAGACAGAATGGTTCTGGTCTTCATCTCCCGCATTCGATCTATGGACCGGGTTCAGCAGGACAAGCTTAAAGATTCCCTGAAGTCCGGGGGATCGCTGATCATAGTGCGGAGCGCCTTTACGCTCAAGGCTGAACAGGCTAAGCAGATTGAAGAGGCCATCAGACCTTATGCTGGTCTGAAGGTTCCCATTCGATACGAGATCTCAGGGATCATCGGCGCCGGCATCGAGATAATGGCCCATGGGTACAAGCTTTCCTGGAGCATTGAAGACTACCTCGCAAGCCTTGAGGAGAAGTTCGTGCGTGCACTCAAGGAAGAGATACATATAGAAGAAAAAGCCATATGAATACTGATTGGTCTAAACGTGTTTTCCCCCCATGGAGGAACAACCAAGGATGAAAGGGGGTTTCGATGGAGAAGATAAGTGATGAAGGGGCGCTGAACGCTACGCTCAAAGATACCTTTGCGAAGCTTGAAGGGGCCCTTTCAGAGCATAAGCCCGAGCTGAAACCCGAAGAGGTGGGCTTTGTCACCTATGTGGGCTCGGGAATTGCCAGAGTCACCGGCATGGACAGTGTGAAGGCAGAAGAACTCGTACGCTTTCCAGGCGATCTCTATGGGCTGGTCTTCAATATTGACCCGGATGAGATCGGCATCATCATGCTGGATGCATCAGAGAACATCAGCGCCGGCAATGAGGTGCACAGGACGGGAAGGGTCCTTGATGTCCCGGTGGGGGAGGCGCTTTTAGGCCGGGTGGTGGATGCCCTGGGGCGTCCCCTGGACAACCTTGGGGAGATTGCCACATCAGCGCGCTTGCCCGTGGAGAGGGAGGCCCCGCCGATCATGCACAGGGATCCGGTTACCGTCCCCTTACAGAGCGGGATCAAGGCCATCGACGCGCTCATCCCCATCGGCAGGGGTCAGCGTGAGCTGATCCTGGGCGACCGGCAGACCGGCAAAACGGCCATCGCCTTGGATACCATAATCAACCAGCACGACAAGGATGTCGTCTGTATCTACTGTGCCATCGGCAAACAGTCTTCCGATGTGGCCAAGACCATTGCCGCTTTAAAAGAGAATAATGCACTCAGGTACAGCATCATTGTCGTTGCGGCCGGTGAAGAACCTCCGGGGGTCCAGTTTGTAGCCGCCTATGCTGCCACGTCCATGGGTGAATACTTCATGGAGCATGGACGCGATGTGCTCATTATCTATGACGACCTCACCAGGCATGCCCGGGCCTATCGTGAGCTCTCACTCCTGCTCCGCAGGCCTCCAGGCAGAGAGGCATTTCCAGGCGATATCTTCTACATCCATTCGCGCATGCTTGAACGATCCACGCACCTGCGCAAGGAGCATGGGGGCGGTTCGCTCACCGCCCTGCCCATTATCGAGACCGAGGCCCAGGACATGTCATCGTATATCCCCACCAATCTTATCTCCATTACTGACGGGCAGATCTATCTCTCCCCAAGTCTTTTCCAGAAGGGGCTTCTGCCTGCCATCGACGTTGGAAAATCCGTATCCCGGGTCGGGGGCAAGGCCCAGCTGCCGGCATACCGGGCGGTAGCTGGAGACCTGCGCATCGCCTATTCGCAGTTCGAAGAGCTGGAGAGCTTCTCCCGCTTCGGGACCAGGCTGGATGATGACACAAGGAGGCGTCTTGAGCGGGGATGGCGTGTAAGGGAGATCCTGAAACAGCCTCAGCTCAAGCCCATCCCTGTGGCCGAACAAATTGCGGCCCTGCTCGCAGTGAACGGCGGGGCACTTGATGGTGTTCCCATCGACCAGATAAGCAAGACCGAACTCCTGGTCCGCAAAGAGGTGACAGTTCATCTTGCCGATCTCTGCCGGAGGATAGAGACGGGAGAGAAGCTCTCCATCGACAATTTCAATTCCATCCTCAACACAGCACAGGCTGCCTCTGAGCCCATGAAGGTAAAAGTGGATGCAGACCATTGAGTCGTTGAGGAGAAAGATCAAGAGCACCCAGGATCTTCTTTCCGTGGTGAAGACCATGAAGGCCCTGGCAGCGGTGAGCATCCGTCAGTATCAGAGGGCGGTAGAATCGCTCATTGAATACAATGACACCGTAGAAAGGGGTCTTCAGATCGTCCTGAAGGCCAAGGAAGAGACCCCGCTTGCCCCCAGGCCCGTACCCATTGTAAAAGCCGGAGTCATTGTTTTCGGTTCGGACCAGGGCCTGTGCGGCCAGTTCAACGCCCAGGTCGTAGCCCATGCCGTAGAAGAGATGAATGCGATCGGAGTACCTGATGAAGGCCGATATATCCTGACTGTGGGCGAGCGGGTGAAGGACCACATGGAGCGCTCCGACCAGCAGATCTATGATACCCTTTCCACGCCAAGCTCTACCGCGGGGATAACCCCCATGGTGCAGGAGATGGTCATGATCCTTCAGGAGTGGCATTTTGTGCTGAATATCCAGCACATCTTTCTCTACTACAACCACTACCTCTCAGGGGCCATCTTCAAGCCGCACACCCTGCGGCTGCTGCCTGTCGACCGCACCTGGCTCGAAGAACTCAAGAAAAGGAAATGGGAATCCAAAACACTGCCGCTCTTTACCATGGAATGGGATGCGCTCTTTGCAGCCCTCATCCGTGAGTACCTCTTTGTATCCATCTACCGGGCATTCACCGAATCGCTCGCCAGCGAGAACGCGAGCAGGCTTGCGGCTATGCAGAACGCCGAGAAGAACATCCAGGAGCACCTTGAAGAGATCTTTGCCGACTATCACCGACAGCGCCAAATGACCATTACCGAGGAGCTGCTGGACATCGTGTCAGGCTACGAAGCCATGAAGGGTGATACCAGGCTGGATAAGCGAACAGCTGATTCATTGACAGAATAAAAAACGAACCGGGCAGCAATTGGCTGCCCGGTCTTCTATGGAGAAGTCTCACCGATGCGGAGTCTTCGTTGGTAATAATATTATCGTCAACTATTCAAAAACCATAACAACAATTCAATAAACTCAACGTAGTAATACAATCAGACCGTATACAGCCGGACAATATTTGACAACTTACTAAAACTATGATATTTTGTCGTACACTATGGTGGAATAAACTATAGCGTCGAAAAGCAGCTTGAAAGGCACTGAATGGAAACGGATCAGGTAATTCTCGGCCTGCTTATGTCCGGCCCCAAGAGCGGATACAAGATCAAAAACATCACGGGCAAGCTCATGATGGCCTTTAACCTGAGCCTCAATCAGATCTATCCTGCACTGAGGAAACTTGAGGCTGGAAGCCTCGTAAAAAAGGATGTCGTATACCAGACAGGCAAGCCTAACATGCATGTCTACTCTCTTACCGAAAGGGGAAGAGAGATCTTTTATAAGTCGTTAACTTCACCTCCGGTGCCTATCGACTATCAGTTGGACTTTCTTACCAGGGCCTTCTTTTTCCGTTTTCTGCCGAAAGAGGAGATGTGCGCCCAATTTGACCATGAGATCAGTTCACTTGATGAGCAACTTGAGGACCTTGAACAGATACGCCATGATGTTGAAGATCGCAACGATGATGACGGACAGTTTATTTTTTCCACCATAGTCAGCATGATTCAGATGCTCAAAGACAGGTACACAAAAGAGCTTAAGAAGAGAAAAGGGGCCGGGTGACTGCCCTCAAAAAAAACTGAGGATTTCAGTACTCAGGGTAGAAAGTACGGTCAACCAGAGGAGGCGCATCAATGAATACGTTTTTCAACCCTACATCTATAGTTGTAGTCGGGGCATCAAATTCACCGTTCAATCTCGGAGCAACGATATGCAGGTCGCTCAATGAATTCTCACCATTTTCCGCACCGGTCCATGCAGTAAACAGAAAAGGTGAAGACGTCCACGGCTGCCCCGGCCATAAGTCTGTCATGGATGTTCCAGGTAACCCGGACCTTGCGGTGATTATTACCCCGGCCCAGGTGGTACCGGGATTTGTCAAGCAGTGCGGGGAAAAGGGAATCAGGCATATTGTCATCGAGAGCTCGGGATTCTCAGAGGGCGGAGAGATGGGCAAGATCCTCCAGCGAGAGATTGATGACATAAGACATGCCTATGGCATGCGCATCATGGGTCCCAACTGCCTGGGGATTCTCAATACAGAGAACAAGTTCTGCTGCTTCTATGGTGTCCAGAAGGATAACTTCGACACCTTTATCCAGGAATCAGGCGAGATATCGTATATTATCCAGAGCGGAGGGATCGTCGTGATTGTGCTGGAATCCTTTATGAGCGATGTGGTCAAGGCCGCAAAGATCGTGAGTATAGGCAACAAGAGCGATATCGACGAGTCGGACATGATCGAATATTTCAATACCGATGAAAAGACCAAGGTTATCTGCATGTATATGGAAAACATCAAGGATGGCAGAAAGTTCATCAAGGTTGCAAGGAAAGTGACCAAGCCCATACTTGTCTTCAAGGTGGGCAAGACATCAGAGGGCGTTCGTGCCGCACAGTCTCACACCGCCGGGATGGCGAACAATGACCTCATCTTCGAGAACGCCTGCAAACAGGCCGGTGTCATCCGCGTTAATTCCATTTCCGAGCTACATTCCTTGCCTAAGATCTTCACCCATATGCCGCCTCTGAAGGGTAAGAGAATCGCCATGTTTACAAACTCAGGTGCCTTCGGCGGCATCACGGCGGATCTGCTCATCCAGTCAGGACTCGAAATGGCCAAGCTTTCTCTTAAGACCCAGGAAAGGCTTTCAAGGACCGGCCAGATCTTCAATGTGACGAATCCCATTGATCTCGGCCCCGCCCTTTCCATGCAGACCTTCCTGGAGATCTTCGACATCCTGCTTTCATCCGATGAAGTTGACGGTCTCCTGCCTGTACCGAGTCTGTGGCATCCCATGGTGATCGAGGCAATCATGGAACTTGTCAAGAAATGCCATGAGTATGGCAAACCTGCAGCCATCTACACACCGAACGCAGCAGATAAAACCATATCCTACCGGAGTAAGTACAATGTCCCTCTGTTCGAATCCCCTGAAGAGGCGGTCAGGGCATTAGCTGTATCAAATCGTCAATATAACTACCAGCTGATGAAGGAAGAGATGTTCAGTAGGGTTTATTATCAGACCCGTCTCAACCAGAGTGGTGATGCTTACGGGGATTATGCGGAAGGGGCTTGACAGGTATCGGTGATTCGAAGGTTCAGGACAGTTATCCATTATCGATCCCTGCAAAATAGTCCTCGATCTTCTGGGCAATAAGGACGGGCTTGTCCAGGAGGCATGCCTCCATTCGGAAGTGCGCGGCACCATGCAGCCCCTTGACATAGGATGAGAGGAACTTCCTCATATGACGCACACCCGACCTTGATCCATGACAGGCGCAGAGCATGTCAAGGTGAGAGAGCATGAGTTCCTTGTGTTCATTCAAGGAAAGTGAAGGGCCGCCTGTAAGCTCGCGGAAGATCCACGGCCTGCCGATAGCCCCCCTGCCGATCATGAAGGCATCCGCACCCATGCCCTTGAGCATGTTCACATCATCTGTTGTGCGGATATCCCCGCTGGCTATAACCGGGACCGTGATGCGGTTTTTCACCTCCAGGAGCACCTCCCACCTGGGCATGCCCCGGTACATGTCAGAACGCGTTCTGGGGTGAAGTATGATGGAATCTGCGCCTGCATATTCCAGAGCCTCGGCCAATGCAGGGGCATTCAGAGAGTTTGCATCCCATCCGGAGCGCATCTTGATGCTTACCGGGATATTGACACTCCTGATCACGGTCTCTGCCAGGCGGACAGCAAGATCCGGATCGGTCATAAGGGCCACGCCTGCACCCTTGGATACTACCTTCTTTACCGGGCAGCCCATGTTGATGTCGATGCCATCAAATCCCTGGTCCTCGATCATGCGAGCCGCCTGAGCCGCCTCTTCGGGCGAATTGGTGAAGATCTGGGCAACCAGGGGCGTATCTTCGGGCGGTCTCTTCAGGATTGCCCCTGTGTTTTGCGTGTTCCGGATCAGGCCTGCAGCACTGATCATCTCGGTATAGCAGAGCTCTGCCCCGTATTCCCTGCAAAGCATCCTCATGGGCCAGCTTGAGTATCCCGAAAGCGGGGCAAGGAAGAGTCCTTTGTCGAATTTGAGTTTGTATGCCCTCATGTCTCAGCCGACCATACAGCCCTGGGTTATGCCGGAAGAGGCCAGGTCATCATGGATGGCCTGGCGCACCTTGCCCTTATCCAATGCCCATTTCGGTTCAACGAGCTCATCGGCATGCGGATCGCCGGTGATGCGCTGTATTACGATGTCTTCACGGAGATGGCCTATGAATTGCGCCACGGCCCGGGTGTATTCTTCCTGGGACAAAGGTGTATATTCGCCACTTAGATACATTGCCTCAAGAGGTGTTCCTTTGACCACATAGAGCAGGTGGATTTTGATGTCGGTAATGGGTAGCGAGGATATGGTTCGTGCTGTAGAAACAAAGTCATCCATTACTTCTCCGGGAAGCCCGATAATGACATGGGCGCACTGGCGCACCTTGAAGTGTGAGGTAAGCGTGACTGCATCAATGAATGTCTTCACATCGTGACCCCGGTTGATGCGCAGGAGCGTCTCATCGTTGCCTGACTGGAGTCCGTATTCCATCCAGATGAGGCGCCCGGGGGTGTATGATTCGATGAGCCTGAGCTTGTCTTGATCTATGCAGTCAGGACGGGTCCCGATAGCAAGGCCCTTTATCTCAGGGTAGGGGAGAATGATATCAAAAATGGATTTCAGTTCAGCCAGAGGTGCATGGGTGTTGGAAAATGACTGGAAATAGGCAATAAAGGCCTGTGCATTGTAACGCCTCTTCATTGCCTGCATCTGTTCCTCGATCTGTTCCTTAAGGCCTATTCCACGGCCAAGCGCACCGGTTCCGGAGCCTTGGACATTGCAGTAAATGCATCCGCCTCTCTTGGACGAGTCGCGGTGCGGGCAGGTCAGGCCGGCATCGAGGGTTATCTTCTGTACACGGACGCCGAAGCGTTCACGAAGAATGGTGTTGAGCGTCTTGTATGGGAGCCCTGTCATTTAAGAAAAAAGGGAAGTCATAACCCCCGAGCTTAAGCTCATACTTGAGCCCGATCATGATGTCCTGCAGCGCCTTGTTGATAGGAACACCTTCCTTCTTGCGGCGCTCGATCATCTCGAATTCCTTCTCGCCTGCAAGGAAGATCCTGTCATGGCCGGGGACCTTGGCGGAAGCTCTGATCTCGCGCATGATGGAGCCGGTAATCATCTTGAAGACCTTAATAGGAACGAAGCTCTCGATGTTGATGGCGACAAAGAAGTGCCCGAGCCGGTGGGGGACGCTTTTCCCACCGTCAATGCCGGTCAAGTCCTTGCCGAAGCTTCCGCCGGAGAAGGCCGCGCAGAGAATTTCCACCATGACACCCAGGCCGTAGCCCTTGTGCCCCCCCAGCTCTTCGCCTGCTCCACCTAATGGAAGCAGCGATGCAGTGCCGTCAACGAACAGCTTCAGCAGCGCCTTGCTGTCCGTCGGCTCATTGCCGTTAATATCAATGGTGAGACCTTTCGGTGTTGGCTTGTCCTCACGGGCATAGACCTCTATCTTGCCGCGCTGGGTGGTTGATGTGGCGATATCCAGCAGGAAGGGATACGCTTCATCACAAGGCGCCCCGAAACTGATGGGGTTGGTACCGATCATCGGCTCCACGCCATAGGTGGGAGCCACAGAAGGCCGCGCATTGGAGAAGGCAAGACCCACCATGTTGTTCTTGACAGCCATGGTAGGATAGTAGCCTGTAATGCCGAAGTGGGTGCTGTTTTTTACCGCAACTATGCCTATGTTATTTTTCCTGGCCTTGTCGATGGCGAGCTGCATGGCGTTGTAAGCCACTATGTGGCCCAGAGAGTCACCCCCGTCAATCAGCGCGGTATTATCGGTTTCCTTGATAATGGTCTGCCGGTCCACCGGGCTGATGATGCCGTCCTTCATGCGGTCCACATACATCTTGAACCTTCCGATGCCGTGGGATTCGACGCCCCTTAAATCCGACTCAATGAGAACGGTTGCACAGATCTGGGCATCCGCCTCGGGGACGCCAAGGGCGATAAAGCCTTCTTTCATGAACCGTTCCAGTTCCTGATGATCAACATAAATCAAGTCTGATGACATACTGTTTTTCCCTTTGTCTTTAGATGGTATTCCAGCTCAGCGGGTTTCTTACCAGATCACTATCTTTTCGGAAAGGGTAAAATCATTCACAGGCATGGGGTGATGGATCACTGCGGATCTATATCGCTCAGATGTGCCTTTGCCGTTTCCATGAACTGCAGGTGCTGGGGCAGAGGGGTGAACTGTTTCCTGCGGATCATAAAGAAAGACCGTTTGATCGTCGGTCCTGCCAGGGGCACACGGACAAGGATGCCCTGGGTGAGCTCGCGCCTCACCGCGTGGATGGAAAGTACTGAAACACCGAGACCTGCGATGACTGATTCTTTTACCGCCTCTGTGGAGCCCATTTCGCTCACAATCTGAAAATTTAAAAGCATGGTTTCATGCTGATCTTTAAGAAATTCATCAAATACAGACATGGTGCCTGAGCCCTTTTCCCTGATAATAAACGGTTCTTGTGCCAACTCGGAAATACTCACCCCCGAAGCGGCCTCCCAAGGATGGCCCTTGCATGCGACGAGAATAAGCTCATCGTTCCAGACAGGCTCGGACAGCAGCCTTTTATCGTGCACCGGTTTCCCTATGAATCCGATCTCAGCATGACCGTCAAGCACCATGTGGATGACACTGTCACTGTCCCCTGAAGATAAATGAACCTTTATTCCCGGGTATGTTTTTTTCAGCGAAGTGAGGACCGTGGGGAGTAGGTAGGTAGCAGGTATGGTGCTGGCGCTGGTAAAGATGATGCCCGAGGCGGTATCCTTGGCCAGCATGATCTTGTCGCGGGCCTCGTCCCTGAGACGTATCATTCTCTTGGCGTACCCATAGAGGATGGTGCCCTCGGAAGTGAGGCTTATGCCGGATTTGGTCCGGTTGATGAGCCGGCAAGAGGTGAAGTCCTCAAGGTTTTTAATATGCTTGCTCAGAGAAGGCTGGGTAAGCAGCATCTTGCGGGCAGCCTTGGAGAAGCTCCGTTCCTCAACAAGACACACCATTGCATCCAACTGCTGGAATGTGATGTGTCTGAACTGGTCGGTATTCATGATTTTGCATCATACCGTGGGTATGTTGTGGTATCAATGGAAACATTTCTTATTTTGAGTTATAGATGGTTGAGCTGATTGTATAAAATCCAAAAAGGTGTCACCCCTGTGAATGCGGGGGTCCAGGAGTAATTGAAAAGGCTGGATTCGGAGCCTCCGTGGGAATGACAATCTGGGGTTTTTGCAATTAGCTCGGTTGAGAAACAGGCATTATTTCGAGGAAAGATCTTTTATCAGCAAAGATATAGCGCCTGTGATAATGGAGAAAACATGGACAAAAAGGTGAAACTTACCACTACAGTCCACGGCGCTGGTTGAGCCTGCAAGCTCGGTCCGGAGTTTCTGGACAAGGCATTGCGCTCGATAGCGGTCATGCATGACCCGAAGCTGATCGTCGGCATGGACAGGCCCGATGATGCGGGGGTGTACAGGATTGCGCAGGATCTGGCATTGATCCTTACCCTGGATTTTTTTACCCCCATCGTGGACGATCCTTATGATTTCGGCCAGATCGCGGTGGCCAATGCCTTAAGCGATGTCTACGCCATGGGAGGCAGACCGCTGCTTGCCATGAATATTATTTGTTTCCCTGAGAAGACTATGGATATCAGCATCTTACAGGAGATCCTACGGGGGGGCTCAGACAAGATGGTCGAGGCTGGTGTCCTGCTGGTGGGAGGACACAGCGTGGACGATTCTGAAATCAAATACGGCCTGTCCGTTACCGGCACAGTCCACCCGGACAAGGTCCTGAAAAATACCGGGGGCATGCCTGGTGATTCAGTCATCCTCACCAAGCCATTGGGGTGCGGGATTATCAGCACTGCCATCAAGGCGGATATGGCAACCACGGCAGCCGAAGAAAAAGCCGTCCGATCAATGAAGACCCTCAATGGAAAGGCTGCCAAGATCATGGAGGGAT
>CAYMDG010000036.1:15691-17574 GCA_964388905.1 uncultured Bacteriovoracaceae bacterium
ATTGATGATGCCTTCCCGCCGATGGAGTTCCGCAACGACAAGAATGAGCTTGTGGGCTTTGACATCGATGCATCAAAGGAGCTTGCGAAGAGGCTCGGTATAAAGGTTGAGCATATCCCAACCGTATGGGACACCGTTATATTGTCGCTCAAGTCCAAGAAGTTCGACATCATCTGGTCCGGCATGTCCATTACTGCAGAACGCGAAAAAGAGATCGCCTTCACCAAGGCCTATATCATGGAGAAGCAGGTCATCGTGGTAAAGAAGGGCAACAAGAAGATCAAGGGATTAAAAGACCTCACTGAAGCAACAATTGTAGGGGTACAGCTCGGATCCACCTCGGAAGAGGCCCTTAAAAAGCTGAACAAGAAGTTCAAGGAGATAAAAAAGTACGACAAGAACACCGATGCATTCATGGACCTGAAGATCGGCAGGATCGATGCCTTGGCCGTGGACGAGCTTGTTGGCCGGTACTACCTCTCCCAGAAGCCCGGCGAATACTCTGTCATCAAGGAAGAGCTTCTCTCAGAGCCCATCGGGATAGGCATGAGAAAAGAGGATGTCGCGTTAAAGGAAAAGATCCAGAAGACCCTGGAAGGCATGTTCAAGGACGGCACCATGAAGAAGATATCCATCAAGTGGTTCGGGGATGACATCACTTCCTGGAAATAAGACCATAACCACTCTCGGGCACAGCGCGTCCTTCGGCGCGCTGTGCCTTCTGTTTCTCATTACCCTGTTATTCTGTAATACTGCAGCCCATGCTGCCGCAGGGCCTGATCCGTCTGCACTTTTGGCCAAGGGGATGCAGCTGATCCAGGAAGACAGGGGCGATGAAGCCGTTGCGATATTCAAGAAGGTCACGGTGCCGGACCCTGGGGAAGATGCAGGGCCATTCGTGCGATCACGGGTGGAAGCGGCTAAGATCCTCTTCAGCAAAAAGGATTATTCAGGAAGCTCGGCAATGTGTCATGAGATCCTTGCCTTGCTGCCGGATAACCTCGAGGCCAATAATCTCCTTGCCGAGATCCAGGCAGCCCAGACCCCTGAGTTGCTACGCTTCATCAAGGACATGAAAAAATTTCTTCCCACCCTGGCGAAGGCCACCATCATGACCTTGCTCCTTGTCTTCATCACCATGATAATATCGCCCATAGGCGGTCTCTTCATTGCCCTCGGCAGGATCAGCCGCATAAGAGTACTTTCGTCCTTTTTCTGGTGCTATATCTGGATTTTCAGGGGTACTCCGCTCCTCCTGCAGCTTTTCTTCATCTACTACGCCCTGCCGTCTTTAGGCATCACCTTGAAGCCTTTTACCGCTGCCGTGCTCGGTCTGGGCCTGAATTACTCCGCCTACTTGGCTGAGATCATGCGCGGGGCCATTGAAAGCATCGACTCCGGCCAGATGGAGGCGGCCAAGGCCATTGGGATGAGCTATTGGCAGGCCATGCGGCGGATCATCATACCCCAGACCTACAAACGCCTCGTGCCGCCCGTAGGAAATGAATTCATCGCACTTATCAAGGACACCGCACTGGTGTCCACCATTGCCATGGTGGAGCTCATGAGGGCTGCAAACCAGATCTTCAGTGCCACGTTCAACGTGTACATCCTTATCGAGGCGGCCTTTATCTATCTCATTCTCACGAGCATCTTCACCGTGTCCTTCAGAAAGATTGAGGACCGACTGGGGGTATATGAAATCCGATGATTGAACTGCAGGGGGTTCTCAAACGCTTCGGCAGTTTTACTGCCGTGGACCACGTAGATCTTGGTATCAATGAAGGCGAGAGGATCGTCATCATCGGGCCGTCAGGGTCAGGTAAGACCACCTTGCTCAGGATGATAAACTTTCTTGCAAAGATCGATGAGGGCAGAATCCT
>CAYMDG010000037.1:0-1630 GCA_964388905.1 uncultured Bacteriovoracaceae bacterium
GCCGTCGTGCAGCCTTTGCCGTTGCCGGGTCCCTATGCGGTTGCGTGCAGCAACGTCGTCCAGGATTTCACCCAGGTGGGTGCCGGCGAGGACGTGACGGGCTATTGGGACGGCATGCCGTCGGACAACGGCACGCCGCGTTATGCGACCGATCTGCTGGCGGACCCGGATAATACGCTGATTGCCACCGTGAGCGCGCCGCAGGACTCGAATCTCTATGGTGAGTTTGCCGGACAGAAGGTCAAGTTCGTGGTGCTTGTGCTATACCCCACTACGGCCGACAACCCCCGTCCCGACTATCCGCTGCCGACCGGCAGGGTTGTGCCCCACATGCAGACCGGATCGGATGCGCCGTTATTTGCGGACGCCTGGGCTCGTTATCCGGTAGTTGCGTTTTCGCATGGTTTCAGAGGCAGCCCGCTCACCAGCGACTACCTTTTGGCGCTGTCCGTTTTCGCGAGTTACGGTTACGTTGTAATCGCCCCGTTTCACGGCGACCTGCGCTTTTCCGACCTCAAGATCGACAACCTCGGCGACGCCATAGCCGTGGCGTCGCACTTGGACAACTTCACGGCGATGCAGGCACTGCGGCCACTTTCGATATCCGCGTCGCTCGACCTCGTTCTCGCGCATCCGCAATGGAAAGATCACATCGATGAGACACAGATCGGCGGTTTCGGGGCGAGCATGGGCGGCGAGACAATGCTGTTGTTGGGCGGCGCCGGCCTGACGACCTCATACTTCAACATCGGGTCGTCGTGGAAACAGGTCACCCGCGATCCGCGGATCAAGGCGGCGGTCGGCTACGTGCCGTATTTCGGGCAGCCGATCCTGCCTGCATTCGGACGCGACCAGCACGGGCTCGACGGCATCAATCTGCCGTTCCTCGGCATCAGCGGTACGGCGGACACGACCGCTCCGATTGCCGAAACGAAGATCGGCATGTCGCGCCTCACCGGGACCCGCGAGCTGGTTGCACTCTCGGGCGTGACACACGGGTTCGACGTAGCCTCGACAAACGACATCTTCACATGGATTCTTACGTTCCTCGATGCGGAGGTACGCGGCAACCCGACTACTCAAAAGCAGCTTTCGACCATGGGGAGCGTGGCGGGCGGAGGCGACGACAGTGTCGTGATCTTCTACAACGGTTCTCATTGAGGTGACGAGGGCGATCCAAACATGAGAATGGAAAATGAGAAGATGATCATCTGTGTACTGGAAAACTTTAATGAGTTGGCGGAAACAGCTTAGCTGTTCCGCCCTATGCTCTATCATCCTTTTATATTAAAATTATATTAAAACAATGCTGTTAGTTTGGTAAGGATGAAACCAGGGGACATACCTATACATAACATGCCGTCAGGGGCGGCTAAGCCTTCCGTGCCTTCAGGTACTCCCCTACCCTTTGGAGGCCCTCCTCGATCTTGTCCACATCGAGGGCATAGGAGAAGCGCACCCGGTCCGGCGCGCCGAACCACTCCCCGAGGTAGGTGATGACCTTGTGGTCATGGAACATGTCCCAGACGAAGTCCTTGGGATTCTCGATCCTTGGCAGTACGTAAAAGGCCCCTTCCGGCTTCCAGAGATCGAGCCCGAGCTCGACCATGCCCTTGTAGATCATGTCTCT
>CAYMDG010000037.1:1730-13068 GCA_964388905.1 uncultured Bacteriovoracaceae bacterium
ACATAGATCAGGTCCTTGTAGACCTCGTCGGACAGGACATAGACGCCATATTCCTCCGCGATCTTTTCTATCTTCTTGAGTGTCTCGATGGCCTCGACCCTGCCTGTGGGGTTCGACGGCGAGTTGATGAGCACGGCCTTGCAATCCTTGACCTTCTGCTCGAAGTCCTCGTACACGACCCTGCCATCCCTGAGGTCGGTGAAAACAGCTTCGAATCCTGCATACTCAACCAGGGGCAGGTAGGAATAATAGTAGGGACGGCACAGCAGGCATTTCGGTTTCTGGCCCCCCTTCTTCTTCTGGATCCAGGCAATGGCCCTCAGCGCCAGGTCAAGGGCTTCGGAGGCGCCGTTGGTAATGACGAAGCTGTCTGCCGTAGAGCTCGGATACTGCTTTGCCAGGGCATCTCTCAGGTTCTCCTGGCCCTGGATGAGTCCATACTTGAAGCCGTTGTAATCCGGCAGGATATCGTACACCTCTTTCGGCGGCGGCAGGTCAGGCTGGCCCGAGCCGAACGAGATGATTCCCTCGCCCCGGACGCCGATGAACATCGCTGCAGTCAGATTCCTATTCCCGCTCATCCGTTTCCTTCCTGTAAATCCCCATGATATCCCCCGTTTCATCCCATATTGAATCATGATTTAAGGCTAACCGGGACGTACGTCAATAGTTTCAATAACTCCGTGGGACATCGAGGAAGAAAATCCGGGTGGCCTTGTGAAAATGGTAGGCACGCGCGGATTTGAACCGCGGACCCCCACCGTGTCAAGGTGGTGCTCTCCCCCTGAGCTACGTGCCTGTGCCAGGTGTTCTCGATATCCTGTATCTCTCTCACTTGTCAACTGTTTTCCACCGTGAAAATGGCCTGCCGGGGCTCTTATGGCCTGTGATTGGAATATTCTTCAAAGGCCTTCTTCCCTATGATTATCTTAGGGAAAGTATATCCTTGTGGTCCACGGGTTTGCTTCCCCCATCATCATATGGTAAGCATGGCGGACATTGAAGAAATGTGAAAGGCTTGTGACTATGACTATCACCCCATCCGAGATCGCCTTTGACTTTGACGGCGTAGTGGCCGACACCTTCAGGTTCTTTATCCGGCTTGCCAGGGAAAGCTACAATTATGACATCAACTATGACGACATCACGGATTACCTCTTCCTGAACTCCGTGGCCATGGACAAAAAGCACGCCATGGAGATCATTGACATCCTCACCAATGATCTCCATGAAATCAACATCCAGCCCAATGCAGGTGCCAGTGAGGTGCTGGGGCGTTTCACTGCCGTTGCCCCCCTGCTCGTTGTTACCGCAAGACCCTATGCCGAACCTGTAGAACTCTGGTTTGCCAGGCATATACCCACGGTCTCACCCGGGTGCCTGCGTATAGAGGCGACGGGTGCGAGTACTGCAAAGCTCGAAGTCCTTCAGAAAAACAATATCAAATATTTCATCGACGACCGTCTGGACACCTGCCATATGCTCCAGGAGGCAGGTATCACGCCCATCGTCTACAACCAGCCATGGAACCGTCATCCCCACCCTTTCATGACCGTAAATAATTGGGAAGACATTGAATCCATCATGAACATGGAAACAGGTTCATGATTTTAAACAGCTTCTGGAAAAACAGTGTGTTCCGTGGTAGTGTATTTGTAGTCTCACGGGAACAACCATGAAGAAGGACTGGAACTATCTCTATTCCAAGACCGTGTTCAAGAACCGGCTTGTGAATGTCCGTCAGGACAAATACCACTTCCTGCCCAATGACATCATCAAGGACTTCACGGTCTTCGAGCTGGAAGACTGGGTGAACATCATCCCCATCACCGATGACGGCTACGTGGTGACGATCCGGCAGTACCGCCACGGGGTCAGGAGAGACACCCTGGAGATACCGGGCGGCCTCATTTCCGAAAGTGATTCGAGCCCCATGGAGGCCGCTGTGCGCGAGATGGCCGAAGAGACCGGGTACATCAGTACCGATGTGGTGCACATCGGCACGGTGGAACCGAATCCGGCCCTCCAGACCAACCGGTGCTTTTCATACCTGGCCAGGAACTGTTACCTTGCATCAGGCCAGATGTTGGATCCCACGGAAGCCATCCAGGTGGAACTGAATAAGAAGGAAGATATCTACAGGATGATCCAGGGACAGAAAATCACGCATGGCCTGGTGGTAGCGGCCTTTGCGCACCTGCTCATCTATGAAATGGACCGGGGCGGCAAGAAGATCTGATTCTGTTGCATCTGATCAGATTGTTTGAACCCGGATTTTGCGTTTGGATGTACCCATAATCGCTTCATCTTTTGTGGCCTTAAGCCCGGCACTCATATTCATCATAGTATCGAGCTAATTGTTTTTAAATTGAACCGTTCAGATGGATGAGTTCCTATGGAACTCATCCATCTGAACGGTCTTAGTGAAAGACTCCTACCTGACTCCCATACCTAGAAGGGAGCAACAGACAGCATCACTTCTGGTACATCTTCTCGATCCTGTCCTTGTATTTGTCCAGCACCACCTTGCGCTTCACTTTCATGGTGGGCGTAAGCTCGCCTGTTGCCTCGCTGAAAGTGGCATCCAGCACTTCGAAATACTTGACCTGCTGGTAATGGGCCAGGGTCTTGTTCACCGCATCCACCTCGGCCTTGATGAGGGATTGTATCTCCGGACTGCTCACCAGGGCGGTGCTGTCGGCAAAGGCGATGCCCTTCTTCTTGGCATAGCTTGACAGGCTCTTGAAATCAGGCACGATGAGCGCCGTGAGGTATTTCCTGCCGTCGCCCACAAGGCAGGCCTGCTCGATAAACGACCTTGCCTGGAGCGCTACTTCGATGGGGTGAGGTGCGATATTCTTGCCCCCCGAGCTCACGAACAGGTCCTTTTTGCGGTCTGTAATGAGCAGGAATCCTTCGCTGTCAAAATGTCCGATGTCACCGGTCATGAAGAAGCCGTCTTCGGTGAAGGCCGCCTTGGTGGCCTCAGGCATCTTCCAGTATTCCCTGAACACCTGGGGCCCCTTTACGAGGATCTCGCCGTCCTGCGCGATCTTTTCTTCGGTCAAGGCCACCGGCCTTCCCACGGTGCCCGGCTTCACCCTGAGTTTGTAGACAATTGTGGAGTAGCAGACCCCGAGCTTGGCAGCAGATAAAGGATTTGCATAGGGAGAAATTCCCTGAGATTGCTTGACCACCAGGAGGTCCAGCACAATATTCATGATCTTATCAAAGAACCATTGATAGATCCTCCCATGCTGGACAGGATCCAGGATCTCCGGTTCGTTGAAATTGATCACCGGGCTAGTCTCGGTGAGCCCGTACCCCTCGTTGAGCTGGATATTCAGGGACCGGAAGAATACACACACCTCTTTCGAGAGCTTGCCCCCTCCTGAGATCGCAACGACAAGCCTGTCCATGCCCATCATCTTTTTCATCCGGTCGAACACGAGCATGTTGGCGATCCCGAAGCCCATGAGGTCCACCTGGGATATCCTTTTCCCGCTTGCCATGGCATCCGTGTATATCTCCCCCTTGCCCAGTGCCCATCTGAAAAGCTTCTGATAGACCGGTTTCTGCTTGGCTATAACCGCGTTGATGGTCTCATAGGTCTTCTCGTAGAACATGGGGATGGACGAGATGATATTCGGCCTCACCTCCAGCAGGTTCTGGGCTATTGCCTGATAACCCTCTGCAAAGGCAAGGGTGCCCCCCAGGTGGAGTCCTGTCAGATGGTAATCGCTCGAGCGGCCCATGACGTGGCATAAGGGCAGATGCACCAGGGCCGTAAGATGGACATCCTTTTTCTTCATGCGCACCATAAGCTCGGAACCGGATGCCTGATGGATGTTGGATACGAAATTCGAATGGGTAAGCACGACCCCTTTGGATCTGCCGGTGGTGCCCGATGTATAGATGATGGCAGCAATCGTCTCGGGTGTGACGGATTTTATGCGTGATTCTATCTCTTCTTCCGCCACCTTTTCCCTGCCCATCTTCATGATGTCCATGAAGCTGTAGACATTTTCCTGCGGGACCCCGACACATTCCTCCATGGAGATTACCGGCATGGACTTGAGGGATTCATGGGCATCCCTGAGACTGAGGAACTCATCGGCCTTGGTGCGGTTGGATACGATGGCCATCTTTGATTCGCTGTCTATGACCATGAACAAGAGGTCATCCCTGCTCAGGGTTGGGTAGAGCGGGACCCCGGTCGCTCCGCACGCCTGGATGGCCTGGTCTGCAATGATCCATTCCGGTCTGCTCTCTGCAAAGATAACGCAGTGGTCACCCTTGTTCAACCCCAGCGAGGCAAGCCCCCTGGCAAGATCCAAGACCTGTCTCCTGGCCTGCCGCCATGTTGTCTTTCTGAAGGTGGTGATGGGTTTGCCGTAATCGTCGAATTTTCCCATGAGGAAGACATGGTCTTCACCCAGCCTCAATGCCTGGTTGTGAAACAGCCCGCAAAGTGTATCATCCCGGTATGACATAGAGCCCCCATGCAAGATTTTTTCTGAAGGATAACATTGACTCTCAGACCGGATAGATCATGACTGGAAAGCATTCAATACATTCCCGTTGAGCGAATGAACACCTTCATTCCACATGCAACGGGACAAGCCCTCTTCCATGAAAGAGCACAGTCCATAAAGCCGTAGGTGCATTGTATTCAAACTTTGGGAAATTGCAATTGCGAATATCGCCTTGTACCAAGGCACAATAAGTGGTTCGCAAGGGGGCATCAACCAGACAAAGGCACTGATCTCTTTGTGATCACAGGTGATTTTACCCTTGAGATTGCATGTCAAACGGACGTATAATAGCAAGCATAAATGAGGAGGTGCGCATATGGCTGATGAAAAGAAGCTCATCGGGAAAGTGACCCACTTTTTCAGTAAGATCAACGTTGCCGGCATCCAGCTCAGTGACACACTCAAGGTCGGTGAAAAGATCTCTATCGTCGGGGCAACCACAAACTTTGAAGAGAACATCGATTCCATGCAGATCGACAACAAGTCAGTAGCAGAGGCCAAGGCAGGAGATCTCATCGGTATCAAGGTGAAGGATAAGACCAGAGTCGGAGACGACGTCTATCTTATCGCCGGATAAACCAACTTAGTTCTGTTTGGGGGTTACCCGGAAGTTGTAGGTGCATTCACCTGCATAATCCGGGTTTAGTTCCTTGAACCTACGCCCTGATTACCTTTCGCCTTCTCCACCTCCAGAGTCACCTTTACCAGGGGTGCCTGGTTATTCTTGAACCGTATCCTGTTGGGATATACGAGCCTCATATTGAATGTCTGGGATGCAGTGATTCCCGTAAGGTCTATGGGCTCGGTGGTGATGTAGATCCTGTTACCGGTAATGGCGAAAGGCGCAAGAACAACAAGGGTCTCCGGCTCGACGGTAATCTTCCGGATATCATACCCGACAGGCAAATGCCCGGTTGTATCAATGAAAACCCTCACCTCGCGGGGATAAAGTTTATGGGCCGCGATGAGAATCCTGTCAGGCTTGAATTTAACAACGGTAATGTTTGAAGGGATGTTCACCATATCCGAAGAAAGCATAATCGTCTGTCTGCCTTCAACGATAGAGGAAAGATCGATGGATGCCTTGATGGAATTCGGATCAAAAAGGCTGAAGGCCTGGGATGAGCCCATAAGGGTGACTGTTGCCTGCGTGGCCCTGGATTCCTCAATTTCCCAATCCTGGGAGACCTTGCGGTATTCGATGGGGACGATATAATCCCGCTGTACCGACTCTCTCTGGTGTCCGAATATGAACCAGAGACCCAGCGCAAGAACAATGGCAATGGCCTTTTCCAGGGTGTTCTGCCGGAACCTTTTCTTGGTGAGGATCTTGGAGCGTGTATCGATTTTTATCTCGAAATACCTCTCCATGAGGGTCTTAAGCTCGACGGCATTCTTCAGATACGTGGTCTTTCCATCCTGGGCTACCATAATGGTTCCACGCTCTTCCGAGACTACGATGCACAAGGCATCCGTGAGTTCGCTGAGTCCGAGCGCGGCTGTATGGCGCAGGCCGAAATCTCCGAATCTTTCTGAACTCGGGGAGAGAGGGAGGTGACACCCGAATTTTATGATCTTATTGTTATGAATAATGACTGCCCCGTCATGCCCGTGGGAATGGACATCAAAGATGCTTTCCAACAACGGCTTGGATATATCACCCTTTATCAGGTAACCGCCCTGGATATGCCTGTCGAGCGGGTCTTCTCCCTGGATGACGATAAGGGTACCGGTCTTTTTCGAGGTGAATTCCGCAACGCTCTCAGAAATGGCCTCTACGGTTTTCTCATAAGCTCCATCGGCTTTTCTGGTGGATTTGCCCATGTTTCTCAAGGTGGCAAGACGTTCAAAAAACCTCCTGATGTCCTCCTGAAAAATCACCACAAGGGCAAAGATGAGGATGGTGAAGAAACCCTGGAGAACAAGGGTGGTAAGATAGAGGTTAAAGATCCGGGCCAGGATATAGACGCCGCCCAGAAGGCTTATACCCACCAGCACAAGGCGCGATGCGGTGTTCTTGAACCAGATAAGGGTCATATAGATCAATGAGGAAATGATAAGGATATCGAAGAAGTCCTGGACCCGGAAGCTTTTGAAAAAGGCAACTATGGTATCGCTCATGAAACCCAAAACAACCCCTTTTTGCTCGTTATATGAGCAAGATAGACCATTGCAGAAAAAACCTGTTTCCCTCTTTGTGTTCCCCTTTTGGTCATATAGAAAATGTTTATACCTTGCAAGTGGGTTTGTAATTCAGGTTCTTTACCTATGAATTTCCCCTGACACGTTGCTGCAGGAGAAAAAAACTTGACCTGTTCAGGACATGCATCTCGGTTTCACCGAAATGCATGTTTTGAACAGGCTGATTCGTCATTTCGTGTTGAAGCGGTGATTGAGGATTCTAGAACCTGACAGCCGTCTTGATGGCCTGGTGAGCCCCCTTGCTCATGTTGATCCTGATGAGTTCCTGGTACTGTTCGATATCAAAGGTGTGGGTGAGCATATCCTCCACGTGGATCTTCCTGCTCTCCATGAGGTCGAGCGCCATTTCGAAGGCGTGCTTTCTGCCCGTCGGAGTATCATTGTAGCCATAGGCGTAGCACCCCTTGAGGGTCTGGAGCTTGAGCCACAACGGTGTGGGGTCGAAGGTCACCTTGTTGCCGATGCCCACAAGGCTCACGGTCCCGCAGCCGGCTGTTGCGATGAGGGCCATCTGCAGGGTGGGCGAATGGCCCACGGTATCAAACACCTTGTCGAACCCCCCCTGTACAATACGCTCACCCAGCATGGGCTTGTAGGCCTTGGCGCCGGTGATCTTTTCGGCGGCCTCGATGATCCCGCCTGCGATGACATAATTCGCCCCTGATCTCTTGATATAGTCTGCGTTGAAGGCAGACGGCTCGACCACGGTGATTGTGCAGCCGATGTCGAGCCCCCGGATGGCTTTGACGATCATGGCGCCGATCACGCCTCCGCCGATGACCAGGACCCTGTCCGCCTCAGACGGCCTGTTGTCCAGCACCGCCTGAAGGCCCACGGCCAGTGGTTCGGTAAGGGCGGCGGATTCCGCGCTCACGCCTGAGGGCACACGGTAAACCTGGCTCTTGTGCACCACCATATACTCAGCAAACCCGCCGTTGATATCCTTGCAGATCCCGGTGAACATACCGGGTGAAAATCCCCCTTCCGCAACCCTTTCGCAGTTGCCCGGCCTTCCGGCGGCGCACACAGGGCACACCGGAGTGATCCCCCTGGGTTCGCAGCTCAGGACAGGGCTTATTGTCACCAGGTCACCAATCCTGCAGTTGCCCACCGAGCTCCCTGTCTCCACCACATCTCCACTGAGTTCATGGCCGAAAATGCAGGGGAAAGAGGTAAAAGGCGATGCCATGGGGGAGTCCTTCACCATGAGGAGATTCAGGTCGCTCCCGCAGAACCCGCAGAGCCGTACCTTTATCTTTACCCAATCCTGACTTTGGAGCCTAGGCTCCGGGACATCGACAAGCTTCACGGTGGTGAAGGGTCCGTCGTAGTAGAACTTCTTGTTTAGCCGACCCAGTAACTGGAGGACCAGGTAGTTGGGTATGGTTATGTTGAACTGGAGGGCCTTCATGACATCAATCCATCTTGAGCGACTGATAGAACAGCGGGGTCGCCGGACTTGTAGCCGTGGGATCGGTCATGACATTGATGCATGAAGGTTTTCCCGAATCAAAGGCCCTTTTGATGGCAGGGATGATGTCTTCGTCCTTGGTGACGAATTCGCCGTAACCGCCCAGGCCTTCCACCATTTTCTCATAATGACGCTCACCCAGCTCTGAACACTGGAGGCGGTCGCATCCTATGGAGAGCTCCTGGCTGTGCTTGATCATGCCCCATGCTGTGTCATTGTTCACCACGCACACCACCGGGATGTTGTGGCGGACCATGGTGTCGAACTCCATGGCGTTGAATCCGAAAGAGCCGTCGCCCTGCAGGAGCACGACCTTCTTGTCCGGCCGCGCCAGCTTGGCGGCCATGGCAAAGGGGATGCCGGTGCCAAGGCATCCGAGCAGCCCGGCAGCAGCCGCTATGACCCCTGCCTTTTCCTTGGATGTCAACCCTACGAGGCCGAAATACTGGGTATCCCCCCCGTCAATGACATATATGGCATCATCGCCGACGGCCTTCTGGATCTGCGCCACCAGGCGGATGGGGTGGATAGGGCTGGACGTTCTCTCCCTCAGCTTGAGTTCAGGGGCGATAAAGGCATTGCTTGCAGCGCGCAGCGTCTTGATCCAGGCGCTGTGGTCAGCCCTTTTGAGGAGCGGGAGCAACTGGTTGAGTACCGATGTCGTATCACCCACCAGCCCCACATCGGCAACCCTGTTCCGGTCGATCTCGTGCGGGTCGATGTCGATGCGGATGACCTTGGTGCCCTCAGGGATGATGGCGCCTGATTGCAGGAGCCAGTTGAAGCGCAGGCCCACGGCAATGATCACATCGGCTTGGGTTATCCCCAGCTGTATCCCCACGTTTCCGATGTCCCACAGGGAATGGGGGTGATTGTCAGGGAGTTCGCCCCTGCCGAAGTTCATGAGTATAAAGGGGACCCCTGCCCTGTCGATGAACTGGCTGAGCGCACTGCTGCAGCAGCTGAATCCCACTCCGCTGCCGCCCAGGAACAGTGGTTTCCTTGCAGCGTTTATAATCTCAGCGGCCTGTCTCAGGTCCCAATCATCCGGGTGGACCGTGTACTTGTGGGTCTTGTGTGCGGGCATGGGCGCCTTGTCTTCAGGGATTTTGACATTCAGGATATCAGGCGGCAGCTCCAGGAAGACCGGACCAGGCCTTCCCACCACGGCATGCCTGAAGGCCAGCGAAAGATATTCAGGGATCCGTTTGGTGTCATAGCAGGTCGCCGCCCATTTGGTGATGGGCTTCACCATGTCCATCTGGTTTACCTCCTGGAGCGCCCCTTTGAGATCGTCCCTCAAGGGGTGCTTGCCGCACAGCACGACCAATGGCGCATTATCCAGGAAGGCATTCGCAATGCCGGTCAAGGCATTGGTGAAACCAGGCCCTGCGGTCACCAGGCACACGCCCGGTTTGCCGCTGTAGATGGACCATGCCTCGGCCATCATGGCTGCGGCCTGCTCATGGCGCACATCGACGGCGCGGATCTTGTACTCGGTAAAGCTGTCCAGGATTGCCTCTATGTGGCCTCCTGACAGACAGAAGACCGTATCGACATTTTCCACTTCCTTCAGATATTTTCCAACCAGGTGACCACCAAGTATCATTGCCATAGGTATTCCCCCACATTGTTTTTAATAGTGTCCATGTCCTTTACGAAACAACTGTTACCGTCCTTGTCGGATGTGCGACGCATGCAGGCGCCTACATGATGATCTTCACGGCGTCGTTAAACCACTGGACAAAATAGGCCATCCCCTCGACCTTGAGCTTGCCGTTGGCAGCGGCCAGGAACGATGCCTCATCGCTGCCTGCCAACATCACCTTGAAGGCGGTGTTGGGATCAGCCCATACCAGCGCTGCATCGCTCTTGTGGTTTGCGCCTGCGAGCGACGATACCTTGCCCTTGTCAAAGATGAACAGTCTGCCCCTTTTTCCATCAGCGGTCTTGATGAGGAACCTGAGCTGCAGGGTGCCTATGTAATTCTGGAAGGCCTTGTTCGTCTTGGCGGCCATTCTTAGCTTCAGGTATAACACAAACAGGAGAAACGACAGTTTCATGGATAACCCCCTTGAAAAGTTATTTGTTATAACCAAGGTAAAACACTACAACAGATGATCTGAGCTTACGCTTCTCAGCAGCGTGATACCTTGTCCTTATCTTTGCGGGTAGGTCTGCCTCACCCAGGCCCCTATCCGCTCCATGGCCTCAGGATAGGAAATCGTTGTCTTCCAGCCGAGATCCTGCTTGGCCAGGGAGTTGTCTACATCGTTGTTCCTGCCGGTAATCTCGATTGCCATGCGCGAAAGAGGAGGCCTGACCTTCAGCGGTGTAAAGACCAGGTCGAAAAGGCTCCCCAGCAAACGAGCCGGCCAGTAGGGGATGCTGCCCATGGGCCTCTTCCCGACAAAGGCCCCGAGATCGGTGATATACTGCCCCCAGGTCACATCCCAATCATCCCTCAACTGGTAGATCTTCCCCTTTGCAATGTCTTTTGTTCCGGCAAGGATGATTCCGTCCACAAGGTTGTCCACATAGATGAAGCTGGAACTGTGACGGCCACTGTCAACCAGCGGCATGGGCATGGCCATCATCTTTTCAACAATGTCTCTCACCCACGCACTTCCCGGACCGGTTACATTTGCAGGACGGATGATGGTGCACGCAACGTGGCCGCCCTCGTGGCAGCTCATCACGAGCTTTTCCGCATCGAGCTTGGCATCGTTGTACGGGATGCCTGATTTCATGGCCGGATCGGTCTCCTTGATACCCTTCATGTGGCGGCCGAAGCCGATGGCTGCAATGGAGCTTATATACACAAACCGTGATGCCTTGCCGGAAGCTTCTTTTATGAGGTTCAACGTGGCATCATAGATGGCGCTGTAGAACTGTTCCCTGGTACCCCAATCGGTGACGCGGCCGGCAAGGTGAAACACGGTATCAATGCCATCACAGATCCCTTGAAGTGTTTCCCGACTGGACAGGTCGCCGAGACAGATCTCCACACCAAGCTTTTCCAGCGCGCTCGAATTTTCACTCGGAAGGACCAGGGCTCTCACCTGGCTGCCCTGTTTCAAGAGCTCCCGGGTGAGGACCGAACCGATGAATCCTGTTGCCCCTGTAACTA
>CAYMDG010000037.1:13168-16822 GCA_964388905.1 uncultured Bacteriovoracaceae bacterium
GGGGCTGCAATGCGTATTCGTATTCCCAAGCAGAATCGCAGCAGGGAAAGAAGATTGAGGATTATGGAAACTGCCCTTGATCTATTCGCAAGCAAGGGAATAAACGGGACAAGCTCAAATGAGATTGCAGACAAGGCCGGGGTCTCCATCGGGACATTCTACAGCTACTTTGAGAACAAGAAGACCCTGTTCCTTGAGATCCTCAAGAACCACCTTGAAAACTTCGTAACAGGCGTCTACACCCTGCAGTCGGACGATTCGATCCCTCTGAGGGCTCTCATCAAGGATCATATCCACAAAGGATTCATGACCTTTGATATCAATCCCTCTTTTCACAAGGAGGCCCTTGTCCTGAAATTCTCGGACCCTGACGTGAGACGGCTCTTTGATGAGGTGGAACAACAGCAGCTCAGCATCATCAGCTCTCTTTTGATGCCCTATTGCACGCGCAATAAGCCACAGGCCCTCAAGGAGGTCTCGAAAGTAATCCACAGCGCCGTGGAAAACGTTGCCCATTATGTAAAATTCCTCGATTCGCCCATGGACAAGGACCGTCTCATTGATGAACTCACCGAGATGATCTATCACTACGTGAACAACCTCTGAGGGGAATTCGGATGCCTGCATTAATCGAGGAAGTACACCGTTCCTAGTTTTGTATTGCAATAAGCAAAGGTAAGATGGTATTTCGGGGCACATGGAAAATCTCTATCGATATCATTATTATCTGCCGTCATCTTTTCTGTGCCGGTTTGACTCCGGATGCACCCCGCCTTGATGTAAGAGATCCTGTCCTTCGCAGGGTAATCCCTTTGTGCACACGGTCCTTGGGATTATTTGCCCGGGAAGGCGGATTACGGTTGTTTGCACGCCCCTCGACGAGCACGGTGCAGTCTGGTGGAAAGGCAAAAGGAGAAAGGAAGTTATACAAAATGAGCATGAATAATGAAATTTCCAGGCGTCGGTCTCTGGCAATTGTTTCGCACCCCGACGCAGGCAAAACGACACTGACGGAAAAACTGCTGCTCTATGGCGGCGCGGTTCAGCTGGCCGGATCGGTCACTGCACGCAAAAACCAGCGCGCCACCACGTCCGACTGGATGGAGCTCGAACGCAAGCGTGGCATTTCCATCAGCTCAACCGTGCTGAGCTTCGATTATAACGGTTACCTGATCAACCTGTTGGACACACCGGGTCACAAGGATTTCTCCGAAGACACCTACCGGGTGCTCACGGCCGTGGATGCCGCCATCATGGTGATCGACGCCGGAAAGGGAATCGAGAGCCAGACACGCAAGCTCTTCGAAGTTTGCAGGCTCCGCGGGATACCCATATTCACCTTCATGAACAAGATGGACAGGCCTACGCGTGAACCATTGGCGCTGCTGGATGAACTGGAGAGCGTCTTGGGCATCGGGGCTTACCCCATAAACTGGCCGCTGGGCACAGGGAGTCGGTTCAAGGGAGTCTGGGACAGGCGGACCAGCCTGGCCCACTTTTATGAGCGAACCCCTGGCGGCATATACCAGTCTCCGGTTTCCACCTTCGGCATGTCCGATCCCATCGTAAGGGACCGCCTGGATGATTCCACCTACAGCTCGGTATGCGAGGAACTCGAGATGCTCGATGGGGCAGGTGTCGATTACAACCCTGCCCATGTGCTTGCCGGCCATACGACCCCGGTGTTCTTCGGGAGCGCCCTGAACAACTTCGGCGTCAAGCTGCTGCTGGAGGGTTTCATCGAGCAGTCTGCCGCACCCATGCCCCGCATCAGCCGGGGCTCCCCGGTGAAGCCTGACACCGCTGCATTCTCCGGGTTTGTCTTCAAGATCCAGGCGAACATGGACCCGCACCATCGCGACCGGGTGGTCTTCATCCGGGTCGTTTCCGGCCGGTTCACGCGCGACATGATGGTGACGCACGCACCTACGGGAAAGAAGTTCCGCCTCTCGAATTCCAACAAGATTTTCGGTCGCGACCGGGAAACGGTCGACGAGGCGTATCCGGGTGACGTGGTGGGCATAGCCGGCGCCAAGTTCCTTTCCATCGGCGACACGCTCAGTGAAGACCCTGACGTACTCTTTGATGAGATCCCGCGTTTTCCACCGGAGTGTTTTGCCTTTATCCACAACGATGTCCCTTCCAACCACAAGCGCTTCCGCGATGGCCTGAACCAGCTGCTTGCAGAAGGAGTGGTCCATGCCTTCGAACTGCCCGATGCCGCACAGCGCATTCCGCTGCTGGCAGCCGTGGGTCCGTTGCAGTTCGAGATCGTGAAGTATCGCCTGGAAATGGAGTACAATGCGCCTTCACGCCTCGAAGGGGCTTCATGGACCTTGGCCAGATGGATCAGACCGGCTGACATTGCAACCGATGGATTGATGCTGCCCAGCGGCGCCCGAATCGCCAGGGACAGTACGGGCCAGAGCGTGCTGCTGTTCCCGAATGAATGGAACGTGAGATATTTCCAGCAGAACAACAAGGACGTGGAGCTGAGTGAGTACCCCGCTTCAATCCCTGCAGACAAGGTAAAACGTGTTGCCTGACAGAAAAAATGAGAATCAGTGAGAGCAAGGGCCTGTCCATAACCGTTTCACTTGTTTTTCATAGCCGGATGCCCTAGAAATTGGGTGTGGATAAAATTCGGATCAAGGGTGTCTTGCTATATGCACTCGCCATATCGGTCATGGTTTTTGCCCTTATTGTTCTGGCCGGCAAAATGCCCGGTACAAGCCCTGATGCCTCACTGGGGCCGGCAGGTAAGGGTATGAGCCTCTGGGAAATTGCAGCGAAGAAGACACATCATGGCCAGGGCCGGTTCATCAATCCCTTTACTTCGTTCGAAATGCGACGCAGGGGCTTTTTTGAGCTTCTGAAATGGAAGGTTTTCACCGACAACCCTTTCAAGCAGGACTATAAGGATGAGAAGGTTGTACCGGTTAGCATTGACTGGAAGGGCGTAATTTCCCACAATTCCATAAGCGTCACCTATCTGAACCATGCCAGCGTGCTCATAAGAGAGGACAACACCAGCCTGCTCGTGGATCCGGTGCTGTTCGGCATGTTCTGGCCCATCAAGGATTTCAGCCCCATCGCCTTCTCGCCTGAGCAGATGCCCGCAATCGATGCAGTGCTCATTACCCACGGACATTACGACCATCTCGATCTGGCCTCGCTCAAGCCTTTCAACAATCAATCGCGCTTTTTAAGCCCCCTTGGTTACGGCAGCCTCATCAGAGAGAACGGAGCCCGGCAGGTAAAAGAGCTCGACTGGCTTGATTCCGAAAAAATCGGGCCTTTTGATGTCACCTTCCTGCCGTGCAACCACTGGACCATGCGCAATCCTCTGGCAGGCCCCAATACGGCCCTGTGGGGATCATATCTCATCAGATCCGCATCAGGCCGCACCATCTATATCTCAGGCGATACTGCATACTTCAATGGGTTTGCCGAAATCGCTCAGCACTACAAGATAGACCTGGCTGTCTTCAATCTCGGCGCCTACGAGCCCCGCTGGTTCATGAAACAGTCCCATATCAATCCTGAAGATACTGTCCGGGCATTCAAGGAACTCGGTGCGAAAAAACTCATGGTCGTACACTGGGGAACCTTCAGGCTCGGCGACGAGCCGGTCTTTCAACCCCCCCTGGACAT
>CAYMDG010000038.1:0-16762 GCA_964388905.1 uncultured Bacteriovoracaceae bacterium
ACTCGTGAGTTTCTCCGGCTATCGCCTCCTGCAAGTTTTCCTTGGTGGATCGAATTCCTTTTAATGCCCGTAAATGAGCATGGGCGTGAACTGTTTCTGCTTCAGCGGCTGCCCGAAACAATTTTGCCGCCTGCGAATATCCTTCCTGATCGGCCTTAACCGCAAAAGCCAGATATTTTCGGTTTGCCTGTGATTCTCCGGCAAAAGCTTCTTTCAACGCATCTTCTGATTTGGACATAATTTCCTCCTCCAATTATTTTTTATCATTAATTATCCTATAATATTTGTACCACAAGTTAAGTTCGAGTTCAGCCATTTTTGTTGATTATTGAAGTGCCTGTTTGTGTAGGTATTATTTAGAGATCATCGGTTTTCAGCCTTCTCAAAACCGTGATGATATCGCAGAAATGTTCATTTTGGGCAAAGCGTTGATTATGGGTAGAAACATCCAATAATCAGAAACCGTGTGAAATGGCATGTAAGTTACACTTTATTGGCAATCAATATCTTTATAGTTTCGTGATGTAATCAACGGTTTCTAAGGACAGTGGTGTTGATAGTTCTTATTGCATTATCATAGCTTTAGCCAATGTATATAGTTCTGATCAAGATCATCATTTTTCAGCCTTCTTTAAGGTTGTAACAGTACCCACCTTCTCTAAGTAAGAAAATCTTGGGAAAGGGATAGCAATCTCCACTAGGGAACTGCTCAATTGTAGAAATCTCACCTGAAAACTTATAATAATCTAGCCCCATAGAAATCATACAATATGGGAAGTTCTTAGGAAATTGCTCGCGCTATCAAAAAGGCAACCGACGCCGCAAGCCCTCCGATAAGTGTTGTTTGTAGCGCACTTCGCAAGGGTGAAGTGCCCGTAAAACGACCTTTGATGTAACCAAACATTGTCAATGCTATTAGAGTGACAACAATAGAAACAATCAAGGCCCTACTAGCAACAGAGAAAAAAATATAAGGGCCAAGAGGGATAAAGCCTCCAACAATGTAAGCCGCAGCAATAGTAGCAGCACTGATAAAGGCTCGTTTGGGGTCTGGCTTCTCGAGCCCTAATTCAAAGCGCATCATAAAGTCAACCCATGCTTCGGGGCGCATCCGTAGCGCGTCAACTACAGGTTTACTTTCTTCAGGCCTCAAACCATAGGACAGAAAGACTTGTGTAATCTCTTCAGCCTCTATATTCGCTTTTTCTCTAACTTCGCGTTGTTCTCGAACTCTCTCACTGTCATAATGTTCTGCATCGCTCTTGGCGGCTAAATACCCCCCCAAGCCCATTGCTATCGAGCCAGCTGCAATTTCGGCTAAACCTGCAGTTAGGATGACGCTGGTTGTGCCGATGGCACCGGATAACCCTGCCGCAAGCGCAAATGGAACAGTCAACCCATCTGACATTCCAATAACAATATCCCTAACCGTATTGGAAGCGGTGAAATGACGTTCAATATGAGGTGTCTGTGGCATGATAATTTCCTCCGATTTTTGTGCATTGCAAAACCAATGTGTTACCATAGAGCTCTTTACTCTGAGGTCAAGTAATCAAGGGTTAATTCCTTTATGTCCTCTACTCTAGCAGAACACTATACAATCTACAGATTGGACAATATTTTTAGAAAAGAATATATATAAAAATCAAATACTACTCCTTCAAAATTTCACCTTCTGGTAGAAAATCTTTTTCGCTATCTCCGCGGTGATAATGTAAGAAATGGTAATTAACCCTACTATCAAAAGAAATGAAATCGGCAGCTGGCTGAATCCAAAAATATCACCAAGGGGTGTAAAGGGTAATATTAGCGTCATCGCAACAATTAATAGAGTTGCCAGCAAGAGATATTTCCCAGGTCTACTTTTGAAGAAAGGCCTCCTTGTACGGACAACCAGTACAATGAGCGCTGCTGAAATGACAGACTCCACAAACCAGCCTGCCCTGAATTCCTTCGGGCTCGCATGGAGGATGAATAACAATACACCAAAGGTGAGATAGTCAAACACCGAGCTCACCATTCCAAAGGTAAACATAAACTTGCGGATTGCCTTAATGTCCCAGCGCCGGGGATAATCAACCATTTCGTTATCCACCCTATCGGAAGCGATGGTCATCTCGGGGAAATCGGTCATGAGATTGGTGAGCAATATCTGCTTGGGTAACAATGGAAGAAAGGGCAGGAAGAGGGATGCCCCGGCCATACTGAACATATTTCCGAAATTGGCACTGGTCGCCATGAACACATATTTTAATGTGTTCGCAAACGTCGTCCTCCCTTCGCGCACACCCTGCACAAGAACACCCAGATCCTTTTCGAGTAAAATGATATCGGCCGCATCTTTGGCAACATCAACGGCACTATCGACGGAGATGCCGACATCGGCAACATGCAGTGCTGAGGCATCATTGATACCGTCTCCCATATACCCCACCACATTCCCCGCTTTTCTGAGAGCGAGTATGATGCGCTCTTTCTGATTGGGTTCTATTTCGGCAAAGACATCTACATCAGCCACACATTTGAGTAGCGCGGCATCACTCAACTGACTGAGCTCCGGGCCAGTAATGATTCTTGTCTTCGATAATCCCATCTGTCCACTGACAGTGGCTGCTACGAGGTGGTTGTCTCCTGTAATGATCTTCAGTGAAACACCGAGGTTTTTCAGGTCTGCAATTGTTTCAATAATGTTGGGCTTAGGCGGATCAAAAAGGACAAGAAATCCTGAAAACGTCATGCCTGCTTCGTGGTCTTTGTTTATGCGTGACTCAGGCCCCATATTCTTATAAGCAACGCCCAGCGTACGAAGACCTTTACTACTGAATTCTTCCAAGTGTTGCTGGATTCGGTCCTTAGCTGCAGCGATCTCGATGATTTTTCCTTCTTCAGTTTCTGCCGATGAACATACGGCGAGCACATTGAGGAGCGCACCTTTGGTCACCATCAGATGCGTATCATCATGTGAAACCAAGATACTCAAACGTTTACGCAGAAAATCATATGGTATTTCGTCCTGCTTCTGGTAACCGGACAGGTCAAACTGGCGATGGGTGCGGATCACTTCATCGATGGGGTTGGTAAAACCTGTTTCATAAAAGGCGTTGAGATAGGCATATAGCAGGACTTTATTGCTAGGAGAGCCTTCCACATCAAGGGCGGATTGCAGGTGCACGACCCCTTCGGTCAGGGTGCCGGTTTTATCGGAGCAGATCACGTTCATGCTACCGAAGTTTTCAATTGAAGCGAGCCGTTTGACAATGACCTTCTTTTGAGCCATGCGTTTGGCTCCATGCGCGAGGTTGATGCTGATGATCGCCGGTAACAATTGCGGGGTCAGCCCAACAGCAAGTGCCAGGGAAAAAAGGAAGGAATCCAAGACAGGGCGTACCAGGTAGACGTTGATGGCAAAGATGACTACCACCAGCACCAGTGTGACCTCCATGAGAAAATAGCCGAACTGCCGTATGCCGTGTTCAAACTCCGTTTCGACCGGCCTGAGTTTTAACCGCTCAGATACCTTTCCGAACTCTGTTTCTTTGCCTGTGCTGATAACAAGGGCATTTGATCTGCCACTCACCACATGGGTTCCCATGAAGAGCGAGTTTGTACGCTGCCCGAGCGGTGTCTCTGCTGCCAATACAGTGGCGGCTTTTTCTACAGGGAACGTCTCACCGGTCAGCATTGCTTCATCGACAAAAAGATCTTTGGATTCCAGAATCAGACAGTCACCCGGAACAATATCACCAGCGTTCAGGATAACCACATCCCCGGGAACAATCTCTTCAACCGGGATTTCTTTGGTAGCTCCATCACGAAGCACGGAAGCCTTAATCTGAACGATGGCCAGTAACTTCTCTACTGCATTCGCTGCACCACGTTCCTGCCAGAATCCAAGTAAGCCGCTTGCGAGAACAATTGTGAGAATAATAAAGGCATCAACAGGATCATGTAAAAAGAATGACAAACCCGTTGCAAAGAAGAGCATGAGGATAATCGGACTTTTAAATTGAGCAAGGAGGAGGGTAAGAATATCTGTCCTCTTGGGAGGCTTCAGGAGATTAGAACCATGCTGTGCGAGCCGCTGTCTTGCTTCATCACCGGTCAGTCCCTCGTTTGTTGTTTTAAGCTTTTGGAGCATATCAATAATAGAAAGACTCCAAAAGGGCAGCTGATTTTGGTTCATACACTTCTCGTTATTTTATTCATAGCTTGCTCCATTCGGTGGCTAACCAAGGCAGCGACTGCAGGTGAATTAATTCATATGAGGTTCCTTTAACATATTACATTTATTAGCAAAGTTTAAATGATTGTAAAAAAAGAGATAACCTTTAACTGCTCTTAATAAAACCGAATAAACTAGAGCCTTTGATTATCAACTATTTCATGTCTTTACGGTAATTAGTTTAAAAATGGCTAAAGTCAAGGCGTTGGCTGCCTTCTGCTCAGACAGGATTGATTTTCTGGCTTCATACCTTATTACATATTTGACAAGCACAATAGATGTATATCCTCAGGTTCTCAAAGGAGGGGGATATGAAACTTACAAAAATCTTGGCACTGTTTGTATTTTTTATCCTGGCGGCAGGTACCACACAAATCTATGCTCACAGAGATATTGATGACAAACATCACTCTGGTGGGGAAGATAATATTTGGCTCTGCCCTTGGTGCATCAATGACCATGGGTACAATAATGGGGATGAGGATATAAACAGTTATCAAGATTACAGGTATAGATATAAGATGGAGATTGAGAAAAAATCTCCTAAACTGGAAAAACCTGTTACCATGGATCAGGCCCATTATCTTGTAGATAATTATATTTATTCTTTAGAAATTCCTGATCTTAAGCATGGTCAAATTATAGAAAAAGATGATGAATTCGATGCTGAAATTTTCACAAAGGAAGGCTCGTTCCTGGGTATGCTCATAATTGACAAACAAACCGGTGTGATCACATCTCCGTTCTAACCTGAGACCGTATGTGCTGGTGTCATTGAGATCATCAATGGAATCACATTATCAGGATCGGCATATCAATTGAAGTGATGACAATGTGAAGGGTATCTAATTATCCCTGAAGGTCTTTTCTTAACTGAGCAGAAAGGAGCATAAATTCTTATGGAGCATAAAAAAATCGCTATGGATCATGATAAGAAGATCGCTCTTGTGGCACATGACAATAAAAAAGAAGGCCTTGTGGAATGGGCAAAATTTAACCGTACACTTCTGGCGCACCATAAGATATATGCCACAGGAACCACTGGCAAGATATTGGAGCAGGAACTTGGCTTTAAGGTTACAATACTCCAAAGTGGACCATTAGGCGGTGATCAGCAGATAGGAGCCAAGATCGCAGATGGAGAGATTGATTTCCTCATCTTTTTCTGGGACCCACTCGAACCACAGCCTCATGACCCTGATGTAAAAGCCCTCCTTCGGATGGCAGTGGTATGGAATATACCTATTGCCTGCAACCGGGCCTCTGCTGATTTCATGATATCTTCCCCATTAATGGACGGTGAATATGATCGTCTAGTGCCTGATTATGAGGAATATCGTACTAGAAGTGTATCAAAGGGCAAAGATAAAAAATAACAAAGGATTTGCTTTACGAAATCAAGACCTTTCCAATCTTGAAAGATCAAAAAGAATGCATGCAATGAGTATTAAGAAGCAATTCAAAAACACAAGCCTGGAGTGGAAGGTTACTTTGGCAATCCTTTTAGGCGAACCTTAGTGATTACTGAAGAAGTTGGACTTACTGATTTACACTTCTGTTCCGCCAAGTATAGATACAATAATCTGCTCGACTTCTTCCGGAGTTGTGACCCTCAAGGCGTCCTTGACGGCGACTTCCATTTGTTCGAGATTCAATTGCTGTAAAACGTTGCATACGCGGGCGGCATAAAACGGGTTCATGCTGAGAGCCCGGACACCCATTCCCACCAGCAGGCAAGCAGCCACTGGATTTCCTGCCGCTTCTCCGCACACGGTTAGGCCCACCCCCTGATTCAGGGTAGCCTGGACCACCTGCTCCGTTGCCCGCAGCACACATGGATGCAGGAACGAATGCACGCCAGAAGATTCCTGTGATTGGCGGTCCGAGGCCAGGATAGAGTGAGCGAGATCGTTGGTCCCGATGGATATAAAATCCACAATTTTTACAATCTCTTGGATATCAAACACTGCTGCAGGGGTTTCGATCATGGCCCCAATGAAAGGTCGCTTGGCAAGTTGTTCAGTTTCGACTACCTCGTTGACCATGTTGCATGCTTCTTTCAGGTCTGCGACACCCGTTACCATGGGGAACATAATACGCACATCACCCCCTTGCGCAGCTCTGAGGATTGCTTGAAGTTGGGTGCGAAACATCGTCTTTTCGGTCAGGGAAAACGCCAAGCCACGTTTGCCCATTCTCAAGGCTAAGTCGTTTTCGGTGCGATTGAAACATGGGATTTTATCCCCACCGAGATCCATAGTACGAATAATGATGGGACGTGGATTGAGTATTTTCACCACTGCAGAATAGGCCGCATACTGAGTGTCCAAGTCCGGCGGCTGCTCGACGTCTAGAAAGAGAAACTCGGAACGGAACAGGCCCACACCATCCAGTCCATACTCTAAGACCAGGTGTGCCTCATCTGTTCTACAGATATTCGCATATAACCCGATACAGACACCATCCTTAGTGGCGCATTTCTGGTCTTGTTTCTGTGCCACGGCGGGTTCAGGATTGGTATATTGATTCCTACGTGCCACGAGGCGCGCCGTTTGCACTTGGGTCGGTGCCACCGTGACAGTTCCGGCTTCCGCATCCACTAGTAAGCGATCACCAGTAGCCAGTAGCAATACAGCATCTTTGATATCGCTGACCGCAGGAATGCGTCTGGTCCTCGCCAAGATTGCGACATGTGACGCAGGGCCGTTGTGTTCCGTGACCAAGGCTGCCATATTTGTGCGATCCAATTGCAATAAATCTGACGGCAAGAGCTCCTTTGCGACGAGAATCGTGTTTGGTGGCAGAGACACCAGTTGATTTGGCAACACATCGTCGAGGTTCCTAATATTCCGCAAAACCCGACGGCCGATATCACGGATGTCAGCACTATGCTCCCGCATGATTTCCTGCTTCAATCCTTCCAGCATCCCCGCCAGCTCCCTGACTTCTTCTGCAACCGCCTGCTCGATCTTGATTAGGTCCTTGCGCACACGTTGCTTGCACTTGTCCCAAAACTCGACATCCTTGAGCATGGCCAGGTGGGCATCCAGCAAGGAACTCTCACCAGTCACTATGTCGCCTGCAAAATGCTTCTGAGTGTTTTCCAACTCGCTGATCGCTGTCGCCAAGGCACAATCGAGCCGGTTAATCTCAGCCTTCACATCATTTTGTGCAATGACCTGGTTCACGAAGGTCAATTCGCTTTCCAGCGGCTGGTAGAGCAATGCCACCCCTTCCACCATTCCAGGAGAAAGCCCCCGACCTTGCAGTGTTATACTCGTGTTCTTTGCAAAGGAGCGTAGTCGGCTAATCTCCATTTCTCTTGTTGTAATAGTCTTTTGCAATCGATTAGCTCTTAGTTGTGAGATAAAAGTTATGGTGATAACGACTAGTGCAACTAGCAGTATTGAGATAGTCTCCAGAAGGTATTCCTGAGGTCTGTATGGTGTCGTTGGAGCCCCAAAAAAACGGGATGGCAAATCTATAAACTCATCAAGCCATAGGACTATGGTGACAATGAAGAATAAACCTGCTTCTCCTCCAATTATCAACAAGTCTTTGGGTTTTAGATTCCTCATGGAAGGTCTTATGCCTCTTGGTTCTTTTATAGTTAGATACAGATTAATAAATCGTAGGTTCACCTATAAGTACTTGTTAAATACCTCTGTCAAGATGATACATCCAGTTCTAAGAGTTGAAAGAGGTAGCCATTGCTGGGTTAACTGCAGATATGAGGTATATACTTCTGTATAAAAAATATACATGCCTGTAATATAATTATACACTCCAAAGACCATTGCCCAATGCTATGGCTAAATTAGATTAAATATCAGCTGGTTGAGTTTGGCACTCTCTTTGCCTTTGATTATCTATGATTCATCGGAGAGGTGAATAGAAGCAATCCCCACAAACAATTATTACAACCCTGGAGGTTTGGAAATGATAAAGGCTCTCTGCTATGAAGAACACCGTTCTCACCCGTTATATCTCATGGAAATTGCCTTTCTTATGGCAATTCTTATCAGTCTGCCCTCCCTTGTTCATGCGCAGGAAAAGGCTTTGGAAAACCTCAAAGATACCGGAAAGGCCTTTGCATCCGTTGCACGGGAGGCATCCCCTGCAGTGGTTTTCATAAAGGTCGAGAAGACAGTAACGGCTAACCCTTCGATAGGACCTTTTAATGATGATTTCTACAAACGTTTTTTCGGTGAGCCTACGCCGGGACAACCTCAGAATCCCTCACCTCAACAGAAGCATATGCTCCAGGGACAGGGATCGGGGTTCATCATTTCATCTGATGGCTACATTCTGACGAACAATCATGTAGTAGGTGATGCGGACAAGGTCCTGGTGAAGCTCCTTGACGGCCGTGAATTCACGGCTAAGACCATAGGCACAGACCCGCCGACAGATGTCGCGGTAATCAAGATCGATGCAAAGAATCTCCCGGTATTGCCTCTTGGGGACTCTGGAAAACTTGATGTGGGCGAGTGGGTCCTTGCACTTGGTAATCCATTCGGGTTGTCACACACACTTACCGCAGGCATTATTAGCGCCCTGGGGCGCAGCCGCATAGGTATTGCCGACTACGAAGACTTCATTCAGACGGATGCGGCCATAAATCCGGGAAACTCAGGTGGCCCCTTAATCAATCTTGAAGGACAGGCAATCGGTATCAATACAGCCATTTTCAGCCAGAGTGGCGGGTATATGGGTATCGGTTTTGCGATCCCCATCAATCTGGTAAAGGAGATTAATAATCAATTGATGGAACATGGAAGCGTGACTCGTGGATATCTGGGTGTCACGGTCCAGGAACTTACACCTGAACTGGTACAATCATTCGGATTGAAAGATGATAAGGGAGCCCTTGTCGCTCAGGTTACACCTGATTCTCCATCCCAGAAGGCAGGGTTGAAGCAAGGCGATGTAATCGCCAAGTTAAACGGGGAACCGATAGATGCTATTGTCCCATTCCGCAACAAGATAGCGATGACTGTCCCGGGAACGTCAGTGGAAATAACAATAATCCGCGACGGCAAAGAGAAGGTCTTGCCGGTAACGATTGAAAAGATGCCGTCAACTGAGCGGGCTGCTTCATCACAGCCTTACAGTGTGGGAAAAATGGGACTTACGTTGGCAACACTTACAAAAGAAATGGCTGATCAGTACGGATATCAGGATGAAAAGGGTGTTATGGTGACTCAGGTTGATCCCGGTTCGATAGCAGCACGCGCCGGCATAAGGCCCGGCATGCTTGTGCAGGAAGTGAACCGCAAACGCATACGAGACACTAATGAGTTCCAGAAGGCTGTTGAAGGAAAAGCCTCAGTCCTCCTGTTAATCAAGGACAAGAGGGGCTCTCAGTTTGTAGCGCTTCAGCTTGATAAATAATGGGTCTAGATCATTCAATCAAACCGGAAAAGGTGAAGGTAAAGAGTACATTTAAACTGAGGAAGTTTGAATGCATATAAGACCTGGAGTATCCGGCCAAAAATTTTGCAGGTAAAGCTTTGCCTGGTCTCGGTGATACTTGTCTCTTCCCGGTACCCCTTAATCGAGGTATCAGTATTGGCCTTGTCAGGTACTTCTGATTGTTAAAAGGCCGCCATATCAGTTTTAGACCGTTACAAAGCACCTATTTATTATAAACTATGCTTTAGAATATTTATTGGCCTTCACACTGAGTGCTGGTTTCGCTCTGTTATTTATCGTTCGTGAACCGCTGTAGCTTCATGATCGGGTAAACCTTGGGAAAGTATACGAAAGAATAAAAATTGATGGTATTCGTACTCCAATTGACCTCGTTTCCTCTGCCCACGCTTTTCAGATATGGTTCCATCAATGCGTCATATTCATCTATCAGCTTTCTCAGCTTTGCAGGGTCATAGACTTCATCATGCCTGAAAGCAGCAACAGGCATTCTGGGCTTCTGGCGGGATCTGTCCGCAGGATAGCCTATACAAAGTCCATTGATGGGAAAGGTATATTCGGGCAGATTCATCAACTCGATCATGGCAGCAGGATCATTACGGATGCCGCCGATGGGAACAATCCCCAGATCAAGTGATTCTGCTGCCGTAATGACATTACCCAGGCATATCCCCGCATCGATCGATACGGCAATTGTGGCCTCGACACTCTCGGGAATGACCAGAGGTCTGCCGACCTTGTCGGCTGCAAGTTTAGCCTTGTAAAAATCGGCAACGAACAGGATGAACAGAGGTGCTTGCGCGATCCAGGCCTGGCCTCCTGCTATTTCTGCTATCCGGCGCTTTTTCTCTTTGTCACGAACAATGACCAGGCTTATCTGCTGGCCGTTTATGGAGTTGGGGGCAGTCTGTGCTACTGCCACCAGCTCGTCAATAATCGCATCTGGTATGTCTTTATTCTCAAAGCTGCGGATGCACCGATGGTTCTTCATAACTTCAATAGTCTGGTTCATGCCTTATGAGTCCTTTCTCTCATTGGGATTATATCTACTCAGGGTTAAAGGGGAAAACAAGGTTAGAGACGATTCTTTATTGACACCGATCCCATTTCTCAAATATTTCCAACAAATCGACTCCGACCCCATTCCCCTTTTTGCCTACATGTTTTTATAACAAGTCAATGCATCTACTACTAGAGCAATATGGATAAATAATTGATTTACTCATAGACATATCAGCGTCAGATAGCGATGAGTTTGTTCCAGGACTGGAGCTCTAAGCTTGTAACCTGAAGACCATAGATTTGAAAACAATCTGTTTAGTTTTTTAGCCTTCTTAAAACCGGGATGATATCGAAGGGATCTCACCTGAAGCCTATCTTACTATTATTCCGGTTATGCCTGCAGACTTCTTGCCAGAGACGGTCTGGTTCTTATATTACATGAAAGTATGAATAAGGATTCCGGAAAGGTATTCCCAGCACTCAATAACGTTATCTATCTCTCAAAAGGAGCTTAAACATGAAGACTAGGACTATCATATTCATACACGGAATTTTCATGAAACCATTTTGTTGGGGCCAAAGGAGTTCATCATGAAAAAATGCGACCCTCTTTCCATTTCTGAAACCATAACAAAGAAAATCAAGAATGGAGCTTTCCTTACAGTCAAGGCAGGAGAGGCCATGAACACGATGACCATCGGCTGGGGGTTGATCGGATTTATCTGGCAACGGAGCGTCTTTATGGTGGCAGTGCGCAATTCCCGTCACACCTTCTCCATCATTGAAAAGGCGGCTGATTTCACTGTTTCAGTGCCGACAAGGGACATGAAAGATGACCTTATGTTCTGCGGCACCAAATCCGGGCGGGACCTTGACAAGTTCAAAGCCTGTAATCTGATTCCTGTTACAGCGCAGCAGACAGTATCTCCGGTTCTCCAGCTGCCAGGCTTCCATCTTGAATGCTGGATCTGTTTCAAAGCACCCATGGACCCAGCTTATCTTGATCCGGCCCTTGAAGACCTCTATCCTGCAAAGGACTATCATACCCTTTATTTTGGTGAGATTGCTGCCTGCTACGAAACCGATTCACTGTAGGCTGATTGAGTAAGAAGGTTCCATCATTCAACTCGCACTACATTGTGCATTGAATGCTCATCCCTTGACTGAATTGCCCTTGGTGATTAGTCTTAATTATCAATTGATCATATTGGAGGCAGAGATGAAAAAACTTTTCATGAGAGTTATAGTTCTCGGCATTCTGGCTGGCGTTGGATACCTTGTTTTTAAGAAGTTCTGCAATAAGGACAATTGTGGTTGCAGTGGCAAAAAAGAGGCTTAAAATATTATAGGCACATCTTTTACCCGTTTTTTGTGAAGCTAAACCATAGCTGTGATGGAGAGAACAGGAGGTAAAGTGAAATGGGTGTAAAACTTAGGATTGGCGACAAAGCTCCTGACTTTCAATTTGAGACACCCTGGGAGGGAGGAAAAAGCTTTTTTAAAGCAGCAGGAGGTAAACCGGCTGTTCTGGTTTTTCTGCGCTATCTCGGATGTCCCATTTGCCAGATCGATATGGCTAATCTGAAGCGTGAGATTGAACTCATAGAACAAAAAGGGGCAATGCTATTTGTTATCCTGCAAAGCTCTCCTGAAACTGTGGCTACTGCAACTAAGAAAGAAGACTGGCCATTCACCATCATATGTGATCCAAGGGGTGAACTTTTTCAGCTTTATCATGTGGAATACGGCAGTATCCTCAAATACATGCATCCTGCAGGTCTAATTATGGCTATCAAGGCAACTCTACAAGGCTATAAGCACGGTAAATTTGAAGGACATGAGACACAACTTCCAGCTGTTTTTATTGTGGCACCTGACAAAACCATTAAGTTCGCTCATTATGGAGAACACATAAGCGACATTCCTTCGACAGTTACAATAGTAGCGAATATATAATCAGAACTCTTCATATTGGGTAATGTATATCGATTAGTGATTTTTGTATGCCCCTTATGCCGGGATGGGTATCAGGTATCACTACCGAACAAGAACATACAGGACCGTGCCTCTGGTGCCATCATGAGGGCCTTCATAGGTGATGCCCTGGCCCTTGGTCCTCACTGGTATTACAGTCTCGCTGAACTTCACCGTGACTACGGTGACTGGATCGACAGCTATAACGATCCCAAACCTGGTCGATATCACAATGGTTTCAAAGCAGGCCTACTTTCCCAGGAAGGTTTCATTCTAAAACTCATGGTCCGCTCCCTTGTTGATTGTGGTGGTACATCGAAGCAGATTTTTGTCGCCGGATGGATGAAGAGCTCTTTCCTTTTCTTGATGGAACACCGGTGAGTGGACTCGGTAAATATACCAGCCAGTCATTATGAACATACTTGAAGATCAGATTCCATCTCCAGGAGTTGTCATTCTTGAGTGGTAAAAACGTGATTAAAAGTGACGTGACAATCTGCTGAATAGCAGTTAAACCAGTTATACTATGAAGTGGAAAATCAAAAATCTACATGCATTCTTTAATCTTATCAGCGCTATTATCCTGCTTGTTGGTTTAGGGAGTGCCATCTATATTTATCAGACAGCTGAAGATTATTTGAGCGGCGTTCTTGGTTACGAAATAATAGGTGGATCTTCTTATCCGATTATGGCTCATAATTCCAAGATGTATAGACATGATCTGGAACTTTATGGCGGAAAGGCAGCTGTGTTTGCCGATGAGTTCAGCCGTTGGGTTGTCGGGTTATGGCATGGGAAATCACTCGCATACACGGTAGCCTTCATTACCCTTGTTATATCCTTTGGGTTTTTCTTTGCTGCCAAACATCTGCCATCCCATTTAAAACCAGATATATCAAATAAAAACAATCAAGACGGAACCGACTAAAATATCTGCTTCAAGAAATATCTCAAAACTAGATTCAAAAGGAGAATGTTAATGGTGTCTAATTCTTTGGCCTCCAAGCATTATCTATGTGATTCCATATAGATCGACATTAAAGTGGTCTTGATATACTGAAAATTGTCTACTTATTGTAACGGCTTCTGGTACCGCATTCGCAGGTGGTGTGGTAGTTTATTTGTGAGCCCTTCAGTTTTTCCTGTTGTCTTTTGTTCTTTCTTTTTTTCAAGTTTGGTCACGCATTCTTCGCAGATGCCATGGCTGGATTTGAGTGAATGCTTTTTCAATGTGTACTCTTCGAAACCTACCCATTCATTATCCACCCACACTTTCCTGCACCAGGCACAAACCCTTAAAAATCGTTCAATCCGCCTAGCTCTCCGCAGTGAGATAAAAGTTATGGTGATAATGACTATTGCAACTAGGAGTATCGAGATAGTCTCTATGATGAATTCCTGAGCCCTGTATAGAGTCGGTGGAGCCCCTAGTAGACGATGTGGTAAATCCACATACTCATCAAGCCATATGACAATGGTGAAAATGAAGAATAAGCCTGCTTCAACTGCAATCAATGCCCAGTCTCTGGTTGTAAGATTCTTCATGAAAGGTCCTATTCCTCCTTTTACTTAAATTATTAGAGACAGACTGGTATATATTAGGTTCGCCACTAGGTCGCTGTATTAAAGCCTATCAAGGTAACACCTCTTTTTCCATTACACATAACAAACCAAGAATGAATCCCAAGATGTTTGAACATAAGCTGGTACCATACCAATAATGTAGGTTATGTTTGATCATAGCTTCTGTTTCATTAAAAAAAAGGGGAGCTATTGCAGCTCCCCCAAAGGGAGGTGGTTAGTATGTGTAGATTACTTATGGAGTTGGTCATTCAACCAAGTCTTACTGAAAGAAAAGGAACTAAGGTTATAATAGCGGTATCCCTATTAGTTGATTACTAGGCTAATTTGATTAGTCTTCTCTTTCGCCAGAGCTTTCTGCGGATTTAGTTTCTGATCCTTTTTCCGTTTCTCCTTCAGCACTCCCTTCCCCTTCTTTCTTACCTTTGTCAGATCCCAGGTTTATTATCTGATCGATCTGTTTTTTAACTGCATCACCCTGCTTTGCAACCTCTCCCCCAATAACCTTTTTTACCAGATCAGTGGCTGCTTTTTCTGCCTCACTTCCCCCGCAACCTCCAATGAGAGATATCCAGAAGAGGACCATAGCGAAAAGTGTAGAGGTGATAACCTTATCTGAAACTTTTCCCAAAGTGTGTCTCCTTATTAGGTGCTCTTTAAATATTTGGTTAGAATCCAGGGCGAGTCTGCTGGGAGGAGTAGGGGCATTCTCCGCCCTGGATTCTGGAAAAAGACTTGTCCTGCTAAATCAGTTTTCTTCTTAGAAACACTTATTATGACGGGACTGTGGTGCCTGATATGTCTTGCCGTTATCAGGATCGATCAGTACAGCTTTGACATTTCCCTCTGTAATTGTTTGAACCTGATAGAAGAGCAATCCTTTCCTCTCTTTTAGTCTGGCGCTCATTGCCTTGCCTCCTGTTGCCTTTTCTGCTGCTGCTACAGCTTTTTCCATGGTCATTTTAATCGCGATAAAGCCCTCTGATTTCCATGGGGCATCACAATCCAGGGAAGACCACCAGCATTTATTTTGTTCAACGATCGTGCCTGTTAAAGGATCTATAAAGTATTCAGTTAGTGTGCCGTCTTTAACAGATTCCACTTCGAATAACGGTAAACCAGCTTTAGAACAGAACAGTTTACATTTTTGCTCTATCTCAGCTGCCACGACCTTGCCGCCCGATGTTTTTTCTACAGTGCTTATGACGTCTTGCAGGGTTATCTGGGCTCTCCCAAAGGCCATAGCCATAGTCAGAGTATTATCCCCATGATCCCATCCCCAGGCAGGTAGAGTTGGCGTTAGTAACACACAGATAACAACCGTATAGATAAATCTTCTCATCTCATCCTCCCATATGTATTGATTCGCTGTATCTCTTACGCATCATGAAACCGTTTCATGATTATGAACGGTATACTGATAATATTGCTTCTACAATAACGTAATATAGAAATTATACTTCCAATTAATGGAAGTTTAATATAAACATGGATCAGATGCAAAACCATAATCATGATAAATACTGGATAGTAGTATTCTAGGATAGCCCTGATCAATCAACTGCAAAAATAAAATCATCATTAGTGTCAGGCACTTTGACAATATAATGATGATATCACTTAAAAACAAATACCATTGCCCTTACCACTCAGAGCTTTTCAAATTCATGGATAGTTCAACCTGCGTAGAGCATCACCAGTTTATAATACTCATATATGATGACTATGGCCCAAGCTAATATGCTGATCCCTGTGGCAGCTGCCGAGATGTCCTTTATGATCATGATTTTTTGGTTATTGGCTGGTTCTACAAAATCACAGATTGCTTCTATAGCAGTATTAAAGAGTTCTGCTGTCAGCACTTGTGCTGTCGCGACCAGGATTACCATTACATCTACCCAGTCATGAAAAAACAAACTAAAGCACAATATAATCGCAGATAATATAAGCTTGTATGCAACGCTAATCTCAAAGATGACACCGAATTTCAGGCCGCTGAGGATTATCTTGAACTTACGTAATGGATGATACCCCGGGTCACCGGTGTCCAGAAATTTATTTCTCATTGCACTCCTTTATTGGTTTAACCTTGGAAAGGCCCTTCGAAGACTGTTTCCGTGAGTTTTAGTCTATCGTTTGGTGATTCGCGCTCCTGGAGGTAATCTGGCAGATCTTCCTTGCTGCCTGGTATTCCTATTGCTGCCATGGCCTCAACCGTGAAACCATCAGGGATGTTCAGGGAAGACTGGGCAAGTTCATAATCGAACCCTTGCATGCCATGGACAACATAACCCATGAGGTTCCCCTGCAGGGCAAGATTCTCCCATGCTGCACCGGCATCATAAGAGTGGGTGCGCGATGGTTGCCCGTTATCAAAGGTATTTTTCGAAATGATGAGGAGGAGTACGGAAGAATTCTTGGCCCAAATCTTGTTGGAATCGCTAAGCAAGTTGAAGAAGAGAGGCCAGTGTTGCGTATTCCGTCTGGCATATAGGATGCGCCATGGCTGGTTGTTGTTGGATGATGGTGCCCATCTTGCCGCTTCAAACA
>CAYMDG010000039.1:0-2424 GCA_964388905.1 uncultured Bacteriovoracaceae bacterium
TCCTTCTTGAAGGCCCCGCTGGTTACACGGCCTATGAACAGGGTATGATCGCCAGTATCGATGGCCCGCTCCACCACGCAGTCGATGTAGCCCAGGGCGTTTTTGAGAACAGGATTGCCGCTTGGAGAGAGCTCATACTCAATGCCATCGAATTTGTGTTTCCAGTCCGGAACCTTGAACTTGCTGAGTAAAGGCAGGGCATCCTTAGGCAAAATATTAAACGTAAACCTGCCTGCCTGCATGATCTGGGTCTGGGAGAGCCTGTTCTTCCTTATGGCTAGCGTGATGAGCGGGGGGGTATGGGAGCACTGGGCAGCCCAGGATGCAATCATGCCGTTATAGAGGCCGTCTGCTGCAATAGTGACAAGGTAAATTCCATAATGGAATCGATCCAGCACATCCTGCCATGACTTTTCCATGGTCGTCCTCCTTGGGGGTTGCTGTCATACCAATAGGGCCGGGATTCCAGAAAGGAAAGGCCTCAGCGAAGCCCCAGCCTACCCCTGCCCAGCAGGTCATGGAGGTGGATGACGCCGGTCATGCTGTCGGATTCATCCGTTACTACCAGGGAGGTAATCTGAGATTTTTCCATGATATCCAGGGCATCAATGGCGAGTTTGTCACTGCTGATACGCTTGGGTTTGGGCGACATGATGTCTTTAGCACGAAGCCCGGCGAGTTTGTCACCGTGATTTAAGAGAACCCTCCTCAGGTCTCCATCCGTGATCATACCTTCTACGTTCGGGGCTATACCTACCAGGGTGAAGCCCAGCTTTTTCTCTGTCATTTCAACTACTACATCAGGAAGTGTGGTTTCGAGACCGACCATGGGGATGCGTTCTCCGGTGATCATCATCTGAGAGATGCCGACCATGAGTTGTTTCCCTATTTCCCCTGCAGGGTGAAGGACCCTGAATGAATCCTTGTCAAAGCCCTTGATCTTGGAGACCACTACCGCTATGGCATCACCGAGGGCAAGCTGTGCCGTTGTGGAGGCGGTAGGGGCGAGCCCCAGGGTGCAGGCCTCCCTGCTCACACTGCACCTCAGCACCACATCGGATGCCCTGGCAACCGGCGAATCCTTATCCGAGGTGATCGTAATGATTGGGATCTTAAGCGCTTTCAGTGATGGGATGAGATTGATAACCTCTGTGGTCTTGCCGCTGTTTGTGATGATGATAGCGGCATCTTCTGACATGATCGACCCGAGATCGCCATGCAGACCGTCCACCGGGTGCATGAAGATGGCAGGTGTCCCTATGCTCATCATGGTGGAGGCCACCTTCCTGGCAATGATACCCGACTTTCCTACTCCCGTGAGCACCACCTTGCCCTTAAGGTCGGAAATAATCCTTACTGACTGCGCAAAGCCCTCGTCAATCTGAGAGGCAAGCTCTTCGAGACCTTCGATCTCGATGCGCACAGCCTCTCTCCCAAGTTCTATGATACGTACATCGTTCATGCGATCCTTCCTATCAGATCATATTCCCATGAACCGGTGATCTCAACATCAATGATGTTCCCTGCATCGGCCCCGCCTTCATTGATGATAACCATACCGTCCACTTCCGGGGCCTGAAACAAGGCCCTTCCCTTCAGGAGAAGTTCTGTTTCTGCGTGATACCCTTCAATGAGGACCTTTACCTCTTTGCCGATCATCTTGTTAAGCCTTTTTTTCGAAACCTTCTGCTGGAGTGCCATTATCCTGCGCTTGCGTTTGGCGGCAATGCGTTTTTCAGGCATATACTTGAGGTCATAGCTTTTGGTGCCCTGTTCCGGTGAATATGCAAAGACCCCGAGGTGATGGACATTGCCCTGTGCGACAAAATGCTCGAGTTCGCTGAAGGCATCATCATCTTCGCCGGGGTGGCCTACCATGAGACTCGTCCTGACCCATATCTCTTTTTTTGACGCATGGATAAGATCAAAGGCCTTCCTCACCGCACCAGCCCCACCCCGTCTTCCCATATCCTTGAGAACCTTGCCCGAAACATGCTGGATAGGCAAATCGATATACGGACACACCTTTGGGTTTACCTCGATCTGCTCGACCAGGGACTTGGTCAACGAAGCCGGATGCACATACATGAGGCGTATCCACTCTACGGTTTCAATGGCCGAGATCTTCTCCACAAGCCGGACAAGGCCTCCCTTGGTGCCCAGATCCTTTCCATAACTGCCAAGGTCCTGAGCCACCAAGACGATCTCTTTGGCCCCGCCTTGGGCAAGCGTCATGCATTCGGCAATAAGGTCCCCCATAGGCTTGCTTACCAGAGAACCCCTGATGGATGGGATAAGGCAGTAATTGCATCGGTTGTCGCATCCCTCACTAACCTTCACATATGCGCTGGCAGTGCCGCTGAAGAAAGACCTCTTCACCACTGACCCGAAGCAGGTATCAAGATAGCGTTTTCCCGACTCGTA
>CAYMDG010000039.1:2524-8951 GCA_964388905.1 uncultured Bacteriovoracaceae bacterium
TGACCTTGCTGTGCTTCACCATGCGCGGGATGATGTCTTTACCGAAGTCATGAGAGCTCGACTTGATCTTTGCATCCTCCACGAGCTGGCGGATGAGTGTCTTGGTGTTAAATACATAGATCCCCATGGAGACCATTACCTTGCTTGCATCGCCCGGCATGGTGAAGGGGGCCTTTTTGGGTTTTTCCTGAAACCCTACCACGTTCATACCCTTATCGGCTTTGATCACGCCGAACTGGTTGGCCGTTTCGACCGGCATGGGCACCGCCCCTATAGTCACATCGGCCTTTCTGCGCACATGGAACTGAATCATCTCCATATAATTCATCTGGTAAATGTGATCGCCAGAGAGGATCAGGGTATAGCCGGGCATGTCCTGCTGGAGGGAATAGATGTTCTGGAAGACTGCATCGGCCGTGCCCTCATACCAGCTATTCCCGATGCGTTGCTGTGCCGGGATGTCATAGATGAACTCTCCCATGGGATAGGAAAAGAAAGAGAGCCAGCCCTGCTGGATGTGGCGGTTCAGGGAGTGGGATTTGTACTGTGAGAACACATAAATCTTCTTGAGGCCTGAATTTACACAGTTTGACAGGGTAAAATCTATGATGCGGTACATCCCGGCAAACGGCACCGCCGGCTTTGCACGGTCTTTGGTCAGTGGATAGAGTCGTTCCCCCTTTCCACCGGCAAGGATAACCACCTCAACATTGTTCGGATTTATAAATGACATTATTTACCAATCAATTCAACTATTGCATTCTTTAACTTGGTCAAGTCATGTGATTTCACGACAAACGCATCCGCGGCTGTGGCCAAGGCATCATCCTTGTAGCTGGGGTATGCTGTGTGGATGATTACCGGGGCCTCATTCTTCATTTTCAGGATATGCCCCATAGTCTCAATTCCATCCATGGTCGGCATCCTCAGATCAAGGATGATAAGATCCGGCTTCTCGCTGTCCTTGTTTTTCAAGACAGACAAGGCCTCTTTCCCGTTTCCGGCAATGGAGATGGCATACCCTTCGTCATTGAGCTCCTGCCGAAGCAGTTCTTGAATATTCTTGTCATCTTCTATAATGAGGATCCGCTTCATTTCCAATAATATTACTGAGATGATACTACTAAGTCAAACCTTTTGACGTATAATTTTGAAAAACTCTTAATTGCTCAAAGGTTTTGTCGCCAAAGAGATCCTGGTATGTCCGGACGTTCTCAAGACCTCCAGTATGCTTATCACCCTCGAGTAAGGGATCTCTTTAGAAGCAAGGATAACCATATCCCTGTTACGGGGCAATCCTTGAAGGGTTCCATTGCTCATTGGCTTTCCGTCCATGACTACTATTCCCGGCAAGACTACCAAGACCATCGAGGCGCCAGAAGGGTCTTCCCCTTGCCTGATCAGGGTATCCTGTTTCAATCCGAGAGGTACTCCCGTTGCAAGCAACAAGAAGACCAGCAACAGAAATACGATACTCACCAGCGGTGTAATGTCAATAAGTGATTTATTCTTGAGTCTTTTATTCCGCCTGAACCTCATTATTATCACCCTTTAGGTATTCGAGTATTCTCGCAGAGGTCATTTCCATATCCATGAGCAGATAATCGTTGCGCGCAATGAGGATCCGATAGCAGACATAAACGGGTATGGCTATTGCCAGACCTACTATGGTGGTGATGAGGGCCTCTGAGATGCCGGTGGCGAGCAGCAGGCTGTAGTTGTTTCCCATTGTGCTTATTGACTTAAACGTGGTGAGCATGCCCGTGGCAGTGCCCAGAAATCCGAGAAGGGGAGCAATCGCAGCAATGATACCCAGGATGTCGGTATACCTCTCCATGGTGTAAGCTTGTGTTGCGCCTTCCTCTTCCATGTATTCCTTGATGATCTCACGGCGCCTTCCTATGTTCTTGATAGCCGTCATGATTATGGGGCACAGGGGTGATGAACTCCCTTTCAAGAGCTGCTCAATGTCACCAAGCCTGCCCATGCGGATAAGTCTCTCTAACTCCTCTATGAGCTCTTCTGGAATGATTTTGCTCTGCCGCAAGGCGAACAAACGCTCAATGATAATAGCTAGTGCGATTATGGAGCAGGCAAATAAAGGCCACATTACGGGCCCGCCCTTTATAAAAAACTCCCAGAGTGTCATACTCCCCCCATGAAGGATGCTTTTGCCTTGTCCTTTTATCACATAAATATCCCATATGATCAACTTCAGTGAAAGATGCACTTGAAAAATATGACGTATGGTTGCTAACATAGTGATGATGGAAACTATAGAAAAAGCAAAACGACTCGTAAGTGTGAGATTCGATACCATACCGACCCCGTATATTTTCGATGCCCAGGACCTGGAACTTGACCAGGGGGATATGGTCATCGTGAGTACTGAGGCAGGACAGTGCACTGCACGGGTCATCGGATACACAAAAGAGGATGAAGCCTCGGGGCTGGAAGAAATCAAACCCGTTATCCGCAAGATGACCGATGAGGATCTGGCAAAGCTCGAGAAGATCCGCGCCAAGGAAAAAGACTGCTTTGCCTTCTGCCATGAACGGATCAGATCACGGGGTTTGTCCATGAAGCTCATCACAGTAGAGCAGCTCTTTGACGAGAACAAGATCACCTTCTCCTTTGTTTCAGAGGGAAGGGTTGATTTCAGGGAGCTTCTCAAAGATCTGGTAGAGCGTTACCGTACAAGGATCGAGCTTCGCCAAGTAGGGACACGCCAAGAGTCTGCCATGCTCGGTGGAATAGGAAGCTGCGGCAGGGAACTCTGCTGCTCAACCTTCCTGACGAACTTCCAGCGGATTTCCGTAAAGATGGCCAAGAACCAGAATATGACGCTCAACCCTACCAAGATATCCGGGCTGTGCGGGAAGCTCAAGTGTTGTCTTGCCTATGAGAAGGAGTCCTATGCAAACCTCATCGAGAACCTCCCCAAGCCGGGTAAAAAGGTCTTTATTGGCGAGGGGGAGGCAATAGTGGTGAGTATCAATGTCATTAACCAGACCTTCGTGGCAAAACTGACGGATAGGCGTTTCATCAAGGCCAACGTCTCAGATATCCTTACACCCGAAGAATTCCAGAAGCTCGGTGATCACAAAGTCCCGGCCCAGGAAAAGGAGAGAGAGATCCTCCTGGAAGCAGAACAGCCGGGAGAAGAACCCCCCATGGTGCCCATGATTGCCTCAAAGCCCAAAACCAAGAGAAAAAGGTCACGGAATCGCAATGCACGGAAAAAAAGGAGCCCTCAGCCATGAAAAAGTACTTCTACGTGACCACACCCATCTATTATGTGAACGCCAAGCCCCATCTGGGGCATGTCTATACCACGGTCATCGGTGATGTCCTGGCGCGCTTTCACAAGCTCCTTGGTGAAGAGGTCTTTTTCCTCACTGGTACGGACGAACATGGCGACAAGATCATGGAGACCGCCAAGGGGCTCGGTATGTCGGCGAAAGACCTTGCGGATGAAAACAGCCGGCGCTTCCGCGACCTCTGGCCTCAGGTGGAGGTAGAAAACAACCGTTTCATACGCACTACCGAACCCGACCACATAAAGACCGTTCAGCGGATTCTCCAGGAGGTGTACGACAAAGGCGACATCTACTTCGGGGAATACGGCGGCCACTACTGCACGGGCTGCGAACGCTTCATGACAGAGACCGAGATGGTTGACGGCAAGTGCCCCATCCACTTGACGCCACTGACTTTTGTCCAGGAGCAGAACTATTTCTTCAGGATGGAAAAATACCGGCCCTGGCTTATTGAATATATTAAAAACAATCCTGATTATATACGGCCCGAGCGGTACAAGAACGAGGTGCTCGGCATGTTGCGGGACCCCATAGACGACTTGTGCATCTCTAGGCCGAAAAAAAGGCTCTCCTGGGGTATAGAGCTGCCCTTTGACGCGAACTTTGTCTGTTATGTATGGTTTGATGCCCTTATTAACTACCTCACGGGCATTGATTACCCCGATGGCATTCATTTCAAGGATTTCTGGAATGAAGCCCAGCTCCTCGTGGGCAAGGACATCCTCAAACCGCACGCCGTTTACTGGCCAACCATGCTCAAGGCCATGGGGGCGCAGCCGTATAAGAACCTCAATGTGCACGGATTCTGGAATGTGGATGCCACCAAAATGTCCAAGAGCCTTGGCAATGTGGTGGACCCTCTTGAAATGAAGAGCAAGTACGGGGTGGATGCCTTCCGGTACTTCCTGGTACGGGATATGGTCTTCGGGCTCGACTCCAGCTTCTCGGAAGAGGCGCTCATCGAGCGGTACAATGCGGACCTGGCCAACGATCTGGGCAACCTGGTGAGCAGGAGCACCTCTATGGTGGCAAAATACTTTGGCGGCATCCTTCCCGCACCCGAGCCCGGCAGCTTGGACATTGACCTAGAGCTGAAGGACCTTGCAATGAAGGTGGTCCAGGACTACTCCGCCAAGATGGGGTCACTGGAGCTGCATACGGCCCTCATGTCGGTATGGTCACTCATCTCGGCCCTGAATAAGTACATAGACAAGACGGCCCCCTGGGAGCTTGCAAAAAAGGATATGCCCAGACTCGCCACTGTCATGTACCATCTCATGGAATCCATACGGTTTGTCTCGGTGCTTATCTTCCCGGTAATGCCTTCCATCTCACGGGCCATCCTTGACCTAATGGGTATAGACAGTATTATTTTGCTTACAGATCTGAACTCATTTGGACATCTCAAGCCAGGCGTTAAGATCTCTCAGGCCCAGGCCCTGTTCCCCAGGGTAGATAAAATGGGCGGTCCCAAAGAGGAGACCCAGGCCAAGACTGATAAAAAGACTGACCATGAACCTGATAATATTATTGATATCAGTGAATTCGGTCGTGTAGAGATAAAAACGGGCAGGATCATGGAAGCACAATCGGTTGAGAAGTCCGACAAGCTTGTGATCCTTAAGGTCGATGTGGGCAGGACCATCCAGATCGTTGCCGGTATCGGAAAGGCATACAGGCCGGAAGACCTTGTCGATAAGTACATAGCAGTGGTGGCCAACCTGAAACCGGCCAAGCTCATGGGTCTTGCAAGCGAAGGGATGCTGCTCGCTACTGACGGCCAAGACGGCAAACTTACTCTCGTAACCTTTGAGCGGGCGCCAAAGGTCGGTGCACGGGTTAGGTGAGTACCTTAAGGAGGCTCTCATGCAGAAGGTTCCCATAGAACTGGTAAAACCAGGTATGGTGCTGGCCAAACCCATAACCAATGATGCAGGCATGGCGCTGTGTGCCGAAGGCACGGAGCTGAGCGAGAACATCATCGAGCGCCTCATGCGGATGAATGTGTCTCACGTGACCCTCAAGGGGCACCCCGTGGATTTCGGCGGCGAGACAAAAACCAAGGAACAGAGGGAAGAGGAACTCAAGACAAGGTTCTCCCGGGTTCAGGGGGACCCTCTCATGCAAATGATCCTTTCTGCTGCACAAAGAGCTCTCATGGAACTGGATACGGAAAGGGAAGCCGATAATTCCGAACAAGGAGGACGCCCATGAGCACAAAGGTCCAGCAACTGAAGGTGCTCGCCCGGAAGATCCAGAGCCTGCCTACGCTTCCCAAGGTGGTGGAGAAGCTCATGACAATGGTGGAAAGCCCTGATGTCTCACCCAAAGACGTGGGCAAGCTCATCTCGTCCGACCAGGTCCTGGGTGCGCGCGTGCTCAAACTCGTGAACTCATCCTTTTATGGGTTCCCGGGCAGGATCTCTTCCATCAGCCATGCCATTATCCTTTTAGGGTTCAACGTAATCAAGGGCGTGGTACTCTCGGCCTCGGTCTTTGACCTGATGGAACGCTCCATGGTAGGTCTCTGGGAGCACTCGCTGGGTTCGGCCATCGCTGCAGGAACTATCAGCAGGACATTAGGTTTGAACGAACCCGAGGAGATATCCACCGCAGCCCTGCTCCACGATATCGGCAAGGTCCTGGTGAGGGTCTCCCTGAGCTCGGATTATGACAAGATCGTGGACGTGGTGAATGCAAAGCAGATCTCCTTCAGGGAGGCAGAGCTCGAAATCCTGGAAGTGGATCATGCCGAGATCGGGCTGTGGCTCTCAAAGGAATGGAACCTTCCGGAAAAGCTTGCAGTCCCCATTGCCGGCCACCACGATCCTGACGGGGCAGTGAAGTTCAAGGACAGGGTGGCAGTGGTGCACATCGCCGATGCCTTTGTAAGGGCATGCGGCGTGGGAAACGGCGGCGACCCCTGGGTGGGGCAGATCTCTCGTAAGGCCTGGGACAGCATCGGTATGGACAAGGTAGACCTGCCGCGTCTCATGAGAAAAATCATGGAAGATCTCGAGGAAGTGGAAATGTTTCAGCAGGCGCCGGCGGGGTGATGATGTGAGGGCCGTCTTTATCGTAGAAAAAAGTGCTGATAACCACTTCAG
>CAYMDG010000039.1:9051-16557 GCA_964388905.1 uncultured Bacteriovoracaceae bacterium
TGGGTAGACATCGATAACTTTAAGCCCTTTAATGACCACTATGGTTTTTCCCGCGGTGATGAGGTTCTTGTCGCTACAGGCAGGATTATCACGAATGCAGTCAAAGAACTCAAGGATGAAAAGACCTTTGTGGGCCACATAGGAGGGGACGACTTTGTTTTTGTCTGCCCGGAGAATGCTATACGTTCCCTGTGCGAAGAGGTAATATCAAGGTTCGATATGGTAATAAAAAACTTCTATAATGATGATGATCTTGATCAAGCCGGTATTATTTCAACCGGCAGGGACGGCGTGGTGCGGAAATTTCCCATGATGTCCATATCATTGGCTGTTGTGCTGAATGTAGAAGGACACTACACCCACTACGGCCAGGCCTCCCAGGATGCCACCGACATCAAGAAGCATATCAAAGAACTCGAAGGCAGCAACTATATGATAGACCGGAGGGTGCCGAAGAAGTGATACCACGATATACAAGGAAACAGTTGGAAGAGATCTGGTCGGAGGAAAACCGCTATCAGAAGTGGCTCGATGTGGAATTGGCGGCATGCGATGCATGGGCGAAACTGGGCAAGATCCCGAAAAAAAGCCTTGCCACCATCAAGGAAAAGGCCTGCTTCACCGTTGAGCGCATCGAAGAGATCGAGGCTGTAACCCGTCATGACGTCATCGCATTCGTGAGCTGTGTAGCCGAATATGTGGGCGAGGATGCCCGGTTCATCCATATGGGGCTTACCTCCTCGGATGTCCTGGACACGGCATATTCCTTGCTTCTGATGGAAAGCAGCACAGTGATCGTCCAAGACATCAAGGCACTGATGGAGTCGCTGAAAAAAAGGGCCTACGAATTCAAAGACACCCCTGCTATGGGCAGGTCCCATGGCATCCATGCAGAGCCCATCACCTTTGGGTTGAAATTCGCGCTCTGGTATTCGGAAATGGAGCGGAACCTCACGCGCATGCTCTCGGCCCTGGAGGTTATCTCCTATGGGAAGATCTCAGGGGCGGTAGGCACCTTTGCCAACGTGCCGCCAGAAGTGGAGGCATACGTGTGTAAAAAGCTGGGCCTCAAGCCTGCACCCATAAGCACACAGGTCCTCCAGCGGGACAGGCATGCGGAGTTTTTCGCAACACTGGCCATCATAGGCGCAACGGCCGAAAAGATCGCCACCGAGATCAGGCATCTCCAACGCACCGAGGTGCTGGAGGCCATGGAGCCTTTCGGAAAGGGGCAGAAAGGATCATCCGCCATGCCGCACAAGAAGAATCCCATCGGGAGCGAGAATATCACCGGGCTCGCCCGACTGCTCCGGGGGTACAGCATATCAGCCATGGAAAACGTGGCGCTCTGGCATGAGCGCGACATCAGCCACTCAAGCGTGGAGAGGGTTATCGGGCCGGATGCGACCACGGTGCTGGACTTCATGCTTGTCAGACTCACGGGTATCATCGAAGGTCTCGTGGTTTTTCCTGAGAACATCAAGAAGAACCTGGAACTCACCAAGGGGCTCTGGCATTCCCAGAACGTCCTGCTTGCGCTGGTGGACAAGGGCATGGGCCGCGATGATGCCTATGCGCTGGTACAGCGCAACGCGCTTTCAGTCTGGGAGGGCGATGCAGATTTCAAAGCGCTCCTCAAGAAGGATAAGGCAATCGGGAAGGTGCTGGGGGAAAAAGAGATCGATGACCTTTTCGACCTCTCCCACCACCTAGCCCATATAAACACCATCTTTGAAAGGGTCTTCCATGAATAAAACCGATCAGCTTAAAGAAATCGTCAAGCGTGATGCAGTGAAGTTCGGCAAGTTCATCCTGTCATCGGGCAAGGAGTCGGACATCTATGTGGATCTGCGCCAGGTAACCCTGAACCCCATGGGTGCCTCCATCATAGGCTCACTCACCTATGACCTCATCAAGGACAGGAAGGTGGATGCCGTGGGAGGCATGTCCGTGGGCGCCGACCCCATTGCCGTTGCCACCAGCCTGGCCGCTTACAGTCAAGGCAGAGAGATCATGGCCTTTCTCGTGCGCAAGTCCCAGAAGACCCACGGCACGGGTAATGTCATCGAGGGGCCTGTCAAGTCCGGCCAGCGGGCCCTTGTCGTGGAGGACGTCATCACCACGGGTGCCAGTACGATTGCCGCCATCGAGCGCATCAGGGAGGCGGGCATGGAGATCGAATTGGTAGTAGCAGTGTTCGACCGGTGCGAGGGCGGCAAAGAGGCCATTGAGGCCCTGGGGTATGAAGTGCGGTCGCTGCTTACGCGCCACGACCTATCTTCTTAATACCTCAATCGGCCGGACAAACTTATACCTCAACGAGAAAAGCCATGAACGAGCCACGATATATCCTTGCCATCGAGACCTCCTGCGATGAGACCGCTGCAGCTGTAGTCACGACTCAATGCGAGATCCGCTCAAACATCGTGGCGAGCCAGATTGAAGACCATGCCGTGTTCGGCGGAGTGGTTCCTGAAATTGCATCCCGCAGGCATATCGAGCTCATCGTACCTGTTGTGGACGAGGCACTCCATAAGGCGGGTATTTGCCTGACCGACATCGACGGGATCGCAGTCACACAGGGGCCGGGCCTCATCGGCGCCTTACTGGTAGGTATTTCCTATGCCAAGGCACTTGCCTATGGCCTTTCCATCCCCATCTGCGGGATCAACCACCTGGAGGGCCATCTCTGTGCGGCCAAGATCGGCGCCGAGCTGACCTATCCGCACATGGGCATGGTGGTCTCCGGGGGCCATACATCGCTCTACCATGTCAAAAGCGAGTCCGATATCACCCAGATCGGCCAGACCATCGATGACGCCGCAGGAGAGGCCTTTGACAAGGTTGCCAAGCTTTTAAACCTGGGTTATCCGGGCGGCGTGATCATTGAGAAGATATCCAAGGGAGTGGACCATAGCGCCATCACCCTGCCGAGGCCCCTGATGAATGACGGCAGCTATGACTTCAGTTTCTCGGGCCTCAAAACAGCAGTCTTAAACCTGGTGATAAAATCAGATATCTTCGAAGGGCTCGACCTGAGATTTTCAGGTCTGCCCGAGGCAAAGATAACAAAGCCAGGCAAAGAACACCTCATTGCCGAAATCTCAGCCGCCTTTCAGGCAGCAGTAGTGGATGTGCTCGTAACCAAGACCATCAGGGCCGCAAAAGAAACGGGCATGGATCTCGTTGTGGTATCCGGTGGCGTGGCGAGCAACACGGCCCTACGCGAGGCACTGAAAGAGAAGTCCGACCTGGAAGGGATACGTCTCGTCATCCCGGAAAGGAAGTACTGTACGGACAACGCAGCCATGATCGGCATCGCCGGCATCAGGCACTTCAGGGACGGTCATTTTGCTGGCCTGGATATGAATGCCGTATCGAGGTGGTCATCCATAACGGGTTAAGTCAAATAAGCCCCGTCCGTTTAAATCGTACTTTATTAAATAGTGAATACAGAATTCGGCTAAGGGCATTGGAACACCTATGCAAAATGCATAAGAAGCTACATCTTGATAATCTGATGTATAAATAAAGCAGCCTTGTATATCACTGCGTCGCAATTATTATTTCTACCTCTACACATTATTCAAACCTGGTTGATTAGCGAATCTGCATGGCAGCCAATCATTAAGAGCTATCTTACATAATTGAATTTGGCGTGATGATCTCTATGCAACCTCTTATGGAACATAATTATCTTTCCGATACAATTCAATAATGGGAACCAACGCATTTATTAAATCTTTCTGGAGACGATGAAAATGAATTCAATCATTATAAGACTTCAAGCTTGCATCATGCTGACTATCCTTTTACTTTCAGTTCACGGTTGCGCCTCAACACCCAAGAATGAATCCACACAAACCAAGACCATTTATGAAAGAATCAATTCTGATCCTCCGGGGGCTTCAATATACTGGGGAGAAAATGAGAACCGTCTCGTTTACACTGGCCAGACAACTCCATTTTCAAAACCGAACACGAAAGAATCACCTATCTTCAAGGCGTGGTACTATCAGGTTAAAAAGGAAGGCTACCATGATTCAAAAGTAATCTCCATGCCATACTCGTCTGATGATAGGACTGTAGATTTTACCCTGAAGCCCATAAGAGTTCCTTCACAAACACCGACACCGACAGCAAATGTTAAGGGCATAGCCAGAATTACCAACGATTCCAACCTAGAATTTTATCCCCAGCCAAGTCCTGATGGTAAAGGGATTTTATTTCATGTCATTGATTCAGCTAAGCAGGGGTATAACTCATATAGCATTGTATTGATAAGACCGGGAAATGGAGAAAGAAAGGTTATAGCGGGCAAATATGCAGCCTATCCATCATGGTACCCAGATGGAAAACATTTAATATATTCGTACTATAATAGTGGGAATCCCAGTCTTGTCAAGGCTCCGGTGAATGGGGCCGGTAATGCATTTATAAGCCCCGATTCTCTTGGTTCACATGATCAAAAGGCCCATGTCAGCAGTGATGGTCGAAAGATCGCATTTGCTAAAATGATCGGAAACAAAAAATTTATATGCTCAGTGAATCAAGATGGCTCAGGATTCACTGCTCACGCAGAAGGTGCTTCGCCAAGATGGAATAAAGATAACTCTATGATAGTCTTTACAAGACAAGTTGGCGCGAAATTACACATCTTCACTCTTGAGATCAAAACAGGCCTAGTCACCCAATTGACTGTGGGAGATTCCAACAATGCCTCTCCATCATTTTCACCTGTTGGACGCTGGATACTCTTTTCATCTGACAGAGACGGTCTTGCCCATTTATACGTTATGAAGATTGATGGCTCCAGCCTGATGCAGTTGACCAAGGGAGACTCACAGGAAATTGATCCTTCTTGGTCGTCTGATGGAACTATCTATTTTTCAAGTGATGCCGGCGCTGGTGAGTCAATAGAAAAACCTTTAGAATGGACTCATTCAAATATTTGGAGGCTAAGGCCGGTTCTGCAATAGCTTAAAAAGATCTGAACCTCAGATAAGCCTTCTTGCCTTTGACTGGCATTGCTCAGCTACATGATGTAAACAACCACTATGAGGCCAAAACGCTCCCTGGGTCAGAACTTCCTGAATAACGTCGGGATTGCCGAGAAGATGGCATCCCTTGCCGACATCAACAGACAGGATACGGTTGTGGAGGTCGGACCCGGCAGGGGCATGCTGACCAGGGTACTCCTCAAGAACGCATCTGGGGTCATCGCCATCGAGAAGGACGACAAGCTTTTCGAGCAGCTGGGCGTGGGCCTGAGGGATTCCGGCAACCTGCAGCTCATTCACCAGGACATCCTGGAAAGCGACCTGGAACAGATTATTCCCCATGGTGCCAAGATAGTCTCCAACCTCCCCTACAACATTGCAACACAGCTTATTATGCGGCTTGTGGATCATGCCGGGCGCATACATTCAATTGTCGTCATGATCCAGAAGGAGGTAGGTCAACGGATCTGCGCGCATGTGGGGGACAAGACCTATTCCTTGTTGAGCGTAATAGTTGCAGCCGGATTCGATGCATCACCCGGTTTTATTGTAGGGCCGAACAATTTTTTCCCCCAGCCCAAGGTTGATTCCCAGGTAATCAAGCTTATCCCAAAAAGCTCACCCATACCCCGCTCTGATATGAAGGTGTTCTGGAGAGTAATTGCAAAGGCCTTCGGCCAGAGGCGGAAGACACTCAGAAACACGCTGTCGCAGCTGCCGGGGGTGGATGATGAAACACTGGGCAGGCTCAGTTCATATGCAGGTTTTGATCTGGGACAGCGCCCTCAGGAGATTACACCTGAGCAGTATCACTTGTTCAGCAAGGGATATGATGAACTGCTCAAGGGCAGATCATAGCCCCGGTAGGTTGAACTGTGCTGAATCACCCGTCCGGTTACATAACAGATTCCACGGATTGTAATTCAGAATACCAGGCTGCAACTTGTGTAACCGTCAACAAAGAGTCATAAATCCCCTAAATTAGTTTTATCTTATTGTTATCATTATGTAAATATAATAAGCCTCCAGCGTCAAATATCTTGGCATCCACCTTGCCTTAGTAAGCCCAGATCGACAACGATCTGGGGGGTATAAGGTGAAAGACTATAGAGCAGTTTCTCTCGGCATCCTGGTTTTCGTCCTGTCGGCCTTTGCGCTCAACGCCGCCGATTATCGCACGGACGAGGTCATCGTGAAATTCAAGACAAAAATCCCACAGGGTCTTTCATCAGAAACCCTCGTGGAAGAACGGCCCATAGCCATTGCAGTGGACAATGCCGACAAGGCAATTAAGGAACTCAGGGCAAGCGATGATGTCGAGTATGCAGAACCGAACTACGTCATCGAGGCTGAGATGGTTCCGGGAGACTGGCCATATAAAGATGCGTGGAGCCAGCTCGGGCTTGAAGACGCATGGGACTTCATAACAAAACAGGGCTCTGGCAGGCAGGTTATCGTTGCCGTAATCGATTCCGGCGTGGAAATGAATCACCCCGATCTGCAGGGCCGGATAATATCCGGGTACGATTTCGCCAACCATGACAATACCCCGGAAGACGACTCCGGACATGGCACCAAGGTGAGCGGCATCCTCGGGGCTACCGGCAATAACGGAACCGGCATTGCAGGCGTGGCCTGGGATGTGGACATTGCCATCATGCCGGTCAAGTTCATGAAGGTCAATGACGGCAAAACCACAGGGAATCTCTCCGATGCAATAGATGCCATCTACTATGCCGTTGACAACGGCGCAGAGATCATCAATGCCAGCTGGGGCTTCTATGACCGGTCCAAGGCATTGGATAATGCAATTGCATACGCAAGGGATAAGGGCGTGCTGTTTGTTGCATCCGCAGGGAACAGCGGGCAGGATAACGACAACAAAGGCCACTACCCTTCCAACTGCGCTTCTGACAATGTCATTGCAGTTGCCGCCATGGACAGCGATGGCAGCATAGCATCGTTCTCAAATTACGGAGCGAAAACCGTACATATCATAGCTCCCGGGGTCGGCATTTCGACTACTACCATAAACAGCGGTTATGTTTCCTATGCTTCAGGGACTTCGTTTGCTGCACCCTTTGTTGCCGGTGTGGCAGCAATGGTGCTCTCCCAATCGCCGGATATGGGTTACAAGTCGTTGAGGGAAGCCATTTTAAATTCAGCAACCAAGATCCCGAGCGCCGGCTCAAGCATGGTTTCAAGCGGAGGTTGCGTGAACGCCTATGAGGCGCTCCTTGCCGAATCAGGCCTTGACACCTCAATGAAGGCTGCACAGGAACCTTCGCAGGCAACCGATGCGAGTACTACGGTAGCGAGCGCTTCCGATGGCGGTGGTGGTGGCGGCGGCGGATGCCTCATTGAGACTTCCCATGCCTCCACAGGCACCTGTGCCTCAGGTATCCTGCTCATGATTACGATAGTCTTGTTCCAGGTCATTCGACGGAAAGATCTGGAATAACCCTATACCCCAGCCCCCCCACCGTGGGGGGGCAACCCCTTTTCT
>CAYMDG010000040.1:0-3720 GCA_964388905.1 uncultured Bacteriovoracaceae bacterium
TTAACTAATTCACATGCACATGACAGAAAAACCATTAATCATCCAGAGTGATGGGAGCATCCTACTGGAGGTGCTCTCTGGCATCTATGAAGAGGCGAGGGACGCTATCCTGCCCTTTGCTGAGCTCATCAAGTCCCCCGAGTATGTACATACCTACCGGATCACTTCACTTTCCCTGTGGAATGCTGCTGCTATCAATATTACCCATGATCAGGTTCTGGAAAGCCTCAAGAGGTTCAGCCGCTATGATATCCCACATACCGTGCTGCGCAGGATCCAGGAGGCGTTCGAGCGCTGGGATGCCGTACAGCTCTTTCGGCAGGACGATGACACGCTTCTTGTCCAAGTGAGATCAGATAGCCTCCTGCAGCAGATCTGCGCCAAACAGGAGATATCAAAGATCATCCTGGACTGGGTCCCTCCCAAGGGCTTCATCATCCCATCCGGGATACGCGGCAGGTTCAAGCACATGCTCATCAAGATGGGTTATCCGGTGCATGATCTCGTTGGGTATGACAAGGGGGATGACCTGGACATTGGGCTGCGCAATGAATTGATTTCAGGCCATGCATTCACACTGAGACCCTATCAGGTAGAGGCCTCGGACAATTACTGGGCAGGCGGAAGCCCCAAGGGAGGCCAGGGCATAGTGGTGCTCCCGTGCGGCGCAGGCAAGACAATTGTGGGTATGGGGGTGATGTCAAAGATCAAGGCGCATACCCTTATCCTGTGCACCAATGTATCTGCAGTGCACCAGTGGATCAATGAACTCCTGGACAAGACTACCCTGACCAGGCAGGATATCGGCGAGTATACCGGCGGCAAGAAAGAGATCAAGCCGGTAACCGTGACCACCTACCAGATGCTGACCTACCGGAAGACCAAGGACGGCCCTTTCGAGCATATGAACCTCATGATGGCGCGCAACTGGGGACTCATTATCTATGATGAGGTGCATGTCGTTCCTGCACCTGTTTTCCGGGCCACCACCGAACTGCAGGCCAAGAGGAGGCTCGGGCTCACCGCCACCCTTATCCGGGAGGACGGATTGGAATCGGACACCTTTTCACTTGTAGGCCCCAAGTGTTATGACGTGCCATGGAAGGAATTGGAGCAAAAGGGTTTTATTGCAGAGGCTGTCTGTTGCGAGGTGAGGGTGCCGTTGCCTATGGAAAAGGCGGCTGAGTATGTTCATGCATCAGATAAGATACAATTCAGGATCGCATCCGAGAATACCTTCAAAGAGCATGTAGTTAAAGGTATTATCAAGATGCATCCTGATGAGCCGGTCCTCATCATCGGCCAGTATATCAGCCAGCTCAAGAAGCTCTCAGCTGCACTGAAGGCGCCCATGATCACCGGGTCCACTCCAAATACACGTAGGGATGTCCTCTATGATTCCTTCAGAAAAGGCGAGATTCCGGTGCTGGTGGTGTCCAAGGTGGCGAACTTCGCCATCGACCTGCCCGATGCATCGGTGGCAATCCAGGTCTCGGGCACCTTCGGCTCACGTCAGGAGGAGGCCCAGAGGCTCGGCAGGATCTTAAGGCCCAAGGAGAGGGTCTCCACATTCTATACACTGGTGACCAAAGAGACATCTGAAGAGATCTTCGCCCACAAGAGACAGGTATTCCTTGCTGAGCAGGGATACAGGTACCGGATTGAGGAGTGGTCGATTGATGACATCAACGCATGACCTTATTGCCAGCATCCCCGGTTATATGATCGGGATTATCTCCACGAAGATATTGGGCGTTCCTGCCGATCCCAGGGCTCTGGCAGAGGGCCTGGCCGATACGGAACGGCTTGAGAAGATTCTGAGTGAACTGCATCAAAGACAGCGCGACATGTTGATGGATCTCCATGAGCTTGGTGACAATGTCGCATGGGACGTGCTCGGCAGGATATATGGAAAGGCGCTTGATGAACTGAGATCAGACCTTGAAGAACTGGGTAACAGGGGTCTGGTATTTCAGGGGGGACTCACCGGCAGAGACCCGGTTATCCTGCTGCCGTCATTGGGTTCATTGCTCGAGGCTATGAAGGTGCGATACCTCGCCGGGGTCGGTGAGGCCGTCTGGAATGAACCGGGAAAGCAGAGCCTTTGGGCACATATCACTATGATTAATGCCTTGCGTGTTGGTAAAATCCGTTGCAAGGCAGGCATTGAGCCCTTCAAAAAGGGATGGGAGTATCTTGAAGAGAAGCTCTCTGCCGTGATCGACGTGAGGAAGATTTTCGGCGAGCTCGTTGAACTCGGTTGCCTGAAAGAAAAGGGCGGCACGGCAACCCCTGTTCAGCGGTCTATTTCGAGCCTTGCCCTTGAGGGCGACTCGCGTTACAACCTCTGGCGGTTCTGCCAGTCGTGCAAACCCTATCCTGGACTCGACTATCAGGTCTATGTAACCCTTGGAGACAACGGCATCAGGAAAGATTATCTGACCAGATCACTAACCCTGTGGATTGTCGGCAGGGATGAAATAATTGAGGATGCCCAATCGGAAGTGGATGTCCTCATGCGTCTCTGGCTGGATCTCGGGGTTCTCCAGGAAGATGTAACCAGAGCCTGGATCCGTCTGACGGATGTTGCGCTACGGGCATTGAAGACCGGCAGGACTGATGAACCGATACACCCATATTCCGAAGAGGCAATCATCCAACCCACCATGGAGATCCTTGTACCCGGCGACTTCGATACCATGGACCTGCTCAACATAGGGGAGATAGCAGACCTCATCCAGGCCGATGTTGTAAGCATCTACCGGATCACCCGGGAGTCGGTGTTCCGGGCGTTGAAAGAAGGGTGGAGCGTGGAGAAGATCCTCAATTTCCTCGACAGGATCTCCCGGCACGCACTCCCGGATAATGTCCGGATAAACATTTCAGGGTGGTCCAGGTCCCATATGGAGGCACATATCATCAAGGGCACGTTTTTGGTGCTGGAAGGGGAAAAGGCAACCCTTCCTAAGGGGCTTGAAGAGGTCCTCCCCGGGATCTTCCGCATCCCTGAGCGGTGCGAGGAGGAGATAGCATCGTTTTTAGAGAAGAAAGGGGTCATGGTCAGGAGCGCTGATGGACCACGGGAAGGAGACAATGACATTGACTGGGGCAAACCGCTGCCTTTGAGGCCTCCACAGAAACCTTACATGAGAACAACAAACAAGGAAGGGGTATATCCCTTTGGGATGGTAATGCCTCTCCCATACGGACCGAGGAGGGAGATCCTCTTTGAAGATGCGCTTCATCAGAGCAAGACCATGATTATTTTTTATCCCAGACAGGGCTACGGCGAGATTCAGGCTAGGAAGATCAGCCCTTTGAACATCTTCCGCAGAGGCGGAATGCCTTTTATGGAGGCCTTCTGTGAAGATACAGGCGAGGGTGAGGTCTTTGACATCAGCAAGATAAGGGCCATATTCAAGGATCATTGAGTGTTACAAGGCCTTTGATTATGAATGGATCAGGTTTTTACTCTTCTCGGTCATAAAAAAGCATTAATTCATATTTTGCTTTTGTGTCTTGATCATATCCTTCATCATTTTAAGCTCGGCCAGGGTTTCTCTGGGGAGGACGTCCTTGGACTTGAGCGCTTCATCGATGTGATAGAGGCTCGCAGTAAAGTTGTTCATCTTTAAGAAATATCTGGCGTAAGATACGTGTGAAAGCTCAGGCTTTTTCACCTTCTCATAAAGGATGCCCAGGGTGTAATCCACCCGTATG
>CAYMDG010000040.1:3820-5242 GCA_964388905.1 uncultured Bacteriovoracaceae bacterium
GATCCTGTGCAAAGAGAAGGATGCCCAGGTTTATGAATATATGCCCGTCAGGGATGGTGAATGCGTTCACGGACAGATCTTTCACGACATGGATCTTGAAATTGTAAACCGGTTCCTTTATATGGTCGGCCAGACGGTCTGCAAGCATCTGGACAGGCCAGGCGATCTCAGATTCATGGATGATGAGGTTATTTGCCTCAAGCAGGTTGGTGAATTCGTCGGCTATTTGTCGTTCATCCCCATAAGTCATGGAAAACGCCATACTCATAGGGGCAAGGATGAACACCAACAACGCCAAGAGTAGTCGTTTCTTTTGTATCATAGGATTCCAATATGCCCTTGAAGGTTCCTTTTCAAGGACTTCTTTATTACCTCATATTGAGGACGCAAAGATGGATTTGAGGACTCTATCGAGGTTGTAGGGCTTCTGGAAAAAGCCTGGACTCCCAGATCGAGCACGGCCACACACGTTCGTCCTGCTTGAACCCGGAGGACAGGAGAACCTTCAGAAGGTGTCCTGTCATCTCTGTCATGGGAGATGTCATGATTGTAATTACCACCTTGGTTATTGTTGTTTCAAGATAGGTAGTGCGGTTGGAATTGTCTCTGATATTCTAATCCAGAATATACCCTTGGATTTTACTGCTTTGTTTTCATTAAGGAACCTCGAAGTTATTTTTTCCGCAGCAACCGGTTTGTCAAATACAAAAAAACCTTTGAAAGGCTGTCAAAATTACAGGGTAGCTTGTTACAAAAGAGTATTTGTCTGTACGATTGTGTATATCTAAAATAAGCTCTAATCATCGTAACTAATTGATTTAACAATACAATATGATTTGGTCTGCATATTGCCTCTATAGTCGCAGCAATGGAACTACTGGAGGTAGCACCTATGAGACATATTCGAAACAGCCTGGTTCTGATCGTAGCATTCCTGGCACTACTCCAAGGTGCAAGTATTGCCGCTTCATTACATGTTACCTGGAATGCAAATGCAGACTCAGACCTCTCCGGCTACAAGGTATACTACGGTACCCAATCGAATACTTATGGTACTCCTGTCCCCATCGTGGGAGCCACAAGCTATGATATTCCAAATGTGCAGGTTGGAAGCACTTATTATGTGGCTGTGGCCGCCTACGATTCTTCCAATAATGAATCTGCTAAATCCACAGAACTGAACGCATATATCTCTGCGCCGGCGGACACCACGCCTCCCACCGGGAGTGTTTCTATCAACTCCGGGGCCGCCTCTACCACCTCTACCTCAGTAACACTTAATTTGAGCGCCAGCGATGCAGCCGGCACGGTAACAGGGATGAAGTTCAGCAATGACGGGACGACATTCTCCAGTGAAGTTGCATATGCCACAAGCTACTCATGGGCACTTTCCAGCGGTGAGGGCACCAAGACGGTATATGT
>CAYMDG010000040.1:5342-16067 GCA_964388905.1 uncultured Bacteriovoracaceae bacterium
CCACAAGCTACTCATGGGCACTTTCCAGCGGTGAGGGCACCAAGACGGTATATGTTCGGTTCAAGGATAATTCAGGGAACTGGATGACATCATCAGCCACTGACACGATCCAGCTCGTTGCTCCGGCTGATACCACGCCTCCTACGGGAACTGTAAGTATCAACTCCGGGGCCGCCTCTACCACCTCTACCTCAGTAACACTTAATTTGAGCGCCAGCGATGCAGCCGGCACGGTAACAGGGATGAAGTTCAGCAATGACGGGACGACATTCTCCAGTGAAGTTGCATATGCCACAAGCTACTCATGGGCACTTTCCAGCGGTGAGGGCACCAAGACGGTATATGTCCGGTTCAAGGATAATTCAGGGAACTGGATGACATCTTCAGCCAGTGATACCATCAATTATATCGATGCAGCTCCTGTTGCCAACGCAGGAACCGATCAGAATGTTGCACCTCAGAGGGTGATTCTTGACGGGACTGCTTCAAGCGGCCAGGGCCTATCGTACAGCTGGACCCAGGTAAGCGGTACCATGGTTACCATCGAAACACCCACAGGAAGCACCGCAAGCTTTATGGGGATCAAGGCAGGCACTTATCAGTTCAGACTGACCTGCACGAACTCAACAGGTTCAACCTCGGACACGGTAAACGTGACAATCTTAAATATAGCACCGAGTGTAAATGCAGGCAGCAACATGACTATCAATGCCGGCACCCAGATCACGCTCCATGCAACAGGACAGGATCCGAATGTAGACAACCTTACCTACCAGTGGACCAAGGTGTCTTCCCAGAGTGTTGCCCTGCCGAACATGGCCCAGCAGGACATCACCTTTACCCCCACGATTACCGGCCAATATACATTCTCAGTACAGTGCTCGGATGGAGTCAATACCAGCACGGCATCCCAGGTCATCGTTACGGTCAATGCCGTTAACCATGCACCAACCGCCAATGCAGGTCAGAACCGGGAATTGACGCTGGGCAGCACGGTGACTTTGAACGGGAGCGCCTCTACTGATCCTGATAATGACATCTTGACCTACTCCTGGGTTAAGGCATCAGGCCCGACTGTGACATTGACCGGCGCCAACACCGTACAGCCTTCGTTTGTTGCAGGTACGGTGGGAGCTTATGTGTTCAACCTCATGGTCAATGACGGCACGGTGAATTCAACCCCCAGCAGCGTAACCATAACGATTGTTGCCCAGAATACCTCGCCTGTTGCCAATGCAGGCCAGGATATGCACGCCTTCGTGGGTGACGATGTAGTACTCGACGCAGCAAACTCGTATGATCCTGACAATGATGGGATTACCTTCACCTGGACCCAGGTTTCCGGGGCCTCCATGGTGATTCACAATAACACTTCCATGCAGGCTTTCTTTACACCGACCACCTCAGGAGTCTTTGAATTCAAGGTGGCTGTGTCTGATGGACAGGCAATATCGACAGATAATGTCATTGTGACCGTGGACAATGCCAACCAGGTGCCCATTGCCAATGCAGGCAGCAACATCGTTGCCACGGTGGGCCAGACAGTCAGCCTGAATGGCAGCGCAAGTTACGACCCTGATGGAACCTCTGTATCTTACATATGGTCCCAGACCAGCGGCACCCAGGTGTCACTCAGCAACTCCAACACTGCACGACCGTCCTTTGTGGCAGACCAGGCAGGCGTGTATGTGTTCGCCCTGAAGGTCTATGACGGAAAAGATACCAGCAGTTCCTCCGCAGTGACCGTAACGGTCCAGAGTAGTACTACTGATGTCACACTTGTATCTCCTGCCAATGGTACGGTTTTCTCCATAAGCCCGACACTCACCTGGGCAGGCAATGGATTTAAGAGCTATATAGCGTATATCTCCATCGACGGCGGGACAAAATACAGCAAGGTTTATTCGGGCAGCAAGACCTCCACAACCCTTCATTCTGTCCTATGGCAGTGGTTCATCCCCAAAGGGACCACCGTGACCTGGTATGTGCAGGGAACAACGACCAGCGGCCAGATCATTAAGAGCAAAACCAGCACCTTCATCAGACAATAGGATGCCTGTGGCTAACCCCACATGGTAAGGGGATGGGCATATGCCCATCCCCTTTTTTTTATTACCTTCATACCACCTCCTTCTTCCACTTGGCATACCTCACCATATACCCCAGTGCCTGTATCGCCTTACGTGTGGTTGGGTAAAAGGGTATGCCGTGGCGTTCTATGAGGCTGCCAAGCTTGCGGACCGCATCTGACGATGGCCCGTAGGACCATGCAACAACAGGTTTTTTGAGGTTGCGGCCCATGTGCTCAAGCACATTTACATAGAAATCCGGCATCAGATAACTGCTGATGTAGGTGTTCAGGTAAATACAGTCAATATTCTCGTCTTCCATGAGAACATCGAAACATCGTGTGTAATAGGTCAATATATCGATTCCATTGGCAGCAGTGGCCGGACCGAGGTCAATGGGGTGATTGGTAAGGGTATGACTTATGGACAGGAGTGTTTCCCTGCTATGCTGGCTCAGAGCGCCAGGTACAAGTCCATACTGTGCCCCTATATCAATGCACTGGATACCGATAGCGCCGGTAAGGCTGATAATGCCCAGGCGGTTTCCCTTTGGGAGAGGCTGTGATAGAAAAACCTTGGCGCCCTCCAGCAGGTCTTCGTAATCATCTACCCTGATGATACCTGCCTGCCTGAAAAGGGCGTCGTAGAGACTGTCCTTTCCTGAGATGCTCCCGGTATGGGAGGCCATGGCCTTGGCTGATTCGCTGCTCCTTCCTCCCTTGAGGGCGACAATGGGCTTGATCGTGGAGATCTTCCGGGCGGTTTCGAGAAGGTCCTTCGGCCGCTTAGAATGCTCCATGTAGAGCCCGATCACCGTTGTCTCATGGTCATGTCCAAGATATTCGAGGCAGTCCACCTCGTCGATGTCGCACATGTTGCCGAGGTCGATGATGGTATTGGTCCCGAAGGAATATTCATTCATCGCTGCTGCCTGCGGACCGTACATGCCGGTCTGGGTGATAATTGAAAGGCCTCCTTTGGGGGGGAGATGGTAGCCTTTCTCATAGGGAATGGTGCTGATGCCCCCGTGTGGTTTGTAGATACCGAGCGTGTTGGGTCCGATGATCCGGATGCCTTTTTCTTGTGCAATTGAAACAATGGCGGCCTGTCGGATCCGACCTTCCTCTCCGTTTTCGGCAAAACCGTCGGATATTACTACTGCCGCCTTTACTCCCTTTCTGCCGCAGGACTCCAGAATCCCCGGCACTGAGCGATACGAGGTGGCAATCACTGCCAGGTCAATCTTTGCCTCAATCCCAGAGATGTCGGGGTAGACCTTCAAACCATAAACTGATGCGCAGGTCGGATGAATGGGATAGATGGCGCCTTCATATCCAAGCTCTTTGAGTTCTTTTATCACTACACCGGCGCCGAAGAACCATTCTTCCTTCATGCTCCCGAATACGGCAATACCTTCAGGACTGAAGAAATATGAAAGCTTTTCAGAAGATTCCATTGAATATCTGAGGACTATGCCGCATCCAGGGTATTGGAGTACATCCGCGGGACCCGTCTGCTCATATCGCAGGTGACCTCATAGGGGATGGTGCCGCACCAGGATGCGACAGTCGCGGCCGTGATGGTGTCCGGGCCGAACATGACGACCTCCTGGCCCACGGGAAAAGTGTCATCTCCAAGGTCGACAAGGGTCTGGTCCATGCAGATTCTGCCAACGACAGGATACTGTTTGCCTGCAATAAGGACCTTGGCGATGTTGGACAGCGCCCTTGCATAACCGTCCGCATAGCCGACGGGGATTGTGGCGATAGTTGTATCACGCTCGGGTCTATAGGTGAGCCCGTAGGAAAGACCGGTCCCCTTTTTTACCCGCTTCATGAACATGATGCCTGTCTTCAGGGTCATTGCAGGGCGAAGATCGAGTTCTTTCGGCATATTTTCAGATGGGTAGAGCCCATAGCATAAGAGCCCGGGCCTTACCATATCCATGAAAGATTCCCTGTGGTTGATTATGGCGCCTGAATTGGCACAGTGGCGCAGACCCACGTTGATATTCAAGGATGCAAGCCTGTTGGAAAAATCGATGAACTGCCTGATCTGGGACTCGGTGAATTCGCTTCCCGGGACATCGGATACAGGGAAGTGTGTATAGAGACCGGATATGGTAATCTCACGCAATGAGGCGATATATTCTATGACCGCAAGGGTCTTCTCCGGCGGTAACCCCAGCCTGCCCATGCCCGTATCGGTCTTGACGTGTACGGCTATGGAGCGGTTCCACCTGCGTGCCCCCTGGATGAGTGCCTCTGCCGGTGACATGTCCACAAGCGTAGGTATCAGGTCATGCGAGAATACCGCGTCGACGTCTTCCTGGGCCGGGGTGATCAGGCCGAAATTGAGAATCGGGAGCCTTACGCCCGCCTTCCTGAGCTGGACACCCTCTTCGATACAGCTCACACCCAGCATGTCCACGAGAGCCTTTTCCTGGACGAACCGGCCCACAGTCTCCGCGCCGTGTCCGTAGGCATCAGCCTTGATGGCCATCATGACACGGCCTTTGGTGCGGCTTTTAATAAGTTCTATGTTATGATTGATGGCTGAGAGGTCTATCTCAACCAGTGTAGGCCGCATGCGCCTCCTTAATCGGCCTTCTTGCGCAGGAATGTAGGCACGTTATAAAGATCCTGGTCGAGAACGCTTTCGTCCACCACCATACCGAGCTTGATGACCTCTTTCTCCTTCTCTTCCTTGAGCTCCTTCCTTCTCATGAAGGCAGGCTTGTTATAGTCGATGACCGAGGCATTGTGCGGATCTCTCTGCTGCTGTGATGCCTTGCCCTTATCCACGCCGGAAGACAGTACTATGGGTTTATTGGCAAACCCTGTCGCCACTACGGTGATGGCTATCTGATCGGTCATGTTCTCATCGATCACCACGCCCCAGATGATATTGGCATCGTCGTGTGCAGCGGCCTGGATCAGAGAAGATGCCTCGTGGATCTCGTTCATGGTGATGGAAGGGGAGCTTGTGATATTGATGAGCAGGCCTTTGGCACCGTGGATATCCATATCCTCCAGCAGTGGGGACGAGATGGCGGACTGGGCAGCCTCAGCGGCCCGATTCTCGCCGGAGCCGTAGCCGATGCCCATAAGCGCCTTGCCTTTTTCAATCATGACAGCCCTCACGTCGTTGAAGTCTACGTTGACTAGGCCGGTATTGTTGATGAGATCGGATATGCCCTTTACCGCATTGATGAGGATGTTGTCGGCCATCTTGAAGGCATCGAGCAGGGGTACGTTCTTGCCTGCCATGCTCAGCAGACGGTTATTCGGGATGACGATTAAGGCGTCCACATTCTCGGTGAGTTCTTTTTCTCCTGCCTCGGCCTGGACCATCTTGCGTTTGCCCTCAAAGGGAAAGGGCTTGGTGACCACGGCAACGGTGAGGATGCCCATTTCCTTGGCGATCTGGGCCACCACCGGGGATGCCCCGGTTCCTGTACCCCCGCCCATGCCTGCGGTTATGAAAACCATATCGGCGTCCTCAAAGGCCGCGCGGAGTTCCTTCTCACTCTCCAGGGCCGCACTCCTACCGGCATCGGGATTGCCGCCGGCACCGAGGCCCCTGGTAAGCTTGGTTCCTATCTGAATGCGGTTCGAGGACAAAGAGGATTTCAAGGTCTGGATATCGGTGTTGCATGAGAGGAACTCAACACCTTTCAACTTTGCGTTGATCATGTTGTTCACGGCATTACAACCGCATCCACCCACGCCGATAACCTTGATCTGTGCCCCCACGCTCTCCATCTTTTCCAATTCAAACATAAGCACCCCCTTGCATCTAAAAGACTTCCTTGAACCAGCTGATCATTCTCTCCATAATCCTTTCGAAGACATTGGTGCCCTTCGGTTTGAAGCCGTATGACGGTTTTCCCGTTTCATACACACACAAACCCACGGCTGTTGCATATGCCGGGCTGTTCACAAGTTCAACGAGGCCCTTCACGCCTCTGGGAAGCCCTACACGCACAGGCATATGCATGATGCTTTCGGCCAGCTCTGCAACACCTTCCAGGGCGCTTGCGCCTCCGGTGAGCACGAGCCCTGCCGACATGGATTCCGACAGCCCGGTGGTTCTGATTTCATTATATGCGAGTTTGAAAAGTTCTTCTACCCTGGATTCGATTATTTCGGAAAGAATTCTCCGGGGCACCATATTCACCGTATCTCCTCCGATGGAGGGCACCTCGATCTGTTCATCCACGGAAACCCGTGCAGAGATGGCATGACCGTATTTGATCTTGAGCCGCTCCGCCTCTGCAATAGGCGCCCGCAGGCCTACTGCGATATCATTGGTGATATTGTCCCCGCCAAGGGCAAGAACGGACGTATGCCGGATAGAACCCTCATTGAAGACCGCGATGTCCGTGGTGCCCCCTCCGATATCCATGAGGATGACCCCGAGCTGCATTTCATCCGGCGTCAGGATGGCGGCTGCAGAGGCAATCTGCTGGAGAACGATGTCCTGCAGGCCTAGCCCTGCCTTCTGGGCGCACTTGGTGATGTTGCTCACTGCAGCCACGCTTCCGGTGACGATGTGCACACGTGATTCAAGCCTGGAACCGGCCATGCCTACAGGGTTTAAAATGCCGGATATGTCATCCACGGTGAATTCCTGGGGGAGCACATGGATGATCTCGACACCTACGGGCTTGGCAAAGTCCTTGGCCTGATCAACGACCCTGCGTCTGTCCACCTCGGTGATCTCATCGCCCTTGATGGCTATGACCGCACTGGTGCTGATACCCTGGATATGACCTCCTGCGATGCCGGTATAGACTTCGTCGACCCTGATCCCGGCCATACGTTCGGCATCTTCGACACAGTGCCTGATGGCATCCACGGTCTGTTCCATGTTCACCACAAGACCCCGCCTGAGCCCCTTTGATTCGGATACTCCGAACCCGATGACCTCGAGTTCGCCTGCCTCGTTCATCTCCGTGATGAGGCAGCAGATCTTTGTTGTCCCTATGTCAAGCCCGACTACTATCTTATCCCTGGCTGCCATGCACACCCCTATTCCTGAGTACTACTTTGTCATCACACCTTAGATCCATAACAGTTCCTTCCGGAGGATTGAGTTTTGCTATTGTCTTGATGGCCATATCCACCTTTACGGGCGAAATTTGGCCGAAGATGGTAAGGGTTATCCCATTTTTCAGTTTAAGATCCACAAGGCCACCCGGTTCGATGAGGACATCGCTCACCTGAAGTCCCTTGGACGTTACCAGCGCCGCAGCTTCAATGGCATTGTTCAGGACCTGATCCAGGCCCTGTTTCATATCCTGTTGCGTGTAATCGCGAGCACTGATCAATAGCCCGTAGTATACTGCAGGGGAGGAGGCAAAGGCCAAACCTTCCTCGGAAATCAGATACGGCCTGTCCTTCAGGAACAGGGTTGCCTTTGGTTTATGCTCGATTATCGACACGCCCACCGATGCAGGCACAAAGCCCCTTGAGATGCTAACATCTTTAATCCACGGGTGATTTTGTAACCTCTTTCTCGCCTTGTTCATATCCCAGGACAGTATATTAACTCCTTGTTCAATGTCCAGTAAAGTTAGAACCTCGTCTGATTTTATATGAACATTCCCCTTGATATCGATATGATTGACGTTGAAGAGAGCGGAATTGCTTATATAGGCTACAGCGCAGACGCTTATAAGGAGACCTGATATTAAAAGACATATCCATATGGCAAGCCTGAGCACGGAATTGATCTGGTATATGGTCTTTTTTTTGGACGGGGTCTTTACCCGTTCCTTGAAGTCACTGACCAATGATCTTTACCTCCTCGGTGAGCTCTATCCCGAAGCGGGCCCTGACTTTGTCCTTGATGATCCCGATCAATTCTTGAATGTCCCTGGTGGTGGCAGTGCCATCATTGATGATGAAGTTTGCATGGATCTCTGACACAAAAGCCCCGCCGACTTTAAAACCTTTGAGGCCGGCCTTCTCGATAAGCATGCCCGCAGGCATGCCCGAAGGATTCTTGAACATGGAGCCGCTGTTGAAGCCTCGCGGCTGGCTGCGTTTCTTCATAATGTAAGGCAGTACGGCTTTGTGCACCGCCTCTTTTGTCAATCGGCTCAGTGCAATTTTTGCAGAGGTGATCACCGTTCTCTCCGGCATGCCGCTCGTGCGGTAGCTGTAATGGAGATCTTGAGGTCTTATGGTATGAATTCCTGAGCTGTCCACAACCTCAAGCTCCATGACGGCATCGAGGATTCCCTTTTCCGGGGTTCCGGCGTTCATGAAGAGCGCGCCGCCCAACTGGCCTGGAATACCTGCCATAAACTCGATGCCTGACAGTCCTTGTGTTACACAGTAGGATACGAGCCGTTTCATGGGCACTCCTACACCTGCGTGGATTCCCGACGGTATGGCATCGATTCTGGCGAACTCCTTGCCCAGGTGGATTATGGGCTTTGCAATTGCTGTATCTTCGAAGATGGTGTTGGTTCCACCACCTAAGACATGGAAGTCCTTGACCTCCCTGATGAGACGCAAAAGCTCTGAAATGTTCTCGGGCTCAAAGATGCAATCGATGGTTCCCCCGCAGTGCATGGAGGTAATATTTTGCGCCTGAACCGCTTCGATCATCCTCATCCAAGCCTCTCTAGTACCTTGAGCCCTTGTCTCCAGACATCCCCTGCACCCAGGAAGATGAGAAGGTCATCGGCCTTGAGCTCGTCCATAAGTGCGTCAGGGATATCTTCCTTTTTCTCAACATAATAGGCCTCCCGGTAGCCGTGATTCTTTATCTCTTCGAACAGGGCATAACCCGTTACCCCCTCGATGGGTTTTTCGGATGCCGGGTAGATCTCGGTGATGTAGAGTCTCGATGCATCGTAGAAGGAGTTAACAAAGTCCTCGAAGAGGTCCCTGGTGCGGCTGTAACGGTGCGGCTGGAACACCGCGATCACCCGGCGATTCGGGAACCCGTTCTTGATGGCTGCAAGTGTCATCCTGATCTCGGTGGGGTGGTGGCCGTAGTCGTCCATGACCGTGATGCCGTTTTTTTCTCCCCGGACATGGCATCTCCTCTGGACACCTTTGAAGGTGCAAAGGCCTTTCTTGATGAGCTCGAAATCGATGCCGAGTTCCAGGGCAGTGCCTATGGCTGCCAGCGCATTCAGGCAGTTGTGCTGTCCAGGCACGCCCAGAAGTACCTCGCCCAAGACTTTGTCACCCAGGTGGGCAGTGAACGTGGTCTCAAATCCGGTGAAACAAGGTTCACTATAGCGGTATGTAGCCTGGGTATGAGATCCGTAGGTGATAACCTTGCGTTCGAGCCTGGGCATGATGTGCTGAATATTCGCATCGTCCAGGCAGATCATATTGAACCCGAAAAACGGGACCTTGTTGAGGAACTGAACATAGGTGTCGCGGATGTCGTCGATATCGCGGTAGCAGTCCATGTGCTCTTCTTCGATGTTGGTTACCACTGCCACAATGGGCGCCAGCTTGAGGAAGGACCGGTCGCTCTCGTCCGCCTCGGCCACCAGGAGTTCCCCTTCACCGAGCCTGGCATTGGACCCGAACATGTCGAGCTTGCCGCCGATGATGGCTGTGGGGTCTTTTCCTGCTATGGCAAGGATGGTGGCCAGCATGGAGGTCGTGGTGGTTTTGCCGTGCGTTCCGGCTATGGCAATGGAGAACTTCATGCGCATGAGCTCGGCGAGCATCTCGGCCCTCGGGATGACGGGCAGTGCAGAGTCCTTGGCGGCAACGCACTCCGGGTTGTCTAGCCCCACGGCAGATGAATAGACCACCACCTGGGCATTGCCGATGTTCACGCTGTTATGGCCGATGTGTATGGTAGCACCCAGGGTGCGCAGCCGTCCTACGACATCGGATTCGGCAACATCGGAGCCGGTTATGCAAAAGCCCAGGTTGATCAGGAGCTCGGCGATGCCGCTCATGCCGATGCCGCCGATGCCTACAAAATGGATCCTGGTAATACCTCTAAACACGCATGATCTCCCTTGCGATTGTTTCGGCCCCTTTCCCCAGGCCGATACGCCTCATATTATCCGATGCCTTTTTAAGCTCTGCCGGATTACTGAGCCTGGCATTTATCTCAAGTGCAAGACGCTCTGACGTCATATCGGTTTCGGGGATAAGCCATCCGCCTCCCTGATCCGCCACATATCGGCCATTATAGGTCTGGTGGTCATCCGTGGCATGGGGAAAGGGCACCATGATAGCCGGTATCCCAAAAGCCGAGAGCTCGGACAGCGTAATGCCGCCGCATCTGGATAGCGCGAGTAGTGCTCCGCTGTAGGCAGATGCCATATCGTCGATGAATGAACACACATCTGCATCTATGTCCATGTTCCGGTATGCATCCTTGACCATCTCAAAATCCTGTTTGCCGCTCTGATGGATGACCTTGATGTCGATCCCCTCATCCTTGAGGATCTTCAACGCCTTTACCGCAGCCGTGTTAATGCTGCTCGCACCAAGGCTCCCGCCCAAAACGAGTAGATATGATCCGCTCCCGCTGCGTTTGCATACTGCAAGTTCTTTCCGTAATGGGTTCCCGGTGAGCAGGGTCCTCGACTTGGGAAAACTTCCCGATGTGTCAGGAAAGGCCAGGAAGATCCGGTGGGCTATCCTGGCAAGGAGCCTGTTGG
>CAYMDG010000041.1:0-2793 GCA_964388905.1 uncultured Bacteriovoracaceae bacterium
AGGTGCCTTCCTCGGATTCCACCTGTGGGATAATCCATCTCAGGGCTTCTTCCATCTCCTGTTCTTTCCCTAGTTTGGCTTTCATTTTTGCAACGACAACGAGCATAGGACCCCCACTTTGTATATTCTTTAAGTGATATCGTATCACTTATTAGGAACATTTGTCTTGAAAATAATGACTTTTGAAGGCTTGGTGAATTCCTTTTCATTTCATGAGCAGGTCTTTGTAGAGCGCCCTGATGCCGGCATCACCGTGTGCCTGGTTGATCCCGAAATGGAAGCTCATCTGCGAAGGGCCCTGGTCCACCACCTCGATATTGATACCCTGCCGGTAAAGGGCATCGGCGGCTTTTGCCAGCACACCGGGGGTATCCTTCATGCCCGATCCCACAGGTGAAAGGAGGCTCAGGTTCGACTGTATATCAATAAAATCCGGATTGAGCTGCTGCTTGATCAGGGCAGTAATGTCATCGATCTTGCCGACAAGGTCAAGCTGGTCCACGATAACCGCTATATCGTCCATGTCTGATGGATAATGGTGAGTATTGATGTTGAAATCCTTGAAGATGTCGAGCAGTTCCATGGTGAATCCTATGGTTTCGCCGATCATGTCTTTTTCCAGATATACATAGGCTAGGCCGTCCAAGCGGGCGATTCCCACCACCGTTTCTTCAGGGATGCGGGAACCAACAATCATGGTGCCCGGTGCGCCTGGATTATTTGTGTTGCGGATATTGATTGGGATGTTCTTGTGCTTGCAGTTTATCATGGCATCAAAGTGGAAGACATTGAACCCGCGGGAAGACAGAAGGCGTATCTCTTTATACGTCAGTTCCGGGATCACCCTTGCCTCAGGTATGATGCGCGGGTCCACCTGGAAGACGCCATCGGTGTCAGTCCAGTTCTCATAGAGGGCTGCATCCACTGCATAGGCTATATCTCCGCCGGTAAGGTCGGAACCGCCCCGGGAAAAGACTGCAATATCACCTTTCAAGGTGATGCCGTAATAACCTGGGATAATCGCTATGCAATCATCCGTAAGGTTTTCTTTTAGGTTGATATGGGTGGCGGAAAGCACCTTTGCGTTTCCGAAACGGTCCGATACAAGAAAACCTATATCTTCAGGCAGTTTCACCACGGTAGGCATGCCCTTGCTTCTGAAGTAACGGTCAATGACCTTGGCGCTGTAGTGCTCGCCACGAGAGGCGAAGAAGTCTATACGCTTGCGTCCTTTAATGGTGCTGTTCAAGTCCGCTTCAAGGTCTTCTATGATGTCATTGCCGTCAATTGCCAGATCGTCGATAAGGCTTTTATACTTACCCACTACCCTGTCATGGCTTTCTTTTGAGCTGATGCCCTTGCCCCGCATCTTGAAGTGATCACCTTCTGTGGCGATATTAAACAGGTGATCAGTGATCTTTTCCGGGTCGCTGGCATCCTTGCCCGGGGCAGAGACAACGATGAAGCGCCTTTCCTTATCCGCTAAGACGATCTGCCTGACCTTTTCAATCTGTTTCGCATTTGCAACGGAGCTGCCTCCGAATTTGCTTACAATCATTCTGCCCATGGTTACTTTTCCTCTCAGTCAATAAAATCAAGTATTGTCGAACGTAGGGACTATAAACCAACTTTGTTATCAGGAAAAGCAGGTGTTTATAATTTCCGGGTTTTGTAATGAGAATGTGTTTAAACTTAATCCGTTAAAATCAGTCATCTTGCAGCCTTAGGAGAAAGCTAATTTTCCCGGTCCATCAAGGCTGCAAGATGAATGATTTTAACGGACCTATTAAAAAACAATCTAGACCATCATGATCTTTTTGGCGCTAATCAATTACCCAATGGGGTTTACTGTCCGTTGGCCACTTATCGTGTTTCGTTTTCATGGGATCCATAACACGTGCCTCGCCTGTACCATTACGGTTGATAACAAAGAGCTCTGAAGCTTCAAAGGCCGAATCATGGGTGTATGCTTCATAGCAGACCTGTTTCTCATCCGGAGACCAGCATGGGTTGTTCTTATGAAATTCACTCGTTGTAAGCTGTTTCAAATTATTACTCTGTACATCCATGATGAATATCTGTCTGTACGTACGTTCCTTTCCTAGAGATGAGAAGGCTATCCTGCCACCTTCCGGAGACCATGCAGGGGCCTGGTCTCCTTGTAAATCGGTGAGCATCCTGGCATTGCTGCCATCGGCCTTCATGAGCCAGAGGCACTCCTGGCCGGTAGGGTCTTTCTCGTTTCTGAGGGCTGCAAATGCGATTTCAGTTCCATCCGGTGAAACAGCGAAAGAGCTGATCACGCAATCCCTTAACTGAGTTATCTTGTTGTCTTCTAAACGCAGCGAATAGAAAGCCTCCCGGGAGTACTGGTTTTTTCTTCCCCTGAAGTATATGATGTCCGAGTTTTTCGGGCAGAAAGATGCCTCATATATGATCCCATTTTCATAAGGCTTGATTATCCGGATAAGCTTGCCCTGGTTATCCACGATGGCCATATCCCATTTTACGTCATCACTGGTTGGTAAGCAGATGAATTTGCTTCCATCAGAATGCCACCTGCCATCTTTGCCGTTTTTACACATCTCCCGCACAACCCCGTTATGGAGCATATAAACAGCCAAGTAGCCCTGGCGGTCGGATCCAAAAAGGATTTTACCCCTGGTTGGGGCAACGTCATATTTCATTCTTGTGGAAATTCCTGTTGACGTGTCAAACGCACTAAACGGCATCATCATAAAATCCCAAATGGATCTATAGGTGAAGGCAGTCATAGTTGCCGCAGGGTCTTTC
>CAYMDG010000041.1:2893-7311 GCA_964388905.1 uncultured Bacteriovoracaceae bacterium
AAAATCCCAAATGGATCTATAGGTGAAGGCAGTCATAGTTGCCGCAGGGTCTTTCACCATGTCTTCTGCCGGGGCTTTATCAGGGGAAATAACGCCCAGACCGAAGGCCAGGAATAAGATTACAAGTGTGTTCGTAAAACCGTTTCTCATCGCTGAATCCTCTCTCAGTCAATTAATATCAAAAGAATAATTACATATATTCTATCATACTAGAAGTATGTTTCAATAGCGGTAAAGAACCGGTGTTTCTGGAAGCGTTCTTCAAGTCCCATGTCGCCGTCGAACACAATGGTCTTGAAGCCCTCGCCGAATTCTTCCTTCAATGACTTGGCTATCCGGCCCTGCAGTCGTGAGAACGTGTGGCAGCTCCGGTTGTTGTGGAAGAGCACTCCTTGGGCCTGATAATCACACACCATTTTTTTCCATAATGCGATACGTTCATTGAGGGTGAGGTTGGTGTACATGACGCAATATGCCTGGGCCATGCTGGTGAGCAGGGCATCAAAGCTCGATGTGTCCAGCGACTTTTTCCAGACATCAAGATAGGTCGAGCCTACCACTGCCACACCCCGACCGCCCAGGGCGCGTTTGAGCTCGCCGAAATTGAACCACGTGGCCAGGTTGTCCCACAGCACCCGGTGACGCTCGGGGTTAACGGCAGCTTCGTTTGCATCCACGAGGGCCTTTGTCTCTTCGACCAGCCCCTGATAGTAGTCAATGGCCTCCTGTGTGCCCCGCTCGGATACGATCAGCGCCATGTGGAAGAAACCGTCAAAGGCCGTCATGGGCGATGGTGTCAACTTCCCGAAATCAAGATATGCTTTCCAAAGACTCACGGCCTGGTTGGACCTATGGGCAGTCTCCAGCAGCAGGTCCCGGTCAAGGGTGGTGCCCGTCTGTTCTTCCAGCAGGGCGATAATATCCAGCAGCTGCTCCCTCACATATTGAACACGCAGGATGTCAACGACGCCGTCATAGCGGTTGCCCACATTGATCACCCGGCAAGGCACATTTCCGAACAGGCCGCTCAGGTTCTGGTACCACTCGGCCACCACGTCGCACTGGTTGTTGCAGGCCAGCAGGATATCCGGTTCCGGCAGGCCAGGCAGTGCCCTGATTGCATCGCTTACACCCGAGGACCCGGAGTCTTGCATAGCCAGAAGATAGCCTGTATTGGCCAGTTCATACGAGCAGCCAAAAGTATCCAGGTGCCCTCGGGCTACAGCAAGGGATGACAGTTCCTCGGCCAGGCCGCTCACGATGATGTTCACTGCATGGTTTTCCGGATAAACTATGGCTACATGGGGCTCAAAGGCCCTGACGATCTCCACCGGGAACGTGGCGGTTACATACACCACTTTTTTGCCTTGCTGTCTTGCATGAAGGGCATTGTTGTAATGCCGCTTCATCAGTTGTTTTTGGAGTAGGCTCGTTGGGCTCTTCGTTGCCATGGATCTGGTCTCCTTTTGTATCAGAACAGGTCTGAGCGCTTGGTAAACGCCTGGAGCGTATCCCGGTTGGTGGAATCCGTGAACAATGACATCTCTGCAAGGTAGTCTGCATTGAAGAACCGGCGCGGCCGGTTGCCTTCTATGAGGTAGATAACGTCGTCATCAAGACCGTCGGTGTCGGGTGCGCGAAAGTAAAACTCGCCCTTGAGAACGGATTTTTTGAGTTTCATGGTCTCGGTCAAAGGCACGCTCTTCATGATACGTACAAAGCGCGGCTGCATGTAGTGGGGCAGGCGTTCCTTGCAGTAGGACAGAAACGGCTTCATCTCGAAGGTGCAAGGATCTTGAACCTCGATGATGTACATGGGGTCGTCCTCGCGTCCCTTGGATTGAGGCACACCGATAATGCCTGCATTGATGATGCCCTCGTACTTGCTTATGACCTTCTCTGCATCAACAGGCGTCCAGTTTTCGCCCTTAAATCGGATCCAGTCCCCGGTGCGGCCGAGAAATACAAGATACTTCACCCCATCTCGCTCCACAATGGCCCCAAGATCGCCCATGCGGTAAAATTCATCGCCACCTATGGATATGATCTTCCTGGCGCTCTCTTCTGCCAGACGGTAGTAACCGGAGAATGCAGATGCCCCTAAAGAACGCTGGCTCACCACGATCTCGCCTGCAGAGGCGTCAAGGTTCATGATTTTACCGCTGTCATCCACCCGTGCCGGGTCGCATTCCATGCCTGAGCGCTCGTTGATGATGCGGATATCCTTGAGGAGCTTGCCCACACTGTATTCCGGCGTAGCTGCATCAACGGCTGTGATGGCCCCTGCCTCGGTGGATCCGTACACCTCGGTGAAAATGTCCAGGCCGAACATCTTGGTGAAGATGGCACGATTGAAGGCATTGGTGCCGGTGCTGATGACCGTACGCAAAGGGAGTCTGGAAAAGTCAGCATGGCTCCCTATGGTGCTGTGCACGTGATTGATGACGTACTGCACCGGGTCTCCTACACAGTTCCATACCGTAGCGCCGGAAGCTTCGATGTCCTTGACAAAGTTGCGCACGGAAAATCGCCTGCGGAGCTTAATCTTTGAGCCGTTCAGCAAGGCAGGCATGATGTTGAGGTAGAGCGAGTTGGAGTGGTTGACGGGCATGCACACATAACCGACGTCGTCCTTTGTATAGCTCAGGATCGTGGTCCCGGTAACCCCCGTATCATAGAGCTTCTGCCAGGTTACCTCTATGCCCTTGGGTGAACCCGTGGTACCTGACGTGAATATGATCACTGCTGCCCGGGAAGGATCAAGGCTGACAGGGGTGAATGCTGCAAGCGAATGTGCGGATTCATGCAATCTCTGTGAGATTGTTTTGATGGAACCGGGTATGTTTCCTTGGGGGTTTTCAGTCACAAAGATGAAGTCCTCGGTCAAGCTTGTGAAGCCGAAATATCCTCTGGCTTTGAGTACCGTGTCCAGGAAGGTGCCTTCTGTTCCGGGCTGCCTGGCATGGTCTACAAAGAGAACGTGCATATCGATGTTATTGATGTCGAATGAGAGCTTTTCTCTCACCTGGGCGTTGTTCACGCCCACTAAGGTGGAGTTGGTAAAGGCACACCCCCCGAGGAGGAAGAAGAATTCAGGGATGTTCTGCATGAACACGCCCACATGAAAACGTTCATGGTTGATGATCCGTAAGGACTGCTTCATGTCGGAAAGCATGTTGCCGTAGGCAAGGGAGCGCTTATAGAAATCGGAATAGGTCACGGCCTGGAGCACCTCTGAATCATCCTTGAACTGGATGAAGATGCGATCCTTAACAGCAGGGTCTGTCCCGTTATGTACAATGATGTCCGCTACATTCATCCCTTGGCCTCCACAATGCTGCAAATGAAAAAAGAAGATGGTTATATACCACTTTGGGTGATGAGATTCAGTTTCTCATTGAGATAAGGTGCAAGCTTATCTTCTTCCCCAAACCAGAAATGGTCCACCTGACGAACTATCTCAATGCGATCCTTTTCCAGCAGGCCTTTCAGGGTTGGTATACTGCAGAACTGGTCCGCCTGGCCGGTGATTGACCAGATTCTGTCCTGTTTCATGTCAGGAAATGTGAACATGCCGGTAGGCGGCGAGATGAAGATGCAGGGTAGAGGTGTATCGAGTTGGTTCACATAGTTGGCGGCAACCCATGCGCCAAAGGAATACCCGATAATGATAACAGGCTTATGAACATAACTGATGACAGATGCCAGGTCGTTCATCTCGCCGTTGCCATTGTCGAAAGAACCGCTGCTTCTGCCCACGCCCCGGAAGTTGAAGCGCACTGCTGACAGGCCTTTTTCCAGTGATGCCCTCCAGGCGGCCATGACTACATTGTTGTGCATGTTGCCGCCCATGAGTGAGTGCGGGTGGGTGATAACAACGCACATGTCAGATCCCTTGTCTTCGAAGACTGCTTCAAGACTGGGATTGTCACCAATGAACAAGGCGCTCATGGACTCTATTGTACCGGGATTAAAAGGGAAAGGCAATGTGAAGTGACAAGAGAACAGTGATTATTATTTTAACGTATCAGTGTTTTCAGGACATCTTCTTTTCCCACTATTCCCACCAGGGAGCCGTTTGAATCTATGACCGGGAGTGTGTGGATCTTTTTGTCGACCATAAGGCTTGCAACTACCTCGATATCGGTTTCAGGTGTAACGGTGATGGGCTTTGTCGTCATGGCATGTTCCACGTTTGTGGCTGCGATCTTGTCCATCTCCTTTTCAATGTGCCTTGGAGAGATAAGTGGGATAATACCGTCGAGTACCACAAAATAAGAGGGCAGGGGCAATTTTTTCTGCTGAGATATGAGGTCATCGCGACACAGGATACCCACAAGCTTACCCTCCTTGTCCAGAACAGGGGCACCGTTGATATGGTTTTCCATGAGAATTTTTGCAGCTTCAACAATTCCCAT
>CAYMDG010000041.1:7411-13471 GCA_964388905.1 uncultured Bacteriovoracaceae bacterium
AGGGAAGTCTGTATTGTTTTATATATGAAGACATCTATAAACAATATCAAACCCTTCATCACGAAAGACGGTTCTCGAATTCGTGAGCTCATCCATCCCTCATGCCTTGAAGGGGCAATGATGAGTCTTGCAGAGGCAACTGTCAGGACGGGAAGTACAACCTTATTGCATATCCATATGAAAAGTCAGGAAATTTATCACATAATACAAGGAAAGGGCATGATGGCCCTCGGTGTTGAGAGGTTTGAGGTTAAGCCGGGTGATAGTGTTCTCATCATGCCGGGCATGCCGCATTGCATTGAGAACATCGGCACGCGACCCTTGAAGATACTTTGCTGTTGTAATCCTCCCTATGATCATCAAGACACCCAGGTCCTTAAATGATTTCGACAATCAGAGGTCATAGGATTATATCAAAAGGGTTGCACGTTTTTTGCGAGTGCATGTTTATGAAAAATGCCTCTAAAGAATGGGAATGGTTATGACGAAGAGCACGGTAATGAATTTATTTCATGTCAAGGTGAATGCATGAAACTGAAAGATAAAAGACGTTATACCAGAAAGCCATTGAAGATCGAGGCCAGGTATCAGGACAATAACGGGAAGGTCCTGAAGGGCACGGTAAGAAATATCAGCATCGGAGGGGTCTTCATTGAAACCCCCCATCCCCTGGATCGTGGGGAATCCATCCATATGACCCTGGATGCCGTTGATGTGGGGAGGGTTATTGATGTTGAAGGCAAGGTTGTCCGTTGTGAGCCTGAAAAAGGTATGGGTGTCGAGTTTATAGATCAGGACAACCGTGAGGTGAAAAAGCTTATCAGCACCATGAGGAAACTCGATCAGGCATGCATGCTCGCCCTGAGCAGGTCAGCCTTTGATACTGATTATTGATTTTTATTGATCAACCATACAGACAAATAAAGAAATGGCGCTCTAACGGAAAGTGAGAGCGCCATTTTTCGTATAGTAGGAAAGGTTACATTTCAGCAAGGAGCCGCTTTGCCCAGTCTGCCCAGTACTTGTCGCTGGCGGATTCTGCCTTCTGGAGGAGGGCCTTTGCCTCATCCTTGCCGCCCGTTTTCATGAGGGTCTCGGCCAGGAATACCTGGCCCTCAGCATCATTAGGAAATAACTTACTGAATTCCTTTAGATATTTCAGGGATAAATCCTTGTCCTGGAGAGGCCAGGGCAGGACGAACCAGAAACGGCCCAGGGCCTTGATTGGTCCGCCATCCTCATACATCTTGTTGATCTTGTATGACTTTTCGAAGCTGCTCTGTGTCTTGTCCTTGAGTCCCTCCTTCAGGGCTGTGAGGATGCTGACTCCGTCTGAGTAATTGCCTACCGAGCACCCATACCAGAAATTTCCTTCTACACCATTCGGATTCAGGGCTATGGCCTTTTCCCCATATTTCATGCCAAGTTTCCCATATTCCTTACAAGTGGTCTTCCAATTAGGTATGTTCTTCTTTTTTGATTTGTCAGCAAATTCTCGGTATGAGCGTGCGGCCTTCCAGGCTGCTTCATAATTGTTCGGAGTTGCATCAAGGGCCTTTACGAACATATCTCCCGATGCTTTGTAGCTTTCATAACTGGTCGCCTTGCCCTTGTCGTACAGGGCATTTCCCTGTGTCATGAAATCCTCTGCTAGCAGGGCCAGGGGTAGCAAGAAAAATACACAAAGGCATAAAATCTGCTTAAGAAATCTCCTCATATCAATTCCTCCTTCAGTGTGGGATATACATAATCGTAACACCTACAACGCATCTGTGTCCAATAGGAATTCTCAATGTTAGATTTACCCTTGCAAAACCGTTTCATGGAGCTTATATGAAAGGATGATGCCGTATGAGAATGACTTCTCGCGATATCCCAGTGTGAAAGGGATTGCGGTTGAACTCCCCTTCGTTAAGTTCAAGTATGTCAAGGTAGATGGAGGGGATACTGCAAGGTCCAAATCCGCCAGGACAATCGATCTCACAGTTCCGAGCGAAGAAAGAACTCCCAAGATTACCTCCCGGGTGATCGTAACAAGGCAGGCCGAGATCACCACATTGGGCATAGACCCCATGGTTTCAAATGCATCTGTTATTCACGAGTTGGCCTATGGCCGTATTGAAGATAAACAGGTATATACACAGCTGACATCGTCATATCCTGCCGTATTTGAACCCTCATCTCATTCACTCGATATCTTCATCTAAGAACTCTATGATAGGAGTTGTATCAGACCCGTTTTTCATGAACCATGACACAGGGGGCTATCACCCTGAGGCCCCCATGAGGGTACATTATATCCATACTCTTTTTTCCCGAGAAGACCCGGATATTAAAATTATCGATCCTGTTCCTGCCAATGTTGAAGATATTCTGCTCAACCACGAGCGCTTCCATATCGATCGAGTAAAGCGCTCCTGTATTGCAAATAAGTACGTTGATCTTGATCCTGACACGGTATGCTCCGAAGATTCATACGAGGTTGCGATCCGTGCAGTAGGATCGCTCATAAAGCTCGTTGATTTGGCGCTTAAAGGCGAGATCGATTCCGGTTTTGCCAGCATCCGCCCGCCGGGTCACCATGCAACACCTTCTGAGTCCATGGGTTTCTGCCTCTTCAACAACGTGGCTATTGCAGCAAGGAAGGCTATGCAGGCATTCGGGATTCAAAGGGTTATGATAATCGACTTCGACGTACACCATGGCAACGGTACACAGGACAGTTTCTATCAGAGCAAAGATGTCCTGTATTTTTCCTCTCATCAGTATCCCTTCTATCCCGGTACAGGCAGGATCAATGAGGCAGGGGCCAAAGGCGCACAGGGTTATACCATAAATTGTCCATTAAGGGGCGGTACCACAGACTCTGAGATGATTGCTCTGTACAGGTGTGTAATGGTGCCGGTGATCCAGGCTTTCAATCCCGGGCTTATCCTTGTATCCGCGGGGTTTGACGCCCATGCTATGGACCCCATAGGCGGTATGGAGATCAGTTCGGCAGGGTTCGGGGGACTTGCAGGGTTGATCCGTGATGCGGCTGCAAAGATCAATGCACCTGTTGTCTATTCATTGGAGGGCGGTTATAATTTAGACGCATTGCGCGACTCCGTCAAGGCCGTGATCCATGTCATGAAGGGTGAAACTGCACCAAAGATTGAGGAGAGATCTACCCCGGAGATCGATGAGATTATAAAGATGCATTCGCGGTTCTGGTCATTGTAGTTTATGTAATTTGTTAAGTTTGCCCACATTCATACCGAAAGGGCTCATATGCTGGATTCAAGTCCCATTGAATCTGTTGAGGTCCGGGAATACAGGCCGGGTGAGAGCGTGGTGCGTGAAGGCGATCCTTGCCGGTATTTCTATGCGATCCTTCAAGGAGAGGTTCAGATCTACCAGCTCGATAAACCTATCCGCATCTTGACGGACAGAGACGTTTTCGGTCTGGAAAATTTTTACAGGGGCATCCCATACACCACTACAGCCAAGGCCACCAAGACATCCCGGATTGCCACATACGAAGCCGAGCTTATTGATGAGATCGCTTACTCCAAACCGGCGCTGGCCACCATGGTTATGCGGTCGGCTTTCCTGCAGCTTGAACAGACCACCTCCATTGCAGAGGCGAATATTCCTTATAGCGAGACCATAAATCTTGATCTGAAGGAATACGATGACGGCCAGATAATAATCGAAGAGGGTACGGATGGTACCGAGATCTACAAGTTGTTACAGACTGAAAGCGGGCTCGAGGTGCTCAAGAAGGATGTTCGTATTGGTGTGATTACCAAGCCCGGTGAATATTTCGGGGAGATGAGCTTCATCCTTAATGAGCCCAGAAGTGCCACCATCAGATCAATCGGCAAGAGCGTAGTCGAAGTCATCCCTGTCCAGGAAGGTGGGCTGGAACGTATCATCAATGATAACCCTGAAGTGGCCAACAAGATCATAACCGCCCTGGCCCAAAGACTCAAACAAGCCAACTTGCTTATCGTGAAGTAGGTTTTCTTTTAGCATCGATCATCTTCAGGAGTTCAGGTATTGCATGTTCAGCCTTAATTCTCCCTTCCCCTATAGTCGATTCCCCCTTGGTGAACTCCAAGGCGCCAATGTCTACTACATCCGGTTCGATAAGGATGTCAGGGGGTTCATACCTGAGCATAAGCCGGTTCTTCTGGTATTGCTGAATATTGGTGGCGCTCAATAGTATTTCGATTATGTTAAGCCTCTGCTGAGCTCCCATTGCCGAAAACGGCCTTGAAATAATTTCATAGAGCTTCTGCCTGCTTGCAATGAGATGGTCTTTGATCGTCTGGCCAAGATCTATTTCAGGGACCTTTTTGGATCGAGATACGCTCATTTTTTTGAGTATGGAGGCAGCCATAGGTTTTAAACTTTCAAATATTGCCTGGGAACTCATAAGTCCGGCGACCCGTTCGATTATACCTGATGCAAGGTCTTCTTCCCCGGCTGATGCCTTTTGCTCAGCCGTTATGATATCCAGCCTCTTGCTCGATGAGAATCGCCTGGGCATACGCGGATGGAGATTGCAGGCAATTGTTACATCCGGGTTGTGAGCCATAAGGATATCCAGGGGTAATGGGTCTGAGACGCCGCCATCGGCGAGCAGACGGCCCATGTGGACAACGGGTCTGAATATCCCGGGTATGGCCATGCTGGCCATTACCGCATCCGCCAAAGGGCCCTTATCTATGGCAATCGTCTCTCCGGTAAGCAGGTCTGTAGCCACTGCGATAAAGGTGATTGAGAGGTCCTCGATAAGCACATCTCCCACCAGGGACCGGATGAAGTTATGTGCCCGGATGCCTGCGAGCAGGCCGGATGTAGGAAAAACCGGATCAACGTAGTAACTCAAGGAGTGAATGAAGGAGAGGTCTGTTATGAGTTTTTTAAAATCCTGAAGCTTTCCCGCAGCGAAAAAGGCGCCAACTGCCGCCCCTGCACTGGAGCCGACGATAATATCAAGCGGGATTGAGTTCTCTGCAAGCACTTCCAGCACCCCGATATGGGCACCGCCCATAGCCCCGCCGCTATCGAGCGCAATGCCTACATGGGGTTTTTTTGATGCCATGGAGTTTTTGTACCCGATTCTATTTGTATAAGCAATATTCCCCTATAATTAGTAAAGAAACCAGGTCATTTTCCCGAATGGGTGCCTATGGATGTATACTGGATGGGCACAATATTTCCACCAAAGGGGGTCGTTCTCAAGCATGTTCATTCCCTCGAAGAGACCGAGGACAGTTGTCTTCTTTTTATCGATAACCCAAAGGAATTGAAGGGGAGAGACACAGGCTCCCGGCGCATCTACCTGGTGCATGAAGGCACAGCCCCGAAAAGGAGGCCTTCTTCAGTCATGGGGGTTATCCCGAAGGATGGGGCGGTTATTAATGCCATGGCCATGCTGTACAACGAGATGAGGGAATCTTTCGAGGTTGGAGATATGCTCATCAGGTCATTGGGCGAAAAAGATCTTACCATAAAGGAAAAGCAGCGGGTGATACTGCGTGACAGCAGACGGCACAAAGCAATCATCAAGAACGCCAATGATCTCATCTTTATCCTTGGCCCTTCCGGCAAGATCATGTTCTGCAATGATACGTTCAAGAATTACCTGGAAGAAAAGGAAACTTCTATCCTTGGCAGATCATTTGTTGAATTCGTTGTTGAGGAGGATCGCTCAAACCTTGATGCCATGCTTGACAAGGGTTTTAACAAAGGGGTGCCTATTCGAGCAGAGGTGAGAATGTCCCTCCTGGGCGGGAGGATCGGCATCTTTTCGCTCTTGAGCACGCCCCTGGAAGAAGAAGGCCGCATCTATTCCCTCTCCATCATCGGCAGGGATATAACTGATATCAGGGCCATGCAGCGAAGGCTTACCATCCAGGCCAATGACCTGAGCCAGATGATCAACGGGCTGTCCCATGAACTGCGAAATCCTCTTACCATCATCGGGGCCTATATCAGGAGATTGGAACGTGAAAAGGGTGAAAAGACTAGAAAGTGGGAACAGGCGCTGTCAGGCATCTATTCTTCCAT
>CAYMDG010000041.1:13571-15983 GCA_964388905.1 uncultured Bacteriovoracaceae bacterium
GAGATCGATGTGGTGCGTCAGGCCGATCCGGGAGCCATCTTCACCCTTAAAGTCCTTCTCGACCGCAGGTTAAAATCAAGGTAGTAATCTCTATGTTACCCCTTATTATGGAGGTAAGATATGGGTGAATATGAGGCCATTGTCGAGGGCATTTATCAGGTAGGCGGTTCAGAACTCTCCGATCCGTATGATGCTTCAGTGTTTGTCATTACCTGCGGGCAGGACCTTGTGATGATAGACTGCGGTGCAGGCAAGAACCCCGACGCAATAATTGAGAATATCGTAGATGCGGGCCTTGACCCCCAAAGGATTACCACCCTGGTTTTGACCCACTGTCATGTGGACCATATTGGTTCCGTGTCATATTTCAAGGAAAGATACAACTGTACTGTTGTTGCCCATGAACTTGATGCGGATGCCATTGAGTCAGGCGACCCTACGCTCACGGCTGCTCGCTGGTACAACACCAGGCTGCCAAAGACCACGGTGGATAGGCGGTTAAAGGGGGATCAGGAGATCATTGCCTGCGGAGCAGATGTTCTCCACGGCATTCACACCCCGGGGCATACACCGGGGTCCATATCGGTTTACATGGATAGACAGGGAAGCAGAATACTATTCGGGCAGGATATCCACGGTCCCTTCACACGGGAATTCAAGTCTGACATCAGCCAATGGAGGGAATCCATGAACAAACTCCTTGAGCTCGAGGCCGACATACTCTGTGAGGGCCATTTCGGCATCTACAAACCGAAAGAGCGGGTGGAGCGCTATATCAAGGGATATCTCGGCCAGCATTTGTCTGATTATCTCTAAAGTTGATCCCTGAAATTACTCCGATCCGATCTGACAGGGAGTATCCAATCTGAAGATCGTAATTATCACTATGGTATCAATGTGAATTTTTTAACACCTCGATTCGCTTTTCAAGGGCCGGATGTGTTGAAAACAATGCAAGAAACCCGCTTTTGCCTGAAATCTTGAGAGTATCCAAAGAAGCGGCCCTCCTGTCGATAGGCTCAAAGTTCCTCTGAAGGTTTTCAAGCGCTGCAATCATCTTATCCTTGCCTGCAATCGTGGCAGCACCCATATCCGCCTTGAATTCCCTTGATCTGGAAAAGAAGGCAACGACAATGGACCCAAGGATGCTGAAGAGAATATCCAGTGCAATTGTCAGGGCGAACCTCACGATGTATGCCATATCCTCCTTGACGCTCAGACTGACGAAGTAACTGATGACCCTTGACAGGAACATGGCAAAGGAATTGACCACGCCGGCAATCAACGTCATGGTGATCATGTCTCCATTGGCAATGTGGCTTATCTCATGGGCCAGCACGCCTTCAATCTCGTTTTTGCTCATTTTGTTGAGCAGGCCTGATGAAACGGCTATGAGGCTTCTCTTTTTCGTTGGTCCGGTGGCGAATGCATTCATTTCGGGCGAGTCATAGATCCCGACCTCAGGCATGGGGAGTCCTGCCCTCTGGCGTAAAAGATCAACCATCATCACGAGCGGATGGTTGGGGTTTGAATCGATTATCTGAACGCCCATGGCCTTTTTTGCAATAAACCGAGACAATGCCAATGATATAAAGGCCCCAGTCATGCCCCAGATGCCGCAGAAGGCAGCAAGGGCCACCCAGTTTATTCCATAGGGTGTCAGGTAATGACCCAAGCCCAGCATGTTGATAATCAGAGAGACCGTTACCATTACCAGGACATTCGTCATGATGAAGAGTAAAATTCTTTTGGTCATTTTTTGCTCCTTGTATATTAATCTTCCGCTTTTATTCTAACCCTGTTCTTATGCCAGACTACGTACACTGCCAATACAATCGCCATTATTACAACAAGACCCATGACAGCCTGCTTATAATATGATTTCACCAGGTCCATATTGTTACCCACGATATAGCCAATATAGGCAAGTATGGACACCCAGATAAAGGAACCTGCAAGGGTGAAAATGATAAAACGTTTAAGGTCCATTCTTGAAAGGCCGGCAGGCAATGATATGAGATGTCGTACGACAATAATGAGCCTGCCGGTGAAGGTGCTTATCTCGCCATGCTTAAGGAAGAATGATTCCACCTTGGCAAATTTCTCGGCAGGGATCAGGAAATATTTGCCATACCTGAGTATCCATGGCCTGCCGAGATAATAGGCAATGGCATAATTGAACAGGGCGCCGATAAGGCTGCCGAGTGTAGAAAAGAAGATGACCAGCCAGATATTCATCTGTCCCTGTGAAGCAAGATACCCTGCAGGAGGGACGACTAACTCACTCGGCACCGGGAACAGGGAGCTTTCCATGGCCATGAGCAGGAGAATCCCCACATATCCCATGTCCCCGATTACCTTTACAAGCCAAAGGATTATCTCTTCCATTTACCTATTCCATTTCTTCAACAT
>CAYMDG010000042.1:0-3711 GCA_964388905.1 uncultured Bacteriovoracaceae bacterium
TTATTGAAGGAATGGGCACAAGGGCCGAGCCCGAGATAAGGCGTATGATCCCAGTATTTCCGGTTATGCCTGGATGCCTTTTCCATGCCGAAGGCAAAGTTGGAGACCTCGTAATGGATGTATCCGGATTCCTCCAGGAATTCTGATGTCTTCATGAAGAAATGATATTGTGAGTCTTCCGTGCGAAAAGGGAACTCACCCTTGTCGTACCTGATGCCCAGCGGGGTGTGGGGTTTGAGCTCGAGTTCGTAGCAGGAAAGATGCGCAGGCTCAAAACTCAGGGCCTCCTTGAGGGATACCTGCCATTGATCAAGGGTCTGGCCAGGCAGAGAGTACATCAGGTCTATGCTGACATTGCCGAATCCTGCATTGATGGCGTCTTCGAGGGTGCGTATGGCCTGGGCCCTGTTGTGCCTGCGGCCCAGGAAGATCAGCTCCTTGTCGTCAAAAGACTGGACGCCTATGCTGATGCGGTTGATGCCCAGGCCGCGGAGCATTTCCAGATCTTTACATCCCCAATCAGCGGGATTGATCTCAATGGTTATTTCCGTATGGGGCAGGACATGATAGGCAAGGTGGATCTTTTCCAGGAGTACCTCAATCTGATAAAGTGAAAGCAGCGACGGGGTGCCGCCGCCGAAATAGATGGTGTCGAATTCTGCGAATTCTTCGCCGTATGTGTCTATCTCTTTGGACAGGGCATTGAGGAAGCTCTCCATAAGCCCGGTGTCCGTGATGGAAAAAAAGTCGCAATACCCGCACTTGATCTTGCAGAATGGGATGTGGACATACAATCCGGGTACGGGAGGCATCTCCTTAATCATCAATCCGTGTCGGACTTCAACACCGCCATGAAGGCGCTCTGGGGGATGCTGACAGAGCCGATCATCTTCATCCGCTTCTTGCCCTCTTTCTGCTTTTCAAGCAATTTGCGCTTTCTTGATATATCGCCGCCGTAGCACTTTGCCGTGACGTCCTTTCGGAAGGCCGAGATGGTGGACCGGGATATGATCTCTCCACCAATGGCACCCTGTATGGCAATCTTGAACATCTGCCGGGGTATCTCATCCCGCAGGCGGTCGCATGCCAGGACACCACGGGCGCGGGCGCGGTCACGGTGGACGATCTGAGAGAGGGCATCCACCTTTTCGCCGTTGACCAGGATATCCAGAAGCACGAGGTTGCTCTGCCGGTAATCGATGAGGTCATAATCGAACGAGCCGTAGCCCTGCGTCACGGATTTGAAGCGGTCGTAAAAGTCATAAATCACCTCGGCAAGGGGCATCTCATAGGTGAGCTCAGCCCTGCCCGGGCTTGTGTAGTGCAGGTTGGAGTTGACACCTCGCTTTTCGATGCACAGGGTCATGACAACGCCCAGGTAGCGGTCGGGCAGCATCATGGTTGCCCGTATGTAAGGTTCTTCAGAGCTCTCAATGGTCATGGGATTGGGGTAATGCGTGGGATTGTCCACGTAGAGCATCGTCCCATCCTTGAGGGTGAACCGGTAGCGGACACTCGGCACTGACAGGATGATGGACAGATCATATTCGCGCTCCAAGCGCTCCTGAACAATGTCCAGGTGCAACAGGCCCAGAAAGCCGCACCTGAAGCCCTGCCCCAGGGCGACCGAGGAATCCTTCTCATAGATGAAGGCTGCATCGTTGAGCTTGTACTTTTCCACAGACACGGCCAGGTCCTCGTAATCATCCGAGGCTATGGGGTATATGGAGGCGAAGACAACGGGCTTCACCTCTTTGAATCCAGGCAGAGGCTTGTCGCAGGGCCGGTCCTGCAGGGTGATCGTGTCGCCGATGCTCACGCTCGAGACTGTCTTCACGCCCGCGATGATGTAGCCCACCTCCCCTGCCGAGAGCTGACCGAGCTTCTCACGGGAAAGGAGAAAGTGCCCCACCTCTTCCACGCGGTAGACCGAGTCATTGAACATGAACCTGATCATATCCCCTGCCTTCACTGTCCCTTCGAAGACGCGGCAGCTGATGATGGTTCCACGGAAAGAGTCATAGTGTGCATCAAAGATCAATGCTGCCAGGGGGGCTTCGGGGTCGCCCTTTGGCGGTGGGATTCGGGTGATGATAGCCTCAAGTATTTCGTCGATTCCTATGCCTTCCTTGGCAGAGCACTCCAGGTGCGTGTACGGGTCGAGCCCCAACTCGGCATCGATCTGCTCGATGACCCGTTCCACATCCGCTGAAGGGAGGTCAATCTTGTTTATGACAGGGATGATCTCCAGATTGTGTTCCAGTGCGAGGTAGAGATTGGCTATGGTCTGGGCCTGAACACCCTGCGCTGCATCTATGAGCAGCAGCACCCCTTCACAGGATGCCAGCGAACGGGACACCTCATAGGAAAAATCCACATGGCCCGGTGTATCGATGAGATTCAGGTAATAGGTCTTTCCATTCTTAGCCGTATAGGGAAGCGAGATGGCCTGACTCTTGATCGTAATTCCCCGCTCCCTCTCGATGTCCATATTGTCTAGCATCTGGTCCTTATAGGTCCGTATGTCACAGACACCGGTCCTGAGGATCAGACGGTCGGCAAGGGTGGATTTCCCATGATCGATGTGGGCAATAATGCTGAAATTACGTATGTCTTCCATTGTTGGTGTCGTAGTCAATGCCGTGGCTTTTGTCAATGACTGCTTCGTCCCATGTTTTGCAATTGAAAGTATCAATAATTACGGTAAGCGCTTCGGCGCATTAAGCATAAAACATATGGTGACAAGGGAATTTTTTAAAAAACAGGTCCGTTAAAAACCGCCATCTTGCAGCCTTTGAGGAGTGCTAATTTTCCCGGTCCTTCAAGGCTGCAAGATGACGGTTTTTAACGGATCAAGTTTTTACGCCTCTTAACGCAAAATCCGGATTCATCATGACCATCAGCTGATGGAGAAAATACCTGATAACGAAAAGCACAAAACAGTATCACCATCTATTGGATATATGATCTAATACTAAGCCATGAAGAAAGGAACCTGACAGAAGTGATATACAACTATCAGATGAGCAACCGGTTTTTCGCCCAGATCGCTGACGGGATGGATGAACTGGGTGTTGAAGAACTGACCGGTCTCGGTGCACAGGACGTAAAGCCAACGTTCCGCGGGCTGTATTTTTCCGCGGACAATGAGGCCCTCTACCGCATCAATTACACTGCCAGGATCATAAGCAGGGTTCTTGCTCCCCTGCTGACCTTTGACTGCCACAGCACCGATTACCTCTATAAAACCGCCCGGACCATACCCTGGACCGAGATATTCTCGCTGGAGGACACCTTTGTGATCTCCGCAAACGTATCCAACAGCATAATCAACCACTCCCAGTATGCAGCGCTGATCCTGAAAGATGCCATAGTGGACAGCTTCAGGGACAAGTATGACGACAGGCCCAATGTGGAAAGGATCAATGCGGATATCTGCTTCAACCTCCACATCTCCAAGAACAAGGCCACCATCTACCTGGATACATCGGGCGGTTCGCTGCACCGCAGGGGATACCGGGAAGAGGCTGTTGATGCCCCCATGCAGGAAACCCTTGCGGCCGCCATCATCCGCCTGAGCGGTTGGAACGGCCTCACACCGCTGTACGACCCCATGTGCGGCTCCGGCACACTCCTGCTCGAGGCGCTTATGCATTACTGCACAATACCTTCGGGATATTTCCGGGAGTCATTCGGATTTCGCTTCATGCC
>CAYMDG010000042.1:3811-15959 GCA_964388905.1 uncultured Bacteriovoracaceae bacterium
GGGCTGAGGATGAAAAACAGCCAGGACATGGGGGCGTTCATGACGGAGTTCGGAGATTTCCTCAAGCAGCGCTGCACCGGTTCAACCGCATATGTGTATTTCGGCAACCGGGAGCTCATAAAGAAAGTTGGGCTCAGAACTGCATGGAAAAAGCCTCTAAAAAACGGACAGCTCGATGGAAGGCTCGTGAAGTACGAGCTGTACTGAGGCGTTATCAAACCCGGATATTGCATTTGAATGCACCCATGAATCCTCTATGCACGCCTTAAGCAAACTACTAATAGTGTCATGGAATTGTTTGTAAAAAATAGGTCCGTTAAAAAGCTTCATCTTGCAGTCTTCGAGGAGTGCTAATTTTCTCGGACCTTGCAGGCTGCAAGATGAAGCTTTTTAACGGATTAGTCTTTTACGGATCTTAAACGCAGATTCCCGGATGAAAAGTAACCAGATGCCCGATCATCGGGCATCTGGCAGTGAAGTCAACGCATAAATATTTCTAGATTCCTACCATCTCCCAGTCTTAGAAATCTTTGGTATTGGGAGGCCGTTCAAAGACTTGATGGACCTCTGGAGGTCTTCTTCAGGGAGCGGGAAGTCCATAAGCTTGCCCTCCATGAAGCTCTCATAGCCCTTGAGGTCCATGAGTCCATGCCCGCTCCAGTTAAAGAGGATAACCTTCTCCTTGCCCTCTTCTCTGGCCTTGATCGCCTCATCTATCACTGCCGCGATGGCGTGCGAGGTCTCAGGCGCCGGGATAAAGCCTTCAGTCCTGGCCCACAACATTGCACTCTCGTAACACTTGAGCTGATCCACAGCGCGGGGTGTTATAAGACCTTCAACAGCGGCAGCGCTTACCAGAGGAGCCATCCCGTGATAACGCAACCCTCCGGCATGGATCGGGGGCGAGACGAATTCATGTCCCAGGGAATGCATGGGAAGCAACGGGGTCATCTTGGCAACATCACCGTGGTCATAGGCAAAAGGCGCCCGGGTCAATGTAGGACAGGACGACGGTTCCACAGGGATGATATCGATCTGGGCGCCGTTAATCTTGTCCAGTACATAGGGGAACGCGATGCCGGCAAAATTGCTCCCTCCGCCAGCACATCCGATGACCACATCCACCTTCTTCTCATTGATCTTTTCAAGCTGTTTCTTTGCCTCGAGCCCAATAATGGTCTGATGAAGCATAACATGGTTCAGTACGCTCCCAAGTGAATATCTCGTCTTCCCGGTCGGGTCGCTGACTGCCGTCTCAATGGCCTCGCTGATGGCTATGCCGAGGCTGCCCGGTGTATCCGGGTCCTTTGCCAGGATATCACGGCCTGCGTGTGTCAGCGTGGACGGGCTCGCTATGCATTCGGCACCCCACAAATTCATCATGAGCTTCCGGAAAGGTTTCTGCTCGAAACTGATCCGGACCATAAACACCTTGCACTCAAGCCCGATGAGGGCGCAGGCATAGGATAAGGCACTCCCCCACTGTCCGGCGCCGGTCTCGGTGCAGATCTTTTCTATTCCGAACTGCTTGTTATACCAGGCCTGGGGAATGGCGGTATTGGGTTTGTGACTGCCGGCAGGAGAAACACCTTCGTTTTTGAAATAAATCTTGGCCGGTGTCTTGAGGGCCTTCTCAAGGTAGACTGCCCGGTGGAGTGGCGAGGGTCTCCACTGGTACAGGAGTTCGAGTATCCCTTCCGGGATGTCGATCCACCGCTTCTGGCTCACTTCCTGCTCAATAAGATTCATGGGGAAAACTGGTGCAAGGGACTCCGGCGTAACAGGATTACCGTCGGGACCGAGCGGAGGCAGCATGGGTGTAGGCAAGTCGGCTGCCAGGTTATACCATTGTCTTGGGATTTCATCTTCTCGAAGATAAACTTTCATGCACAATCCTCCATATTATTCGTTTATCACCATTGTTTCTATTTATAGAAACTCATCTCCTCAGATAAGTCAAGGAAGTTTATCATATTCAGCAAAAACGGGCATCTTGAAGATTGTATCTCTGGAGACTCTTTTATCCATTCATCCATCAACCCGGGTATTGCGTTTTAGATTCTCATAAAAACCTGATCCGTTCAGAACCCTCATTGTGCAGCCTTTGTGGAACGCTGAAATTTAATCGGCACTTCAAGGCTGCACAATGAGGGTTCTGAACGGACCTGTTTTAAAAAACAAAACCAAATATGCTACTCTATTTCTTCCCCATGAAGTTAAGTATGATAGGAATCCCCTCCATGCCGCATGCCTTCTTCACCGAGTGGGTGAGGAAGCGCGCATAGGTTGCGGGGACGTCTTTCGGATAGTTCACCACGACCTGAAAGCGCGGTGGCACGATGCTCGTCTGGGTGATGTAATAAAGTTTCAGCGGCCTGTTTCTGATCATGGGCGGGGTGTGGGAATCCGCTATGTCGGCCATGAGGCGGTTGAGTATGCCGGTGGAGACACGGGTCGTGGTCTTTATGAACAGTTCATCGATGAGGGGATAAAGGCTTTCCACATTCTTGCCGGTCAGCGCCGAGGTGAAGGCCAGGTGGGCATCGGGCATGAACCTGAGTGAATGCCTGATATTCTCTCTCGCATTCTTCAACTCCACATCACTCATGAGATCGCACTTGTTCACCACCAGCACAAAGGCCCTGCCGTGCTCCATGATGAGGCCGCACAAGCGCTTGTCCTGGTCAGTGAGTCCCTCCTGCGGGTCCACGACCATCAAGCATATGTGTGAGAGGTTTATGTTCTGCAGCGACCGCATGACACTGAACCGTTCTATTTCATCATCGATGCGGGCCTTTCTTCTGATGCCCGCCGTATCTACAAAAATATACTTTTTGTCTAAGTGCTCTATGGCGATATCAACATAATCCCTGGTAGTGCCGGCCACTGGGGATACGATGGTCCTATCCTCTCCTATGATCTTGTTGAGAAGGAGCGATTTGCCCACATTGGGCCTGCCCAGGATGCTCACACGCACCGCATCCGTCTGGGTTTCAACAGACAATATTTTGTTCGGGGACAGGCACTCGCCTACGGCTTCCTTCAAGGTGAGGATACTCTTTTTATTGAGCGCAGAGATCTCTATGGGCTCGTCAATGCCCAGCTCGCACAGCGCAGTAGCAGCGTGTCCGGCTGATAGATCATCCACCTTGTTGGCAATGAATATCACCTGGGCACTCGCCTTTCGAAGGATGTTCACCAGCTCTTTGTCATCGGGTGTGGGTGGTAACTTGGCATCAAAAAGACACAGGATCAGGTCTGCATCGTCAATGGCAAGGACGGTCTGATCGCGCACGGACTGGGCAAACGGCATGTCGCCTATGGTGTCGTACCCGCCAGTATCCACCAGGTCTACCTCTAATCCCTCGCCTATGGCCCATCTGCCGTATATCCTGTCTCGGGTAATGCCGCGCTGCGGACCGACAATGGCTCGGCGCTCCCCTATAAGGAGGTTGAACAGCGTTGATTTGCCCACATTGGGCCTGCCTACGATGGCGACGACCGGCATTATCGATATCCCAGCTCTTTCAAGCTTTTGGGGTCTTTTGACCAGTCCTTGGTGACCCGCACAAAGAGTTCCAGAAAGACCCTGCACCCTAAATGCTTTTCAATTTCCAGCCTGGCCTGTGTGCCGATCTCCTTGAGCTTCTTCCCGCGTGATCCGATTATGATCACTTTTTGAGAGTGCCGCTCCACATGGATGACGGCGCGGATGAATACAGGCTGTGCCTCACGGAACTCCTCGATCTCAACCGCCACTGCATACGGTATTTCCTTGCGCGTAAGCTCGAAGGCCTTTTCCCTGATGATCTCCTTGCAGAAAAAACGCTCGGGTGCATCGGTGATCATGTCGTCGGGGAAGTACTGGGGACCTTCAGGCAGACGTTTCTTTATCTCGGTTAACAGTGTTTCAATGCCGGTCCCAACGGTTGAGGAGATGCAGCACGTAAAGCAAAACGGGTATGCCGGAGCCAATTCGCTGAGCTTTTCGGCAAGTGCAGCCTCGCTTGCCAGATCGGCCTTGTTGATGACCAGAATTGCATCCTTGCCTTCTTGCGGAATGAATCTAACCACCTCTGTGAGCTTCTCCAAGTTATCCAGGTGGTCCGCCATGACAAGCACAATGTCTGCATCCGAGATGGTAGCCACGGCCTTGTCGAGCATATAGCGGTTCAACGCCTTATCCGAGACGTGGATGCCCGGTGTATCGAGAAATACTATCTGGGCATCCGGGGCATTCCATATCCCCATGATTCGGTCACGGGTTGTCTGGGGTTTATTTGTTGTTATGGCGAGCTTGGTCTCCATGATCCGGTTCAGAAAGGTGGATTTACCGACATTGGGCCTTCCGACAATGGTTACATACCCTGACAAGAAGGCTGGACTCATGTTATTTCAGGTCCAACTGCATCTGGCGCGCAATAGGTGGTTTCATGGGTAATGTAACGGTTACTGTGGTGCATTTACCTTCCTCGCTGGTTACCTTCATTGTTCCGCCGTGGCGCTTGACAATACCATAACTCACCGAGAGCCCCAGTCCTACCCCTTTGACCATGGGTTTCTTTGAATAGAACATGTCAAAGATCTGCGGCAGGTCATCCCGGGCGATACCCACACCGTTATCGCGGAAATTGACCACGATCTCCTGGTTTTCTTCCGACTTGTGCGTCTCCACACTCAGCTCACCGCCATCGGGCATGGCCTCTGCCGCATTGGTAACGATGTTGATGAAGACCTGCTTGATCTGCTCAGGCATGCATTCAATAGGGAGGGACCCTGTCGGATTAAAGATCAGTTTCACCATGTTCTCTTCAAGGTATTTCCTGTTGAGGATGAAGACCTCGCGCAGCACCTCATGGATGTCCACACTCTGCTCCTTGCCATCGTTCGGCTGGTAGAAGGTCTTCATATTACGGATAAGGTCCGCGATCCGGTCGGTTTCCTTGATGGCAAGCCTGACAAACTGATGATCAATGTTCCCCTTGTCCGCATTCAGGACATGATTCAGACAGCTCCTTATGCCATACAGCGGGTTGTTGATCTCATGGGCGATGCTTGCTGAAAGCTTGCCCATGGCTGCAAGCCTTTCGGTCTGAATGAGCGCTGCTTCCATCCTCTTCTTTTCCGTAAGGTCCATAATGATGGCCGAGTACCCGGTGATCTCTCCGGACTCATCACGCAGAGCGGTCATGGTGATCGTCACGTCCAGCACCTGGCCATTTTTTGTCCTCATCCTGGTCTCATGATCCTTGACGAGCCCCTTGAATCTGACATCAGCGAGTATAGGCTCGGCCTCTTTGATACCGTCTTCAGACACCATGATGAGGAGATCCCTGCCCCTGGCCTCCCCTTCCATCCAGCCGAATATCATCTGCGCTCCCTGGTTCCAGGATATGATCCCGCCATTACCATCAAGACCGATAATGGCATCCGCACTGTAATGCTCGATATTGGCAAGAAGCTGGAGCCGCTTTTTCTTTGCTACATCTTCGCTTATGTCTTTCGCCACGCACACGGTCTCGGGCTTGTTCTTATCTCCGATTTTCACCAGATCGGCTTGGTATATCTTGCGTCCTGAGGGTGTATCGATGGCAAGATCAAAGGGTTCGTGGTAATCGCTGCTGCCCATCATGTTGATGATCTCACGCAGCTTCTTCTCGGATACTTCGTCCCCTATGAAAGAGCTGCAGTGGGTTCCTGAAACTGCCTCAAGGCTCATCCCCAATGTCTCGAGACCCTTCCTGTTCATGTAGAGTATCCTTGCATCGCCATCGAGGGAGAAAATAATGTCACTCGAGTCCTCAACAATATTCTTGTAGCGCTCCTCCGATTCACGCAGCGCCTTGATTTTCTGAGAGACTCCACCGGTAAGCCGTTCATTGAACTCATGGATCTTGCAGTTGGCGTTTTTAAGCGCCTGCTCGGCCACCTTCTGCTGGGTAATGTCCTCTGCCACAATGCCCACGCCGAGAAGTCTTCCTTCATCGGTATAGTCCAAGAAGATCCGGTAAGACAGATAGAGCATGGACCTGGAGCCGGAATATACCCTCACCTCACCCTCATCGCGGTACACCTTTTCTTTGGCAAGGGTATTGATCTTTTCCACAAGAGACTGATCTTCCGGATGGATGATGTCTTTCCAGGGGAACAGCTTGCCCACCGGAGAAGCAAAGGAACCTCCCAGCATCCTGACAGCCTCGGCGTTGATATATTCACACTTGCATGAGCCATCGAGCCATACGATCATGTCCTTTGCATGCTCGGTAAGCTTGGAGAGCCTGCTTTCCAGGACATGGATAGTGTGGGTCCTTTCTTCTATCAGCTTGTGCAGCTCGGTTAATGCGGCCGAATTTTCCTGGGAGGTATCCGGCATGTCCGCACGCCTCTTGTATTCATTAAGGCTTACAATCGATCCCCTCACCTCAAGGGCCTTTTCCACGTTCTGCTTGAGCTCGCTTGGCAAAAAGGCCCCTTTGCGAAGGTATCTGAATATGTTCGAGCTCATGGCCACATCCATGGGCCAGTCGTCCTCATAAGCTGTTATAACGATTACCATCATCGATGCATCGAACTCACCATGCACCTTCTCCACCAATGCCCTCCCATCCATGTCGGGCATCCTGAGGTCCGTAATCATAAGGCTGTAGGGGTTCTGCTTGATGGCCTCAATGGCCTCCAGCGGCCCTGGTGCTGCGGTTACGTCATAATCGTATTTGAGTACCTGGTAGAGATAATTTCTGAAAACGAGGTCGTCTTCGACAATCAATATCTTATGTTCCATTAGTACCCCTTACCTTCCGGAATCCATACCGTGAAAGTGGAGCCTTCAGCAAGCTTCGAGCTCACCTGTATCTTACCCCCTAAGGATTCGACTATCTCTTTTGCCAGCGACAGGCCTAACCCCATCCCTGTTTTCAGAGGCCATGCCGTATAGAGGGGTTCGAAGATCTTCTTTATCTGATCTGTGTTCATCCCGATACCATAATCGATCACAACAAACTCTATACCATTATCCTTACGATGTGCCTTAACCAGTATTTGAGCACCCCTTGAAGATGCATTGATGGCATTCATCATTATATTGATGATAACCTGCTCAATGGCCTCAGCCTTCATACGGATCTGTATGGGCTCAATCTCTCTTGCAAGCGTCACCCCGGCAGCATTGGCCTGTGCACCAATGAGCTGGAATATCCCCTCCATGAAACCTTCGAGCCCCAGTTCGCCTTCCGGGCTTTCCCATTTCCGGGTAAAGTTGAGGAGCTGGTTTACTATCTTAAGGAGATTCTCAGATGCGGTGCTGATATTGCTCAACATATCCGGCAGATCCTGGTCTTCTTCATTGTTCCTGAGCACCGTGATCTTTTTGTGCTTTAAGTCATCGCGGATGATACTGGTGAATCCATGTATGGCTCCCAGCGGACTCTTCATGTTATGTGCCATGGATGCGGCCAGAGAACCGACAACGGACATCTTGGCAAAGGCAAGCGTCCGTTTCTGTTCTTCAAGTTCACCCGTGATGTCCCACAAGGCCAGCAGGGCCCAGTTATTCACCAGAACAGGCCGCATGGTTATCCTGAAAGACCTGCCATCAGTGTTCCAGGTCACATCTTTGGGTGTCCTTGAAACGAGTGCTTCCTTGAGCAGTGCAGAACCATTCCCATCGGATGCGTCAAGGGCAGCCAGGATATCATTATCGGTTATCCCCATGAGACCACGCAGTTCTGATGACATGGCGTTCTCTATGCGGACCTGATTTTTGTCATCCACAAGGCACAGCCCGAAGGTGGATGCATCCATGAGTTCCCTGTTCAGGTGCACCAGGTCCTCGGATTTTTGTTTCTCAAGTGATGTGGCCTTTAAGGCCTGCCTGAGCAGGGTCTTTTCCTGTTGAAGTGCAGTTTCGGCATGAATGCGTCGCAGTGAAGAGGCTATTGAACCGACCAGGGACGAGATGAACTCCTGGTCGTCACCGATCTCAGAATCGCTGATATCCATATGGACAAACACACCCCAGGGGAGGCTCATGCCTGCGGTGTAACCTCCATCGAGCACCATGGTTTTGACCTCGGCATCTCCCACCTTGATAAATCGAGGCGTGCCACCTTCACTGTGCTCGAACACCAGATTATACTCTCCAAACTTGAAGCCCCCGATGAAACCCTTGACGAGACCTGCCTGGAAAAGCGTATCCGATGCCCGTGCAAGTGCATCGGATATCTTCGAGGTATTGTTCAGCTCTTTTAAAAGCTGTAGCAGGATGTCGGAGCGTTTTCTTGCGAGGTTCGATTGAACACTCGTCTGCTGGAGCCTGATGGAGATCTCGGACAGGCGCATACTTGCCCTATTCACCAGGCCGAAAAGGCCTTCAGTGGGCTTGCCGATGCCGATCTCATCGCAGATGATATCGATCTGTTTCGGGATATGCTCCATGAGTCCGTTCAAGACATCCGTACCCAGAGAAAACTTTTTCAGGAGCGCCGGCGTCAGCTGCTGGGGATAGGAATTGCCCGAGGAGCCTATGCAGGTCATGTGGGTTAATGTATTGGCAATATTTACCATGCTCGATATCTTATACTGCTCATCGTCGATAATCTTCACAGGGGCATGATGGCACCAGATGGACTCGACATAGAGGCTGGGCAACTTCCAGTGTGCAAGCACATCATGGCCCACATCGGCATGGGTGACCCCAAGTATCTCCTTTTCGATCTCCTCCAATGGACGCGTTCCCTCACGTGCCTGTTCAATGACCAAGACGTATTCTTCATGGTTCGTAAGGTCCAGGACCAGCTTGCCGATATCGTGGAGAAGTCCGGCACAGAATGCCTTCCCGCCCAGCCCGGAAGAGATCTTCTCCATCATGGCCTCGGCATAAATGGCGCAGCCCATGCAGTGTCTCCAGAATTCCTTGCTGTCAATGGCGGAATCTTTTTTACCCGGAAACATATTGAGTATGCTCAAGCCCAGGGCCAACGACCTGACAGCCTCTGAACCAATGGTCACTATAGAATCCTTTACGGTATAGACCTGGCGCGACCTCTTGTAGAAAGTTGAGTTGGCCATGGAAAGGATTCGGGCTGTCAGGGCCTGGTCCTTCTCAATGAGGCGCGCCATTTTCGCTGCAGGGACCTCTTCATCAAGGGCCATTCTGATCACGGCGTCGGCAATCTCCGGCAGCACCGGGATTGCGTTCACATCAACTATAAGTGATTTCATAGAATATACTCTAAAATATCCTGTAGTTGTATACAAGCACTTTCTCTTGAAGCATGTGCCCTGATATAACCACTCGGTAATGTGTCATCAAAACTGAACGAAAAGTTGAGGTCTTTTAATGTACTACGCCGGTACCCCACAAGTTCGGGGATATCTTTTGAAAATACTTTCATCTCACAGCCTTTCCCTAGCTTTGATATAATGCGCCCCGCCATGATACGGTATCCCAATGCCCGTACAAGGAACCCGAAAGAGGCATGGTAGGGCCCGGCAATAACCTTTAATCCGGTCGATGATGGAATGCCCATGCGCAGGATGGTGCTGCCGGAATTTTCCAGCTTGATTGCCGCATACAGGGTGCGGCTTACCGCCTCATCCAGGGAAAGCGGTTGATAGTCGCCCCTGAGGTAACTCTCTTCCAGCCTGGTACCCCCAAGGACTACTGTGGGATAAATCCTTGCCGTATCCGGACCCAACTTCAACACATCATCCACGGTCTTCTTGAAGCTCTTTATGTCCTCGCCGGGAAGCCCCGGCATGATCTGGACCCCAAGCTTCATCCCCGATTTCTTCACAAGATTGCAGGCATCAGCAGCGTCTTTTCGCGTATGCCCCCTCGAGCTTGCTTCAAGTACCACATCGTCCATGGACTGGACACCGATCTCCAGCTCTTGGAACCCGGCCTGTGCCAGGCGGTGCAGGATATCAACTGAGACCATATCCGGGCGGGTGGAGGCTTTGGCCGAGTGAATAATACCCTGGGCAATCAGGGTTCGTGCCACATCAAGATATTCCTCAAACAGATCATGTTCAATGCCGGTAAAAGACCCTCCGAAAAAGGCAAGAATGCGCCGCCGGTCGCCGGCAGACCTGCAGTGCGAGAGAAATTCACCTACATGCTCGGCAACCTGCTCAGGCGGCATGGGGCAAGCGTTCTGCCTCTGGTCGCAAAAGATGCACCGATGAGGACATCCCAGGTTCGATACAAATACCGGGATGACTATAGGGGGTAGTCCAGCAATCTTAATGCCTCCTTGCATGCAAATTGCGCTGCCTGTTTCTTATTCCTGCCCTTTCCATGGCCGATAACCTTATCCTGCAGCGTTACATTCACCTCAAACTCTTTATCATGCTCCGGACCTTGCTCATGAATCACCGTGATTTTGGGCAATGCCCTGAACTGCGACTGGCAGAACTCCAGAAGCAGGCTCTTGTAATCGGTGATGGAGATCTCATCAAGGGCGCCGAAGATCTCATCATAGTGCTTCTGAACGACCCGTGTGGTCTTCTCATACGTGCTGTCGAGGAAAATAGCGCCGACAAGGGCCTCATAGGCATCTGCGAGCAAGGATACTTTCTTCCGGCCGCTGTCCATCTCCTCACCCTTTCCAAGACTCAGGAACTTGCCGATGCCCAGATGCCGTGCGATTTTTGCAAGCGCCACTTCGCTGATGAGCTCGGCCCTCTTCTTGGTGAGCTGCCCTTCTTTCTCATCAGGGAACAGGAGGAAGAGCCTTGTGGTGATGATGGAGTTGATAACAGTATCGCCGAGGAACTCAAGACGCTGATTGTCTTTCAGGCCGAGTTCCTTGTGCTCGTTGACATAGGTGGTATGCGTGAGGGCCTCGTGCAAGAGATCCCTGTTCACAAAACTATAGCCCAGCCGTTCCTCGATATGCTCAAGCTCCATGGAACAGTGTCTCCAGATAATCCTGATTCAGGTCATCGGCGCTGATCCAATTCGCACCAAGCCGGTAGTGGATCGGCGTGATGGAAATCATCCTGTTCCTCAGGCATACGGCATCGGTATCCTCTGCCTCATCGATGATCCTTGTCAGACCGGCCTGCCAGTAGTAAACAGTTCCCCGGGGGCTCTCACGCCTGACAAACTCATCCACAATCCGGGAATCACCCTGCCTTGTAACCCTGACCCCCTTGATTTCATCCATAGGGCATGAGGGACAGTTTACGTTCAGGGCAAACGGCAGGGGTTTGTTCCGCTGGGCATACTTCATAGCCAGGCGCGCGCCATAAATGCTGGCTGCGTGATAGTCAGGGTTCATGTAATTGTCCACCGACAGTGCAATCCCGGTGTACCCGAGGATGAGGGCCTCAGTCGCAGCCGAGACCGTACCGGAATACAGTACATTTATCCCCACGTTTTCGCCCCTGTTGATGCCTGAAACCACGACGTCGGGCGGCTGCTTCATTATGTGCGAGACGCCCAGCTTCACGCAGTCGGCAGGAGAACCGGTGATGCCATAGCCATAGAACTCGCCAGAACGGTGGATGGGGATGACCTTCAACGGGTCGGAAATGGTTATGGCATGGCCCACAGCCGACTGCTCGGTTACCGGGGCGATCACCACACAATCGCCTATCTTTTCCAGTTCCTGTTTAATGGCGGCAAGCCCCTGGGCGTAAATACCATCATCGTTCGTGAGCAGAAATCGCATACCTTTGCTCTTTATCCCTTTGCCTGAGGTTATGCAAGATCCAAGAGGTCGTGGAAAAGATTTCGATCCACATTAAACAACAAGTACTATGACTCTTGAAGGTATCTCTTTCTATGCGATGAAACTACAAGATTTAAGTGACTCCAAAGGTTTTTCCTACAGGGCCATTGGCCTACACATAGGTATCGATATTGGCACCCAGGTTCTCCAGCATCTTCACAAGATCCTGCCCCATTGTCTTCTGGGTATCCAGCACGAGTTTTGCGCCGGCAAGGGCCACCTTGTTTCGCGTATCGTATGCCTTCAAGGCGCTCAAGGTGATATCGAGTGAGACATTCGTTCCCTGTATCGGATCCATATTCATCCTATCGGTACCAATAAAATAATCCTAAACAACCACCTTAATAAAATCCCCTGCAATCTTTGAAAGGCTCCTTAATCCAGAACATAGGCAAAATTCCCTGTGACCTTGA
>CAYMDG010000043.1:0-4550 GCA_964388905.1 uncultured Bacteriovoracaceae bacterium
GCCACGAACCCGGCCTTTTCCACGGCATCGATGATCTCGGTGTTGATCTCTTCCACCTCACCCACGTGGCCCATGTCCAGATCGTTTACCACAGTGCCGTCAGGCTTCTTTCTGGGGGAGTAGAGTTTTTTCGCCTTGATAAGGCTGCCGTCCTTGCCGGAAAGCCCCACGGACTTTCCTCCCTGTGAGTTGATGAGGTGCACGATCTCTTTATTGATGCCGCCTGCCAGTACCATCTCCACCACGTCCATGGTCTTGGCGTCGGTCACACGTTTTCCCTCGATGAAGGTGGACTTGATGCCCATCTGCGCTAGGACCGAGCTGATCTGAGGGCCTCCGCCGTGGACCACCACCACCTGGATACCGATGTACTGGAACAGGATGATCTGCTGGGCAAAGAGCTTCTTCAGCTCAGGGTCCACCATGGCGTGGCCGCCGTACTTGACCACGATCCTCTTGCCCCTGAAATCCCTGATGTAGGGCAGGGCCTCCACCAGGACCTTTGCCCTAACAATGGCCTGTTCCATCAGCGTTATCCCCTTCACGGGCCTGCACGCCCGAGCATAAGCCTGCGCCCCGGACGAAACGCGGCTATCATAAGAAAGGAGCTATTTACCCAAATCCTGCGGAAAATGAAAGGATAAAATGCGCCTGAATCAGGGCCGGCCTTCTTATTCCCGGAACATGTCCGTCGGAGGGTATTGGGCAGGTAAAGATCTGTAGGTGAAATACCCGTTTGGGTTAACCGGCGGATTTGATAGACTATCAACAGTTTCTGGCCGATACGGTTCTAAACATATCGTGCCACTATATGGAGTCTGATATAGTTTGCTTTCGAGTATAGATAGCATCAGAAAAACCTTAACTTTTCAGACCGATATAAAAGAATCCATCTATTACAGATATCATAAGTTTAATAAATCGTTTCTGACCCTATATTTTCGAGGATCATAGAGGCCATCTACCTCCACCTTGATGAAGTTTGGGCTGAAGGCTGTAAGAAACCTAAAACCACCTGTATCTACGTTCCTGAGCCAAAAGTTTCGTTGTCAATCCGGGGGGCGTTCATATATTCTATAAAAAGTATTATCACCCTCTTTTTTATAGCTATTGATTATTTGTTGTAACAACTGCGCATTCGAACCATCTACAAAGGACTTTATTTCATCAACATCGGGCAAACCATTAATATTTAGTTTGCCACGATCAATTGTTTTTATTTTTGAGACAATGAAATCTATAGACCTAATTCCACTTAAAGGTTTCAGTTTTTTAAAGAACTCTAAAACACCGGCTGAAACCCTCATTAAATTAAGATGATTTCTCTTTAATAATGCGACTGATATATATAATTGTTCAATAATGAACTGATCGTCATTTTGGGATGATATATCTGGGATTTTTTTTATTTTCTTCATATCAATGTTTGGTCCATTAATTCTTGAAATGAAGTCACTGCCTTTATCATGCTCATGTCCAATTTTCTCTGTTCCTGCAAAAATCCATACACAAGGCTTAAGTTGGAAGGATCTGCCGCCTCGTCTATATACACCATTCCAGATTGGTCCTAAAAAATAGCTGTATACTTCCTGGTTAGAAATTTTCGCATTAATTTCATCCCAAAAAACTATTAATGGCCGTGATAGAACTTGAGTCTGAAGAGAGGATATGTCATCGAAACAATCAATTAACTGTTCAATTGATGCCAATTGGGCAATATTAAATTCTCTATATTCCATATCAAGTTGCTTTGACATCATTTCAATCAAGTAACTCTTTCCGTTTCCTGGAAGAGCTGTAATAATGGAACTAAGAGACCTCTTGACATTAGGATCATCTCGGAAATCTTTAACGGCCTGAACTAATTCAGAGACCACTCTCTTATGCTCATCTATTACTGCAATGTACCCCTCAACGACTGACCAACCCCTCCATATTTGAAATTTATTATCCAAGGCAGTATGATCGCTACTGGGCGGTAGAGTTCCATTATTTTTTAATGCATTATCCCATAATGATAATTCTCTATCTAAATCACTTTCTTCAACCTGAAATCCGTATTTTTTAGGCGATTCTCGTAGGATATTATAAAAGTGTTTTTTAAAATTTGTTTCTTTGTCATCAAAAAAAGGCATATCATTTAGATCAGTTTCATGTAATTTGCACCAGTGATATGATCTATTAAGTGCATCACTAAGGGCATCCCGAGGTGTTTTAATATGATCGATAATATTTTCTTTCGGTAGTAATTTTTCATGACATGCAACCAATGATGCAAAGAGGACAGTAGCTCGTCCAATAGTATAAGATGTCTGAGATGGTACTGTACTTGTTGTGTATAAATTATTTTCTGAATTATATCTTCTCTCTGGTTGTAGAAAAGCTGCAAGTTTATTGTTTTCATGAAATACAACTACAGAATACTTATCTTGAGTGTTCGTGATGCTTTTGTTTTTAAGCCATTGAAGCGCTTCCCTCGATAGGTCTTTGCCAAGAAACCATGGAGCATTATCGAGTTCAACATTCATTGGTCCAAGAAACAGTAATTTTATTTTTTTAGATATGATTGATATCCATTCAGACGAACGAGAATAATTTTTAGTTCGAATAAACCAATCAGCTTTGGCAGTTTTTTCATGGTTGAACACAGCTGAGATTATCTCTGTATTAACACTACCCTTTTGATGATCAACAACAACAACAACATCTATTTGCCCAATTTCATTTATAATTTTATTGAGTTTATCAATAGTTTTTAGGCCTTCAGGAATTATAGGTTTGGGGATTTCCCAATCATATCTTCTAATAAGCTGAGGAGGATTCGTTCCTATATGATTATAAATGCGTTGTACTCTCCATGTACCTTTGTCCATTTCAGATAAAGAAAATAACCGTTTACAGCATTCATTACATTCCAAACAACTACTTTTGTTATTGTCCCTACACAAAGAAATGCCTTTAGGTGTAACATCACTATCATCTATTTTATCCATCATGGCTTTTAAAGTCAGAGGAGTTTGATTGATTAAACATCGGTCTTGCCTACAAAGAGTCGCTAAATATTTTGTATCACCCGGTTCCCAACAACCCAATCCAAATATATCTATATGGGCTGATGTATCATTCAAACTATGAAGCATTCTTGTTAAGCCGCCGGCAGCGCATAAACTTAATATTTGCGAATTGACCTTCGTTTTCCTTGAATAATATCTTTGATCCCCTACGCCTTCATAGGATTTCAACGGTGCACTATCAATGGTAACAAGGAAATTTTCATCTACAACCCAATCGCCTAATACCAATATTCTCTTGTTAATTTCAGAAGTCATTATTTCCCCCATATACATAGAAACAATATATTCTAAACCTATCAAACTAAAGTACTACTCAAGTAAAATTATTATAATCACATAATACATGCAACTAATTAATAACAAGAGCGAACCCTGATATGGAAGAGGTATGATGAGGATGATGTCACCCTTAAAGACATGGTGAGGCATAACTACGAACGGTTAAACATATCAGCAAATAAATGTTAAAAAGAATGATAAACATGGCCTATCTTAGTAAAAATCAATTAATGGTATCTGCACTTGTGGAAATCTCATGTCAAAGTACAGAGTTTGGCATGTCAGCTATAGGTTTTCAAGACTTTATGAAGGATAGCGTAGGATATCTTTACTCGGGTAGCATTGCAGATACCTTTGGGGATCTAAAGACGCTACTTAGAGATGCACAGTATAAAGTTCTATAAGTATGTCGCATTAATAAAACTGAAGATTGTTTCTGCGACTGCCTTTTTGTCTAATAAGAAAGATGAATCTTATAGAGGAAGATTGTCCATTCTATTATGGTATCACATTAAATCTTCACATAATCCGACCACCTCTTCATGGTAAGCCTGCCGAGGAGGTTCACGGCGCTGCGGGGCAGCAGCTTCATAATACCCAGATGAAGCGCCTTGTTCTGCCAGCCGGGCACGTAGAACAGCCGCCCGCTCTTGAACGCAAGGTATCCCATCTCCACTACTTCATCCACGGTCTTGAAGGAGATGGTGAACGGGATGAAATCGTCAGGGACCCCGGCATCGTTAATCAGCGCGGTCCGGGTAAAGGGGGGATTCAGGGTTGCCACGCTCACTTTCGATCTGAAGGGCAGATCTCCGGCGATACCCTCGGTGAGCGACTGGGTGAAGGCCTTGGTGGCTGCATAGAGGGCAAGTGACGGCAGAGGCTGGAAGGCGGCAACCGAAGATACATTCAGGATGGCCCCGCTGTTGCGCTCGATCATGGAGGGCAGAAAGAGCTGCATAAGTTTTGCGTAGCCCAGACAGTTGAGGAGCACCATCTTCTCAACACGGTCCGTGGACATATCAGAAAACTTTCCATAAGAGCAGATGCCCGCGTTGTTCACCAGCACATCGATCCCGCCTGTTTTTCCTGATGCCTCGCGATGGAGCGACTCCGGCCCCTTCGGGTCGGTAAGGTCCACCGTGTAAGTCCAGGTCCTGATGCCATGGTCTTTCTCCAGCTCGGATGCATATCGAA
>CAYMDG010000043.1:4650-7867 GCA_964388905.1 uncultured Bacteriovoracaceae bacterium
GCGAACCACATGAGGTTGTTCATCACGTACAACAAGGGGTAGGGCAGTTTGAGCATCCAATTGCCCATGATTTTTATCATCTCATCGAAGGTCATAGTGCCGTCCGCTGCGAGATTGAACGCCCCTGTCTTTTTCCTCACAAGCAGGAGATAGATGATCTCCACAAGGTCGTCCTCATGGATGAACTGGAATGGGGCCATTTGCCTCGGCAGCATCACGATTTTCTTTTGCAGATGGCGGGCCAGGGGGTTGTCGAAGCCTGGCCCCACAACAAAGCACGGCCTGATCACTGTGAGCTTTATCTCAGGATGTTCTTTCTGGAATGCGGCACAGACCCCTTCGAGCTCCCTTTTGTTCTTTGCGTAGGTGAACTCGGTATTTCCCCGCAGAGGGCTTTCCTCGCTCAGAGGCATGTCGTTGTCCGGATGGAACCCGTAGGCCGTTGTGGAAGAGCACTGGAGAAGCTGGGGTATGCCTGCCTTCAGGCATGATGACAGAAAATTCTTGGTACCGCCTACGTTGATGTCCTCCATGAGGCCCTTATCGTGCAAGGGCGGCAGGATATATGCTGCGTGGATGGCCCACTCGATCCCCTTGTCCTTGATCAACGGGAACATGTCCGAGCGAACGTCGTGCCGGATGAATGTGAGTTTTGCGGATGATCGTTTTGGCGGGGTTATGTCGATGCCGATGATCTCGCTTACATCTTCCTTGCTGCTCAGGTGCTCAACGAGTTTCGATCCGAAGTAGCCGGATACGCCGGTGATAAAGATTCGCTTCACCTGTCGATCCTCCTTTCCGGATAAAACAAGGGGCCCTCCACAATCTGTTTCGGGCCCCTCCCGGAGGGTAACATATCAGACCTTTTCTAATATATGTATGGTCATGGAGGCTTCTTCCACGCCGAGATTGCCACCGCCGTTCTCGGTAAGCCCGATGCGAGCGCCTTCCACCTGGCGCTTGCCCGCCTCGCCCCGCAGCTGGGTGACGATTTCATGGATCTGGGCAAGACCTGAAGCGCCGATGGGGTGGCCCCTGCACTCCAGGCCGCCGCTCGTGTTGATGGGCAGCCTGCCGCCCAGCGTTGTGGCGCCGGACTCTGCAAAGATGCCTCCTTCGCCGAGCTTGCAGAAACCCATGGCCTCGGTCTGGTGGAGCTCGCCGTAAGAGGTGGCGTCGTGGAGCTCGGCTAAGTGTATGTCCTTGGGGCCAAGACCGGCCATGTCATATGCCTGACTGGAAAGCCGCTCGCCGATGTCGGGTCCCTCGATGTCGCGGTGCATGCCCGAACCCAGGACCGAGGCCCTGATGCGCACCGCCCTCTTGTCCTTTCGCTTTTTGAGATACGACTTGGAACACAGGATGGCCGCAGAAGCGCCGTCACCAACAGGTGCGCACATGGCACGTGTCAGGGGATATGCAACGGGTTTGTCTGCCATGACCTCTTCCACACTCATGGTGCCCTGGTACTGGGCCAGCGGGTTCAACGACCCGTGCAGGTGGTTCTTGGAGCAGATCACTGCGAGCTGCCTCTGCGTGGATCCGAAGGTAGACATGTGCCAGCGGGCACCCATGGCATAGGCATCCATGAACACGCTCCTGCCTTCCCCCGGGGGTGACTGGCCGTCCGGCATCTTCACGGTGAACCGCTTGCTCAGCTCCTCGAACATCTTGAGGTGTTCTGCAAAGTTCTCCACGTCCATGCAGGTGGCGTATGCGCCGAGCGACAGGGCCTTGTTCTCGTGGGTGATCTTCTCGGAGCCCAATGCCAGCACCACGTCGAACATGCCCGCCTTGATGGCCGTATAGCCCAGGTAGAAGGCTGTTGACGCACCGGCGCAGGCGTTTTCACAGTTCACGATGGGTATGCGGTCAATGCCCATGTCCCAGAGCATGACCTCGCCGCGGATGGAGTGCTGGTTGGCGAACATGCCCCAGAAGGTGTTGGAAACATAGGCAGCCTGGATGTCGTCCTTGCCTAGCCCGGCATCCTTGAGCACCAGGTTGACGGCATCGTGGGCCATGCCGCGCACAGAGGCATCCGGGTATTTGTTGAACCTGATCATGCCGGTCCCGATTACGAATACATCGCTCATATCATGTTCTCCCTTGTGTATTCATTTTACTCATCGCGCAGGATCAGGTTTGCAGCAGCCAGGCCGAGGATGTCATTGGATCCGTCCTCGATCATGCCGGCCCTGGCGTCACGGAATATCTTTTCAATCGGGTACTCTTTAGAAAGGCCGTTGCCCCCGAAGATCTGCATGGCATCGCTGGCCACCTCGAATGCCGACCTGGTTGCAAACACCTTGGCCGCGATGGAGTACTGGGTCTTGGGCGGCGTCGTGGAGAGATTGAAGATCAGTGCCGCCCTTGAATAGGCCCTGGAAAGCTCAACCTTGCTGAACATGTCGAAAAGCTTCTTCTGCACGCTCGGGTGGTCGCACAGCCTCTTCCCCCCCTGTATTCTCTCCCTGGAATAGTCAAGGGCCAGGTCATAGGCCGACTGGGCAACCCCCGTGAAGAACGCACCCATGCCGGCGTTTGCCGTGGCAAGAGTGATGTCCGTGAACATCTCATAGCTCTCATTGTCAATGACCATGTCTTCAAGGGGTACTTCAGCATTATCGAAAAAGATCTCACCCTGGGGAAGCTCCCGTTGGCCCATCTTGTTGAGCGGCTTGCCCCGGGAGACACCCGGCTGGGTGAGGTCGACAAGACAGATGCCCCCGCCCGACATACCCTGGGAGGGGTCGATATTGACAAACAGGGCCGCCTGCGTGGCAATAGTACCATTGGACACCCAGGCCGCTTTCTGGCCGTTGAGGAGGTACTTGTTCCCCTTTTTGGTGGCCTTGACCTGCTGGGTGATCTTGGGGTTGTGGAAGTTGTCAGTGAAGGGCATGAGGATGTCCGAGCCGTGATCCGGCTCGGTGATTGCCCAGCACGACATGATGCTCGCATCCTTGCAGTTCACGTAGGGCAGGATAAACTTATTGATAATATTGTCTTCTGCAATGAGTGATGCATAGAAGGCAGAGAAGCAGGCAACGCCGATGGACACGGCGAATCCCACGCTGCCGTAGGCTATCTCCTCGAACACGATGTGGATGCCCAGCGGATCGACTCCCAAGCCTCCGTATTCATCCGGGATGAGAACGGTGTGGTAGCCGTTCTCATACATCTTTTTCATGCAGTCCCAGTAGATGGAGCCCTT
>CAYMDG010000043.1:7967-9151 GCA_964388905.1 uncultured Bacteriovoracaceae bacterium
CTTACCCGCAAAGGGCGCAATGGCAGCCACCAGGTCGCTCTCGCCGGGCGACCCTGATGCGGCCGGTATGCCGTACACGCACACCTCGCTGACATCTTCGTGCTCGCCGATGACCTTCTCCACGTGTTCAGGCTGGATGAAGTCGCCGGAACGCCTCAATTCCGAACCCTTGCGGAAGTCAAAATAGTACCATCCTTGACTGTCCCGGTGCACGATGTCGCCGGTGCGGAGCCACCCTCCCTTGGTCTTGTCCTTTGAGGCATCGGGGAGCCCGAGGTAATCCACCTTGGTGTCGCCGCGTATCATCCTGCAGATGAGCTCGCCCCGCTCGCCGATGGGCACTTCGCTGTCGTTGTCGTCCACCACCTTGAACTCCATGACGCCCGGCACCGGCTTGCCGAAGGAACCGATGGGACCTGAGCCGATGGGCTTGTACGCGAAGCCGCCTTCCACCGAGCCGTACCATTCGAGGATCTTGACATTGAATCGTTTCTCAAAGGCCTCCCAGATGGGCGTGGGCGTGCCCGCGCTGATGACTACCTGCACCGGGTTGTCGGCGTCACCCGGCTTTTCCGGCTCGTTGTAGATGGCGCCCATCATGCCGCCCAGCAGCGAGAACGATGTGCAGCCGTATTTCCGGCAGATGTCCCAGATCCTGCTCTTGGTGAACCGCGAGCTGAAGACCGCCTTGATGCCCATGTACATGGCAGGGAACAATGTGACGGCCTGGGCGTTGCCGTGGGTGAGAGAAAGGCCGTTGTAGAGTATGTCAGTAGGTTTGTACTTCCACACGATCTTGGTGACGATGGTGAACATGCCGGTGCGGTTGTTTCGGATCTTCACGCCCTTGGGGTCGCCTGTTGTGCCTGAGGTGTAGATGATCTGCATGGGGTGGTTGGTATCGAAGATCTTCTGGTCAACCGTCTGCCATGATGCATTATCCAGGGTCTCGTTCAGGGCATGGTACTTGCCGGAGACCGGGACACCGTGCTCCTTGCGGTAGGTGACGGTTGTGAGCTTCAGATCGGTCAGGTCGCCTGCAACCTCTTCAAACGATTCAAGGCATTCATCCGATACAACGGCCCCCTTGGCTCCGGAATTTTTGAAGAAGAACTTGAGCCTGTCGCCCCTCGACCTCGGATCGATGGGGATCATGATGGCGCCGATGGTGTTCCCGCCGAGCA
>CAYMDG010000043.1:9251-12417 GCA_964388905.1 uncultured Bacteriovoracaceae bacterium
GGGGCCATGTCGCCCAGGGCGTAGCAGTATTCCGCCAGCTGCTCGATCTCCTCATTGGTAATCTTTATGAGTCTCATGGTATTGCGCTTGCCGAACCTGTAGCTCGTCTGGGCTGCCAGTGCCATCATCTCGACCGCCCTGTCCAAACCGCTTTGTAGCATGTCATCCATTTCTGTTATAGCCATACATACCTCCCGAGCCTTAACTGTAGATGGACCTGAACTGCGGCCAGAGCCTGCGGATGATCCGGTCGTTCATGGTCCGCTCGTTGATCTCGCCATATTTAATGGGGATATCCCTGAAGGGGCTCTTCTCTGTCACCGAGATGGCCACGGCCAGTGCGAAACCCGTGGCCTTCGGCAGGATTCCCATCCTCATGGCTGCTGCACCTGCCGACCAGTATACCCCATAGTCGATTCCCATGTTGCGCGCCAGCGACACGATGCCGTCGATGGCATACGAGATGTTCATGGCCCTGAAGGTGCACAGCGGGCCGGTGAATGCAACACCGGGCTCTGCAGGGAGCTTGTCCTCCTTGCGCAGATACTCGCAGGTGAGCTTGCCGCACAGGTTACAGTTGATGTCGGACGGATCGGTGAGGCTCCTCAGAGAGGTCACCACCAGCACTGCATCGGCGTCCCGGAGCATGGCTGCATCCCGCATGAAGAATTCCCAGGACTTGTTCTCTTTGCTGATTTCCTCCACGGCCTGGCAGAGGTCCTCGATTTCGCACTCGTCATCCACGATATGGACCGTGCACTCGCCCACGCCGCCTACTCGCGGCGAGGTGACTGCCGATGCCAGGAGCAGCCTTGCTGCCAGCCTAGCCGCATCTTTGCGGTCTTCTTCGAATTGTTTGAGGGTTCTCTCATTGCTCATAGTTTGTCCTCCTTCCTACTGTTAAAAAATGCATCAACCTGCGATGGGGAGATCGTGCTTCTTGGCAATGGCCGGGTAATTGGCGTATGCAGGCTTTAAGAGGGGCAGGAGCTTGAGCACCTTGGGCATGGGACCCTTGGCCTTGATGAGGCCCTTGGCGAGCGCCACAGGAAGACTTACTTCCTTGAGCCAGAACTTGTGGCAGGTATCCCCGCTCAGCGTCATCTCGATGGTGGGCTTGTAGTCGGCCGGTCCGCAGATGACCTTGCCGTCGTTGGTGAGCCAGATGGCGCCTTCCGGGTCGCTGATGGTGAACTTGATGACGATGTTCGATTCCAGGTATTTTTCCAGGAGATCTTTATCTTCCATCAGGAGAGTGAAGAGACTGCCCAGCACCTCGTACATCTTTTCCGTGTTTGCAAATACTGCCATAGAATCCTCCTTTTTTTCGCATATTGGTGAGGCAAAAAATCGTCAAAATCCATCTTAGATGGCATTATGCATTCCGCTTTTGTTCTTTCCTTAAATTTTTTTTATTGTCTTTGCTTCCTCCTTTCCCATGTGGTGGGGCGCCTTCATATGAATCCAGGAGACCTTTTACGGACCTCCTGAGACTATCGACCGCCCATGTGGTGGAATGCTCACCGCGGGCAAGGTACCAGCGGGTGGCTATCCCCTGGTAGATGGCCGATATGGTGCGTGCTGCAGACTCGGCATCCACATTCATATACCGTCCCTGGGACTGGCCCAGGAGGATGGCCTTTTTCAGGAGCTTAACCCAGTTGTTGATCCAGTCGCTGAAGATCTCCCGGTATTCCTGGTCGTGTACGGCAATGGACATGAAGTCATACAAGGTAGGATATCCGGTTTCAACGTCAGGGTCCCCGGCATTGTAGAGCCATTCAAAGGAGAGGACCTGCTCCAGGGGGTCATCGAAGGTAGACATGGTTTCATCGCCCCTGATAAAGATGCGCTGGAAGAATTCCTGGAACGCTGCCTTGAAGAGGTCGTTTTTGGATTTGTAATAGTGGGCGAGACCGCCCTTGGACAGGCCGGCTGTCTTGCAGATGTCGTCCATGGTGACGTTTGCACACCCTCTTGCGGTTATCGTCCGCAGGGCGGCATCGATGATCTGGGCCTTACGAATCGCTTCGAGCTCAGCATTCGGCGGCATCGATAAACCTCCTATAGATTATAGATATAGAGAGGGTTTAAGTCCGTTTTCTTTCAGAACGGACGCGGAATCATCCGTATTGATGAATTTCGTGATGCGGGATTCTTGACATTAGTATGACATAACACCTAATGCCGACCAAGCGGACGATAAACCGACTGGTCGGACTGTTACTATATATATTCAGCGACCTTCGCTTGTCAAGAGGCAAACTTATAATATGTTGTAAGACAATATATCAATTATCCCCTACATCCCGATACTCACAGGTACTGGGGACTGGGGCTACTTTGATTTCAAACCCTTGAAAAAGGCCATGAGCGGCACGGGGATGAAATCGGAAAGCCTGCGGGTGAGCAGCCGGGAGAACCAGTTCAAGATGCTGTGGGGCATGAACTTGGAGAATCCCAGGTAGAAGATCCGGTTGTGGAGGCCGGGCACATACCGCTCCTTGCCCTGCATGAACGCCTTCACGCCCTCAGAGGTGACCTCCTCCACACCCATGAAGGACATCATCATGGGTATGTAATCCGAAGGGACCCCTGCATCCTCGATGAGGTGTGTCCTGGTAAACGGCGGGTTGAGCGTTGAGACGACAACCCTGCTCCCTGCGGGCAGCTCGGCCCTGATTGCCTCGGTGAGGCTCTGGGTCAAGGCCTTGGTGGAGGCATAGAGTCCCAGCGTCGGCACGGGCTGGAATGCCGAGACAGACGAGATGTTCAGGATTCCTCCCTCTGCGCGCTCGATCATGGCGGGCAGGAAGAGGCGGCTCATTTTCGCATATGCCACGCAGTTGAGCAGGATCATGGTGTTCAGCTTCTCCATGGGCATTTCAGAGAATCTGCCGAACCAGCAAATGCCTGCGTTGTTCACCAGCACATGGACCTCGGGCACTACCCGGACGACCTGTTCATGGAGCTTCTCCGGACCGTCTGATTCCGTGAGATCGGCATAAAAGGTCCATGTCCTTATCCCATACGTGCGCCCCAGTTCAGCCGCCCATTTCTCCAGACGCTCATGCTGGACCGGGTGATCTGCAAGGACAAGGTTCGCACCTTCGGCGGCAAAACACTCGGACAGTCCCTTGCCGATCCCCATGGAGGAGCCGGTTAC
>CAYMDG010000043.1:12517-15789 GCA_964388905.1 uncultured Bacteriovoracaceae bacterium
GTCTTTTCATTCTTCAGCAGGAGGTACATGATCTCCACCAGGTCATCCTCGTGGATGTACTGAAATTCTGCGTTCTCCAAAGGGAGGATGCAGATCTTTTTGCACAGGTGCCTGGCCAGCGGGTTGGTGAACCCAGGGCCCACCACAAAGCATGGGCGGATAACAATCAGGCTGATATCCGGATGCGCCCTCTCAAAGCCGTCAACCCACCCCTCCAGCTCCTTCTTATTCTTTGCATAGGTAAAGTCATCATTTCCCCGAAGCGGGCTCTCTTCGGTCAATAACGGCGGGTTGTCGGGGTGGAACCCGTACGCTGTGCTCGACGAGCAGTCGAGGATCTGGGCGACCTTATGGGCAGCGGATGCAGTAAGGACATTCTTGGTTCCGTTGACATTGATGTCCTCCATAAGCGCGATATCGTGGATCGGCGGGAGGATGTAGGCGGTGTGGATGACACAGTCGATGCCCCTGTCTGCAAAAACCTTTTCCAGGTCGTCCCTTACGTCGCACCTGATAAACTCCAGTTTTTTCGAGGGATATGCAGGCGGCCTGATATCGATCCCAGTGATGCTCTCCACTTCGGCTTTGCCCTCAAAGAGTTTTACAAGCTTCTGCCCGAAGTAACCTGAAACCCCTGTGATGAGGATGTGTTTCATGAAGATATCCCTTCCCTTACAATCTCAACAACTGCATTCCCATTCCAAAAGTTATCATGAAAAATTATGGGGCCTGAAGGGGAGGACTGGAGGCAGCTCCCTTGCCCTTAAGGCCCCTGTAACGGATCTTTCTATTCCTCTATGAGGACTTCTCTTCGACCCAGACCACCTTGGGAAACTCACGCTCCACCGGTTTGTCCGTTTGTACCGCCGGATACCCGAGCGTCAGTACCGTGCAGGGGAGATCATAGGGCCAGGAGATGCCGAGCTTGGGCCAGTATTTCTTGGTGCTGGGGTCCATCTTCAAGGCTGTTGACACAAATCCCACGTAGCACGTGCCGAGCCCGAGCGAGTGGGCGGCCATCACCATGTTCTGGGCGCAGATACCGATGCCCAGAGACGCATCGGAAATGTGCATATGGTGCGCGAGCAGGATAATGGCACAGGGCGCGTCGAAGAAAACGCTCAACGGTTTATCTCCGAATTTGGGTGTGAGCAGGGCCTGCATGGCCTCCATGGGACGCTGATCGCTCCCGGAGGGTTTCGCGAAGGCCAGGGTCTTCTTCAACGCCGTCCTCAGGGGGTCCTTGCCCTGGTAGAGTTTGGTGAACATGTTCAGAAACTTGAGCACGGACACACTCATATCGTTCATGAGCGCCTTATCCGTGAGCACCACGAACTTCCAGCCCTGGCAGTTCCCGGCCGACGGCGCAAACCTGCCCGCCTCCAGCACCCGGTGGATGAGCTCTTTCGGTACCGCATCGGGTTTGTAGATCCTTGTGGATCTGCGGTTGTAGATCACCTTCTCGGCCCCGGTGAGATTGGATTCTATCTCACTCAGATCGAGCGGTCTGTCCAGCATGAGCGGGTTCGGTATGCCCGCTCCGCGCTCGGCATAGTCGAAATCGTATGCCCATCTGCCCTTGTCGATCTGGTAGTAATACGGGAAGGCAAGTGCGCCCTGCGGACAGATGGCCTCGCAGTTGTGGCACGCGATGCAGATCTTCCCGAAATAGGGCATGCCGGTGAACTTCGGCTCCTTCATGCCGCAGCCAAGGCAACGCTTGCCCTCGCTCTGCACCTGTTCCAGGCTCAAGGGCAGGTTCACCTCGGCGTCGGCATGGGCAAGCCTCTGCTCCACTGGGAGCTCTTTGGCGATATTACGCGCCAGCTTCGGCCATTCATTCAACGGGACATCCTTGTAGGATATCTCTTTCTTTTCCGGCAAACCCGCCTTCCTGCCATCGATAAAGGCATCGATGGCAAGGGCCGCCTTTGAGCCCGCGCCTATGGCCTCGGCGACCAGCCCCGGACCGCTTACCGCATCGCCGCCTGCAAAGATCCCTTCCTGGGAAGTCTGACCCAATCCATCGGCACCGATCCAGGAAGCTCCCAGGAGTCCTTGGAACCCTTCGGGCAGCAGGGCCTGGCCAACGGCCGCTATCAGCGTGTCAAAGCCCACCTCGAAATCACTCCCCTTGATGGGCACGGGCCTTGGCCTGCCCGACTCATCAGGCGCTGCGAGCTCCATCCTTACGCAGGAAACGCTCCCTTTACCGTTCACGGACACGCGCACAGGGGCGCACAGGAAATCGATATTCACACCCTCGGCCTGGGCCGCGGCCACCTCTGCTGCATATGCAGGCATCTCGGAGGATGTTCTCCGGTAGAGGACGGTCACGTCCACACCCATCCTGCGGGCTGCACGGGCCGAATCAATGGCAGTGTTACCGCCGCCGATGACGACCACCTTTTTCCCGAGTTTGAGCGGCTTGTTCTCCTTGATGGATTTCAGGAAGGCAATGCCGGAATAAACATCCTTTGCGTCCTCGCCCTTGACCCCGAGTTCTGTACCGGCCTGGGCTCCCAGGGCCACATAGATTGCCTTGAACTCCTTCTTCAGGTCATCGAGCAATACGTCCCTGCCCACGGTAGTGCCGAGCTTCATGATGATGCCCAGGTCGATGATCTTCTGCAGTTCGCCGTCCACTACCGCCTCGGGCAGCCGGTAGCGGGGAATCGCATAAGTGAGCATGCCGCCCGGCTTCTTGTTGGCCTCATAGACCGTGACCTGATAACCCAGGCGCGCAAGCTGGTAGGCGCATGACATGCCTGAGGGTCCGGAGCCGATTACTGCGACCTTTTCCTTGAGGACCTTTACGGGTTTCTCGAAGGCGAGCCCCTTTTCGATCCCGTAGTCGCCCACGGCGCGCTCGAGACCATTGATGTTGAGTGAACTGTCCACGCCCGAGCGGTTGCAGGAGCTTTCACAGGGATGCGGGCAGACCCTGCCCGTGATGGCGGGCATGGGGTTGGTTTGGGTGATGATGCGCCAGGCATCTTCAAGAGATCCCCCCTTGGACAGGATCTGGAGATAGTCGCGGATGTTTGTCCCTGCCGGGCAGTGGTACTGGCAGGACGGCTGCTGAAGGGCCGAGGCCTCTTTCCTCGGGACCATCTCCAGGGTCTGGCACGGGCACTGCTTGATGCAGACTCCGCAGCCGATGCACTTGTCTTGATCCACCGTGATGCTGAACGGCCTGGATACAACCGGCGGGTCGTTCAGATAGGTAAACCTGCTCGATTCAAAGGATTCCGACATACGCTCTCTCCCCC
>CAYMDG010000044.1:0-15724 GCA_964388905.1 uncultured Bacteriovoracaceae bacterium
GCGGGGACAGCACTTTCTGGATTGATTCCGCAGTAATATTCTGGCTGTTGCTGTCAATATCAGCAAAAACAGGTACTGCACCCTGAAGAATGACACAACTTGCCGATGCGATGAAGCTTCGAGGGGTCACTATCACTTCGTCATTGGGGCCGATTCCCAAAAAGCGTAAAGCCAGCTCTAATGCCACTGAGCCATTGGCTAGTGCAATGGCATGCTTTACACCGTGGAAAGCGGCAAATTCCCGTTCAAAATGAAGCCCCTCCTCTCCTGTCCAATAATTCACCTTTCCGGAACAGAGAACCCTTTTGACCGCATTAATTTCATCCTGATCAAAGGAAGGCCATTGCGCAAAGAGTTGTGTAGGGACCTGAGCGCCAACTAGCATGTCTGGGACTTTCTTGATTTTCTTCATCCTCGATAGCCATCCTGGCCTCTCGGTCTGGCCGGAACGCCCACAATCGTGTTCCCTGGTTCTACGGGTCTGGTTACGCAGGCTCCGGCTCCAACCGTTACATCATCTCCGATAATCAGGGGCTCATTCTTGGTGCCATGCACAAAGGCCGCTCCTGTTCCAACATATACACGTGATCCTATATGTACATATCCTGAAACATGAACCCCGGGGGCTAGAGTGCTATAATCTCCAATCCGCACATCGTGGCCAATCGTACAGTCCAGATTGATGTGTACATGCCTTCCGATCGTGATATTCGTCGTCAATATATTCCCTGCACAGATTATTGCCCCTTCTCCGATATCGACCCATTGCGATCTTTCGACCCTGGGGTGTATAACCGCCTCAAAATTAAAACCCATCTCATGGGCCTTATTCACAATTGACTCCCGTGTCTTTGGTATGCCAATCCCACACACTATCCTAGCTTTGGGATAGGTACGTTGGGCTTGTTGTAAACCGAATACATGAAGCCCGTTTATGATACTTCCATGGAGATCTTGGTTGTCATCGATGAAACAGACCGGTTCGTAGCGTTGTTCAACGTCATTACAAGATTGCACGAGCCATGCTACCTCTCTGCCAAACCCACCGGCACCATATATTACAATCTGTTGCGGGCTCAAATATCACCATCCTTCCCTGTATATGTGCTCCCCATGAATTCTTTGGCCGTAGATTCACCTTGCTGGGTTATACCTTCTCGCTTAAGGATCTTCCATATCGTCAAACCTAAGATTTTCAAATCCAGCCACAGCGACCGGTTATCGACATACCACACATCCAGCTTGAACTTCTCCTCCCATGTAATGGCGTTCCGGCCGTTGACCTGTGCCCAGCCCGTGATGCCCGGCTTCACCTCATGCCGCCGCATCTGCTCAAGGGTGTATCGGTTTAAGTATTGCATCAAGAGGGGGCGTGGCCCGACCAAGCTCATATCACCTTTTATTACATTCCATAATTCTGGTAACTCATCCAGACTTATACTGCGGAGAAAACGGCCGTAGGCACTCAATCGCTGTGAGTCGGGAAGAAATGTCCCCTTGGCATCTCGAGCAGCAGTCATAGTACGGAATTTCAATAAATTAAACGGCTTCCCTTGATAACCAGGTCTCATTTGTCGGAAAAAAATTGGTGTTCCTAATAATATTCGAGTGTTAATAGCAACAAGAACGAGAATCGGTGATAATAATATCAACGTAATGCTGGCACAAATAAGATCGATGAATCGTTTCATGGTTGGGAACTTGTGACTTTATGACACCTGTTTTCAAATATTATCCAAAACTGAAACCAGTATATACTTATCTAGCCCCGCTGTTACCAAACGTGTGGATGAATGGTTTGGTTCATGACGCATTCCAAGCGTGCAGTCAAGTATTCAAAACTATATTTTTCAAACACATGTTCTCGACCATTTCTTCCCATATGGTAAAGTTTCAAACTATCCATTTCGGCTAATTCTAGACAAGCCATGGTCAATTGTACTGGATCTTCCTTCTGCACTGTCACACCACATTGAGCAGCAGCGACAATATTCCCTGCTACATCACCCACTATAATAACTGGTTTGCCGGCTGCGAGATAATCAAATAATTTATTAGAACTTATCCCGTATTTATAGAGAGGTAGATCTTTATTCACTAAAATACAAGCATCAGCTTCTCCAAGGATTTCTGGAACAAGATTCTTAGGAACTGGATCACGAAATTCTACATTTGCAAGTTTATGGTTCTTTGCTTTAGTAATCAATTGAGGTTTTGCAACCCCATTGCCCACAAACACGAACTTGATGTGTTTAATATTTCTTTTTTGAAGAAGAAGAGCGCATTCCAATACAGTATCCAAACCATCATATATGCCATGGTTTCCCGTATAAAATATATCAAATGTGCTCCTTATTCTTTGCTTCTCCATATTACAAAATACTTCAGGATAAGCAGATGGATCAATGCCGTTAGGAATCCAGGTTACCTTTTCTCTTGGAATACCCTGTTGACATATGTACTCAGAAGCGGCAGGCAATAATGTGACAATGTGATCAGAGTTTCGATATAAAAACAGTTCAAACATCCGCATGAAGCGTGCCCAAAAGCCCTTTTCTGCTATTATCCCAGCATCTATGAGTGTTTGAGGCCATAAATCTCGTATTTCAACAATATATTGAGTGTGATAAGACCAAGCCAGTAGTCTAGCCACAAATGCTGCCAAGAGATGAACCGATGAACCTATGATAATATCAGGTCTAACAATTTTGCTGGGACGAACTAACCCTATCAACAGGGCGAGGGAAGAATATGATAAAATATTCAATACACGGCGCCAGTTATTCGAATCATAGGGAAACGACCTTAGCCATACAAATTTTACACCGTTTATAATCTCGACATCCCACAGACGACCGTCTTGTAGTCGGTGCATCTTCTTTTGTAGATGATTCCAATTAGAGGCAAAAATGGTTACATCGTACCCTTTTCTCACGAGTTCTCTTGCCAAAGAATAATGACGTGTTCCACCAGAAATATCAGGGCCGATTGCATAATGATTGAAAATCCAGATATGTTGATACATGTTTTGTTCCTGTTCTTTAAGCTATTCTTTATGAACATCCACAATCATCATCTCTATCGATGTACCATACCCTTAGGAATCCATTTTGATCGACCTCAGCAGATGCAGGCAACTTCCACGACGGGTTCCAGGCCAAGCGGTCTTTGTATCGATAATCACTCTGCAATAGTATTCTTCCGTCTTTTCGTTCAAGGATTACACCATCATAGAAGGTTATTTTGCCTACATCGGTCATTGCAGCAAGCATAGGTTTTGCTCTACCAGATATTTTACCTGAGCATATAAGACTCTTCATTAAGGCAAGAGCTTTGTCCACACTTGTTCGTAAATGATGTGAGCCTATCATGGGAACACAATGAAATAAATAATGGGCTTCAATATTATGTATCCGCATATGATTATAAAGCTCAACTAATATAGTTGTGTCATCATTTACTCCGCGCAAGAGTACATTTTGAGCATAGATCTTAACACCTAAGGCTGATATATTCCGGAATGCTTCTATGACCTCCGGAAAGAACTCAACAGGATGGTTTATTTGTGTAGCTATTTCAAAACTCAAGCTTGGTTTGTTTTGAAAAAGTTTTAAGACATTTTCGTCTATGCGTTCTGGATCATGTCCAGGAAGACGTGTCCCTATCCGAATGATTTTGATGTTCGGGGCGAACTCAATCAAGGCATTCAGGAGGACATCTAAGCGTTGTGGTATGATTAGAGGATCACCACCGGTGATGAGGACTTCGTTCAGGGTTCCACTGTTTTGACTATCTCCGCAGTATTTTGCAACTTCAATAAGTTGTTTTTCGGATAAGGTGTGCTTCTCATAATTACTACGGAGACAGTAGCGGCAATGAGCAAGACAGACCAATGTTGGTTCGATAACGAGCACTTTGCCATAGAGGCGTTCAACTCCGGGTAATCCACCGATTGAACTTTGAATATCTACAGAAGCCTCGTAATGCTTTAGGTTCTGGTCTTTACTTTGATCTAACTCTAAAGGGTTGAAGATATACTGAAGGGCAAGCCCTCTGTATTGATGTGAGTCTTCTCCATAAAGGGAAGCGAGCATAGAAAGTTTTTCTTTGAGATACGGGGTAATTTTCTCAGTAAATTGGATCCGTTCCATACTAACCTCGTTTTATCACATTCTTTTTGCGGGGTTTCCAAAATAGGTATTGCCTGCTGTAAGGTTGGTAGTAACGACTGACCCCATACCTATAAGAACATCATTTCCAATACTGAGATTCTCTCTTATGACTACATGGGGAGCGATATGAACGTTTGTTCCTATCATGACGTCCGTCGCGACAACGACACCTGCAGTGAGTCTGCTCCTTTGGCCAATATGAGAACCAGCACCAATATGTACCAGATCATCTATCTTGGCATCATCATGAATAATGGTTTCCTCATTCATCCCTCTTTCAATCGTTGAATTCGACCCTATCCAAACCCTACTCCCAATGCGAATGAGACCGAGTTGTGGAGGATGGAAAGGCACCCCGTCTTCATCATCGATAAAGCCCCAACCTTCACTGCCGATAACTGCACCATCCTTGATCACGCAATGCTTACCGATGGTAACAGGACCGTGAATCACAACATTATGAAAGATCTTTGTGTGGTCTTCGATTGTAACATCTGGCCCTATCATCGTATGTGATCCTACCATCACGTTTCTTCCTATTACTGCACCTGGGGTTATAATTGCAGTTGGATGTATCTGATTAGCAGGTATGGTCGTGAAAAACTCACGTAGAACATATGCAAGATCAAGGAATGGATTCTGGGAAAGGATATAGCTAAATCCGATGAAAGCGAAACGGCCAGAAAGATCTTTATCTGTAATGATTAAAATCGGATCAGACCCCTCTTTTGGATCAATGGGCTTTTTCATCAATGTCTCGCCCGTCATGATGGAACGAGGATCTGAGATGATAAAATCATCTCCTAAGAGAGCTTTGTTGAGATATTCTGCAATCTCGGAAGCCCTGATAGAAGACTTATTTATTCGGTACATGTGATACCCCCTTGATTGCTTGAATAATCATTCTTTGTTTCTCAGTTTTTTTGCCGGAACTCCTGCAACGATAACATTATTATCGACATCTCTGATAACAACCGAGCCAAGACCAACAGTCACGTTATCCCCAATACGTACCTTTTCTTTTATTACACAATTTGGCGCAATCCAGCATTTCTTACCGATAATACACCCACCGCAAAGGACTGTATTGGCCATGACAAGTGTATTTTCACCAAGAACGACATTATGACCGATTTGTATTAAGTCATCTATTTTACATCCATTGTTGATATGGGTAGCTCCAAGGGTTCCAATTTCTACCGTCGTGCAGGAACCAATCCAAACGTCATCACCTATGATGATACATCCTAAGTGTGGGAAATGAATAGGTTCGCCTTCGTCGTTATATTCGAAGCCAAAACCCTGGCCACCTAGTGCAGAATTGGCTTTCACTACGCAACGGTTCCCGAGTGTGACTGCACCCTCAATAGATACACCAGATCCAATAGTACAATTATCACCGATAATGGCTTGTTTTCCTATATGGGTATATGCCCCTATGCTTACATCCTTTCCAATCCTGACGCCTTCTTCCATAATAGCTGTCGTATGGATAATTGTACTCTTGTCAGGAGCAAAAAATCGGTTTAGGACTTTTATGAAATCGAGCCTTGGATTTTCTGATAAAATTGAAGGAACACTTGTTTGCTCAAATGTATTACTATCACAGATGACTAAACTGGGACGGTTCCGTTCGATGATAGACAACCGATCATTTGAAAAGCTCTTTATCCAAACCAAATCGCCGAAACCGCAATCTTTCAAATCCGCCGGTTTGATAATTGGGAGAGAAGAACCCTTTAAGGGCTTCGCTAAAAACTCGGAAATATGTGCTGCCATTATGTTTTCCATATAGATCCGCCTTGGTTATAATTGTAACAAGAATCGATCCCCTTCTCACACGATCTTTTTCAGTCTTCGCGTTTTACCTTCTGTACGAGGGAATTGTCCAAAGGGGAGGATAACTACCCGGGGTGTGAAATTGAATTCTTGCTGACATATATCAATCACGAAATTTTGGAGCTTCACATAATCGTCGTCAGGATTTGCCCTAGATAATTCAATCCGCAGGAGAGGTCTCTCAATGGGGGGTGGTGTGTCGATTACCATTTCATATTCACCACTGAACAAATCCTGCCACTTTGCAAGTACACCACCTATTGCTTCGGGATATACGTTAATTCCTCTGATCGTCACCATGTCATCGGTACGTCCCAAGACGAGGAATCTGATGGAATCCCGTCCACAACTGCATCGTTGCGTTGACACTATCTTTATCAGGTCACTTGTTCTATACCTCATTAAGGGCTGTGCTTCACGGCAGAGGTTGGTTAGAACCATCTCTCCCACCTTTCCGTCTTCAATATCCAATATTTGAGCCGTATTAGGATCGATTAATTCAAGATACACAATCCCTTGTCCGTGAAAATGCAACCCATTTCGTGCTTCGCATTCGGAGCCGAAAATACTCAGAACATCCGCCATCCCGTAATTGGCATCAATGGCTTTCAGCCCCCAAACATTCTCTATACGGGAACGATATTCTAAATTTTGCAGGCCGCCTTCAGCACCCAGAAGAGCTTTGCTGAGACCAAGGTTAGCAGGAATCATGTCAAATTCTGAATTGATCAGGTACTCCAGTTTCGACAAGTATGAAGGAGTACAGGAAATCGCAGTCGGTTTTAGTTCAAGAATAGTTTGAATCAATCTTTTTGAATGCCCGACACCAAAAGGGATTACAGTTGCTCCAGTGGATTCTAGGTTCAAATGATCAGTCAAACCACCCGCCCACAGACAGTAATTGAGACAATGAATTACTGTATCCTTGTTGGTCAATCCTGCGCAACGAAAAGCCCGGCGCCCTGCCACAACCGTTGACTCGATATCTTTATCTGAAAGGAAGATGTATAAAGGACGTCCTGTTGAACCCGATGTAATATGGACCCTTCTTAGTTTAGCGGTCATATCCCCATTTACTAACCTGCCATAGGGTGGAAATGTCTTCTGATCGATCAAAACATCTTCTTTCGTGGTAAAGGGCAACCCAAGGAACATATCGAAATCAATACGAGTGCCCATTTTAAGGTGTTCATATTTCCTCCGATAAAATAGATTTGTTTCCAGAACCCGATTTAGTTGACATAACAATTGAGGCTTATCGATCTTTTCAGTACATTCATTATATGACATTTTCTCGACATCTTCTATCATGCAACAGTCCATAAACTGCTCCGATTCTTGTATTCTGATCCTCTAAATACTAATACTTATCTGATGATCCATCTAAGAACTTCGAACGTTTCCGCATATTTCACTCCGACCTGAGTTCCTCTTGTTATTGAAAGCGATCGTATGAAATCCTCATTCGCATAGAACCGATCTGCCTGTGATTTATAACAATCAAGTGCCTCAATCTTTTTCTGAATATTTTTTTCATCTAAACTTACAAAACATGTGGTATTGAAACTGAGATTATTCCAAGGGACTTCATACCCAAGAATTGTGGATGTAAGTTTAAAAGCACGGAGTCCTTCCATAGCTATCGTATTATGATCTTGATGTAAATCCTGAGGTGAGGGAAGAAACACAAGGTCTGGCTTAATGACCTGTCCTATCTGAATGATTTCTTGCAATATTTCCTGGCGATCCCTTTTAAAACACCTCACCTCGAAACCTTTGACCATAACATTATCAGGAGGTATCCCCAATTTTTCCGTTGCGCACATAAGTTCTTTTATCAATGTATCCGGGGGCAAACCCGGTTCTAGAGATTTTTCACAATCCGATAACGCAAAGTAATATACATTTTTTCCCATATCGATCATTTTGGCTATTGTTCCTCCACAACCGAATTCTCCATCATCGGTGTGCGGCGCAAGAACCAAAATAGTATCTGTATTTTTTAACATAGATATATCCCCCCGATTCTTATTGTATAAAAGGTAATTCTTATCCAAAAATAGATTTTGAATTGGTGATTGAAATTAATTCTCCAATAGGGCACCTCTTTTTGGTGATAAAAATATTCACAAGGAGGGAGGGTTTTGCATATTCACTGTTTATTTTTGTAAAGATTTCGCTCCGTTTAGGAACTGTTCACTACATTATCGCTGTAAATTATTTCAGCACATGAAATTATCGTTGTCGCTGCTTCGACCCCATGAGGTACTCTTCTTCAATCAAAATTTAATTCTGCCCACTTTTCAGCTATGAAAACTTTTGAAATATCATCGCTGTAAATTATTTTACTGTTATTTAAATATTGGTTATAATAGGCAATAAATTCCTTTTGGTCTATAATACCTAATTTATCTAAAGTGCTATTTTTAAATGTATTTAATATCTCATCTTTCAAATCAGTGCGTAACCATTTGTCTTCAGGCACACCAAATCCTTTCTTATCCCGTCGCCATCTTATTTTTTGAGGTAGCTCATTTATCGCTTTCCTAAGAATATATTTAGCCCAACCATTTTTAATTTTTAGGTCTGTATCAATGTTTAAAAGAAAATTTACTAAGCGATGATCAAGAAAAGGCAGTCTGGATTCAAGAGAATGCGCCGCAGAGTTTCTATCCTCAAAATGTGCTAAGATTGGAACCGAGTATTTATCAATATCCGCAATTTGTCTTTGTCTAATATTATTACATTCCCAAGTGTTTTCAAGCTCCCCTTTAAGCTTAATATAATTGCTTGGAGTCTGCATATAGAAAGGCATGTATCGTTTTGCAATATTTACTCTAAATTGCCATACAATTGTTCGTGCAAATAATGATGCAAGAAGTTCTTTCAAAACTTTAATATACTGGTTTTTTTTTATTAAATTTTGTAAGTAGAAAAAAAAGTATTTCAAATATCCCATTAAAATTTCATCTCCACCTTGGCCGCAGAGAACCACAACAACATCTGTATTTTTTTTTATAAGTTCAAAAATTGTATATTGAGCAATAACACTGAATCCACCAAAAGGTTCATCTTGGTGAAAGAGGACTTTATCCATATTTGATAAAACATCTGTATTGGTAAAAGAAAGTTTTTGATTTTTAATATTCTTTTCTGAAGATAAAATATCAATATATTTTTCCTCAGAGACATTTTTTTCATTTGAAATAATAGAAAAGGTTCGGAAACTATTATTGGATAAGTTATCCGCAATTACGGATATTGCAGATGAATCTAAGCCACCTGAAAGTAATGCACCAATATTAACATCACTTCTTAATCGTATTTTCACACTATCAATAAACAATTCACGGAATTGAGAGAAGATATCATTTTTATCTATCTCTATCTTTTCATGTTCCCAATAAGATTCTTCTGAATGAGTGCCATTTTTTAAGTCTATTATTAGATTTGTTTTAGGTTTTACTTTATATATATCCTTATAAAATGTTTGTTCATTGTAATCGATTAATGTTTGCTGGAGATACTTATAAAAGACCTCATTATTGACCTTCTTTTGCCCCACAACAGGGAGAAGCTGCTTGATTTCACTTGAAAAAAACAGAGCATCCTTCGTCCGCGTATAAAAGAGCGGCTTTATTGAAAAACGATCTCGGCTTATAATTACCCTGCGGTTGTTCATATCGAGTATCGCAAAAGCCCACATGCCATTTAAATGGCGAAAGCCTTCTGTGCCATACTCTTGGTATACTTTTAATACGACTTCCGTGTCGGTTTCGGTTTTGAAAAGATGACCCTTTTTTATCAGTTTCTCGCGCAACTCGATATAATTGAATACCTCACCGTTATAGACAATCCACTGGCCGCTTCCATCAGTAAAAGGTTGATTCCCTCTCTCAGATAGATCGATAATTGACAGCCGCCTGTGTCCAAGAAAGACATCGAATTTATCACGTTTGCCATATGTCCCTTCATTTGTTCCAAAGCAGACATAACCCGATGCGTCAGGACCTCGATATGCTACCAAATCCGTAAGCTTGACAAATTTCTCATAGTCACCTGCTTCAAAAAAACTATTAAGATTTATTGCACCGAAAATGCCGCACATTGTTCAGCCTTTTAAATGCTCGTATAAAGCAAGAAGTTTTCGGCTCTCAAACTGCCAGTTATATTTTAACTTCACAGCTTTTTTACCATTTTTCCCCATAGCCTCTGCCTCTTCGGGATGATCAAGTATCCACTGCATTGCATTTGCAATAGCCTTCACATCCAGTGGATTTACGAGCAAACCGCAGTTCGCCCCTTCGATTATTTCGCGCCAAAGGGGGAAGTCCGATGCAATAACCGGCAGCCCGGCAGCCATATATTCGAACATCTTAACGGGGTATGCATCTGGATAACAAAGAGTAGGGTGAAGTACGACCAGGCCTGCTCTTACATTGTTCAACAATTTTGATACCTGAGTTTGTGTTAAATAGCCATGAAAAGTAACCATAGCCCAACCAGGCAAGACCTTCAATACAGTTTCCAAACTCTCTGGGGAATAATCACCGGCAAGATGCAAGCCAGCATGAGTCGCTTTGTTCAAATTGCCCACAGCTTGAACCATCTCGCAGGCACCCCGCACTTCAGCAATGCTACCTATATAGACAAATGCCATATCTCTTTGCTGGTATGGCAATGTTTTATCTTCCACAAATGCCGAGGAAACAGGAAAATTCTGAACTATCAAAGTTTTGTACGCCGGGAATCGCTCCGCGATCTTTGGAGTCGACGTGACAATTGCGTAAAAAAAATGTGCGCCGATCCATTCAACCAGGCTAATGATCCAAGCGGCGCATTGGCGAATTTGGGGGGGCAACCATTGCTTACCTAAGATATCACGCGGATAGTCTTCATGCACATCATAGATGACATTTTTCCTCATGACACCAAGAATGATCATTAGTGGTAAAAGGTCCGGATCATGAAAATGATAGATATCCGCGCGCTGAGAGATGGCTTTTTTTAAAATCTTAGCCGTCGTCAGAATAAACCTCTCTAGACGTGTTTTTGGTTTTTTTACAGCAACAATCTTAATCCCCTCCGGGGTCACCACTGACTCATGCCATGGTGTGATGATTGTTATGCAATATCCTGCCCGAGCTAATGATATAGCCTCCTTATGATAAATACGAACATCCTCTGGGTTATGTGCTGAGGTTAGAATGCAAACATTTTTCATAACTTTTTGAATTGCAGGACGAAACTATATTGATGACATATGAGAATATTATCGTTTTAATTTAATTTGTTACGAAAAACCTGGACATTTCTATACGCAAAAATTAAACCTATAACTGTGAATAATGAACGGTTATCATTAATATCACCCGATATAGAGGCGTTCATTATTGTATATACTAGCAGTGCAAATAAAGTCATTCCAATATAGCTTCTATTTGAAATGGCTGTTTTAAGACTATGAAATGAAACCTGAAAACTTCTGCACACCATAAATATTATAGCTAAGAATCCAATTATCCCTAATTCGGATCCAATCTCAAGGAATATATTGTGAGGATAATCACCTCTTTTATCATCAAACTCTGCATGATAGACACTAAAACCTCCAGTTCCTACTCCTGTTATGCCTTCTGGAAAGCTTAACATTATATCAATTGCGTCATGATACCTGACTTGCCTCCCAGTTTCTAAAAAACCTTCGCTCGATTGAAATGCTTCGATTCTGGTTAAGAAGGTTGTAAAATATTCAGAGTTGAATGCTAAGATTCCGATGGAAATGAATATCGGAAAAATCACTAAAAATAATAATTTCAAGAAAGATTTTTTTATTTTGAAGAATAATAAATCCCTTCCAAATAATAACAATAAATAACAGCTAATAGCAATAATACTAATGAACAAGGCAATCACAGGGCCTCTACCACCAGAAATAAAGCTTCCTAACATCAATAACATTAACAAACATAAATATAAGAAACTCTTCAATTTATATTCTGAATTTAACATAAAGTAGAATAATACAACTATAGATGCATACCCAGTTGTGAAAGCCATGGCGAGGTAATTTGAGCCAAATGCTGAATGCCATTCCCATTGCCCTGGTGTTATACCTCCAATCATAACATCAAAAATCATAAGCAATGCAACTAATGTATATAATGTGAAAAATCTTCCTATAGATGAAGTATCCTGGAAGAGATAAAATGGCAAAAACATTGCCATCGATGTTAATATCAAAAACCTTAACAGCTTATCAGCACCGTATATTGGAGCTAATGTGTAGGTCAAACTAAATATCCCCATCACTGCAATTATTACGAATGGGATAAATATTTCTTTAGGTGGCATGATAAATTTAATTTTTTTCGTAACAATTCTAAAAATTATACCTGTAATCGTAAGAAGGCAAAATAATACAGTGAGATCTAAAATATCCGTAAGAAAACTCAACCTTGGGTCTACTTTATAGACACCTGCATTTAAAAATAGTGCAAATGATATTTCCGGATGCTTGAAAACAATGAAGTATAGAACAATAACTATAATTGGGAAAGAAAGCAAAACCAATTCGTTGCTTAGTTTACTAGATGCAAATGCAACATTTGGTATGATTAATAACCCCAAAAGAAGAATTATTACATCTGATTTTAGAAAAGATATCCTCAAACTAGCGTCTATGAAGGCTTTGATTATTTTTCGGTAGAAAGACAAAAGGAATGCTATCTTCATATATGATTGACAGTATTATTTTTGTTTGATGTGAACCTAAAATACATTAACTTATTGATGTCCCTCATGAAAGATCCCCAGCCCGCGTCATTGTATAGTATACTTCATTCATTGTAAGAACAGCAACAGCCTGGTCTTTGGCTATGGCGTCCAATATTTTTTTATATACCTTACCTACACCAGGAGCAACTTCATCACGAAAACTTTCCTGATGGAAGTCGATTACCAAACACCCTCCAACCGATTTGGTCAAATCCAGATATCTATTGAACATGTTAATATAGCTTTCAATATCTATTGTAGGATTCCTATCCATTAACTGAAGAGGAATTTCCAATAAAGACTGTTCTCTTAGAGGTTGATAAGGAAAGCAAGTTCCAGCCCTAAAGCCTTGAAAACCTGAGCCCCATCCTATATTAGATGAATAATTAAACCCAGCCCGAGCATATATTTTCCAGGAATCTGGAAATTTAACCCTCAGAAAATGGTGACGACATCCAGTTATTTTTTCTCGAACAACATCTTCAAGCCTATGTTTTTGTTTCTTTAACGAAGAGAGCGATAAATTACTGTAATAAGCTGCATGAAGTCCTATTGGCCAGCCTCCTTCTAATAATTTTTTAGAGACCTCAGCAACTCTCGGATGTTTAACACTATATCTTCGTCCTTCATTACTTAATCCATGAAGCAAACTCATAAAAAAGAATGTAGATCGAAACCCATAGCTGTCCTCCAATTCCTGAATCTGGTCAAAGGAATCCATGGGATCATAATTTGTTTTTTTGTATCCCTTCCATTGCTCAAGAGTTGAAGCCCAACTATCGGCAACCTCTTGGTTGCCTTCGAGCTTTGCCCTTATCCAATTCCAATACCAGTTAATCTTCCTTAACCAAAAGTATGAAAAACCATCTATTGCATCAACATCATGTGTCAAACACACAACCGCTTTTTTGCCTTCCGGCCATACAGTTTTAACTGTTAGATTTAATTGTTTAATAACATCTAAGACTAATTCATCAATAATGGGCGATTGATCTAATCCACTTCGAACCAAATAGCTTCTATCATGGTCAAAGCGTCCACATTTATCAAGATTTGCATCCCCATACTCCTCTTTTCGAGAAAGAATGTTATGAATTACATATGCAACTTCATTTAAATGTATATACAGTTCTCGATGGCTTTCCCCAAATACCAGACTAAAGCGTGATGGGACGTGGATAATTGGGTCTCCAACATCAGAATCAAGTTCTTTCCCCGTAAGCATTCGAATTCTGTTTAAAAATAAATAATTTTTCAACACGATTTCTATATCTCATCGATAGGATAAAAACGAAGACCAATGCAACGTGCGTACTGAAGCCATTCTATGACAATCTTAGGCATGATATCAACACTACTTGATAAATATTCATTTAATGAAAAACAAGGATAGCATTCCATAATATCTCTTGAAATATTATCAAGAAATACATTGAGGCTAGTTCGAGACAAGTCCAATAGATTATTTTGCGTGTTTTTATAAAGGATTATAGCCGGCACTTTATCTATACTAAATTCAATTTTTTGATCGGTTTCCTTTATGTTTATCTTCTTGCCTTTATTTTCAGCAAAGTCCTGTATAGTTCCTCTAATAATATCGATCTTTTCTTCCCTACTAACATTCCGGAAAGATATTTCCTTGATGACCCTTGCGGGAACACCCGCCACCAAAGCATTTTCGGGAACATCTTTATTTATTAGCGTTCCAGCACCTACCACTACTTTATTCCCTATTTTAACATGTGGCATTATGAAACAGCTCCACGGAATCCAGACATTGTCACCAATAGTAACCGGCCCGTAACTTACTGGAAACCCATCCAATTTGCTTAGCCAGTAACTATGGGTAAACAAGTTTGTGCACCCTCCTATTCCAACATTTGTTCCTAAGGTCACTTGCCTTGCAACATTTATGTAACAATGCTGAAATATCCAAGAATGCATTCCAAGCTTAATCACACTTCTGCTATCACTACTATCACCTTCAATATGAACATTAGAGCTTACAATTACTCGACTATCCATCTTTATTTTGTAAACGCTTATTTTTACAAAATTTCCAATTACAACATATTTTCCCAAGGACAATGTTTCAACTTTAATTCGACAACAATATCCGATAGTCGAATGGTCTCCAATTTCAATTTTTTTTGCTAAAATAATCGTACCAAAACCGATTTTAACCCGTTTTCCAATCTTTGAACCTGTCAATCTATAAAACGCAATTCGAATCCGGCTCGGAAGAAACGCCATAAGGACCGCAACATATAATGAAATCATATCATTTCCTTTGTGAAATAAGACTATTTTAATTCCGTTCCTTCATACAATATCATCATATTAGAAAATGTTGTGGGATTACTAACTTGGAAATCATTTGTGCAAAAGTCCACGTACCGAATCAATGTATGTTTTAAAACCTACGTTTTCAGAGGGCACATTATATTTATGGAATCCAACCCAGAAAAGAATAAACGCACTGATATATGCTAACGAATTACCTAGAGCTGCCCCGTTAATACCTAAATTGGGAATCAATACAATGTCCAATAATACAAGGATAATAAGCGGAACAGTACACCCTACCGGATGATACCAAGGGTACCCCTTACCTGCTAAATTAGCTGCTAAAATTCCAACTCCACTTTGCATGATTACCCGGGGTAGCAGCAACAACAAACAAGTTTCTACACCGGTAAAATCTTTCCCTATCAAATTCGAGATCAGGTCAGAAAAAGCCAAAATTCCAAATAAAAAAACCAAGCCTAATAATAAAGCAACAATAATTGCTGAATAAAAAAGGTAGACTGTTCTCTTTATATGGTCAACTTCATTGCTTGCAACCATCGGTGTTAGAATATTAGCAGACCACCCTGGTATTTTCGTAACCATTTCTGCACTAAACAAGGCTATCGAGTAGATACCAACTTCCTTTA
>CAYMDG010000045.1:0-13251 GCA_964388905.1 uncultured Bacteriovoracaceae bacterium
GATGCACAGCCAACAGCCTGGGGCATGGCTACTCCTGTGAATACTACCGGTATACCTGCACTGATGAACTTGTCCTTGCTGTACTCTGTTGCCGGAGTGCTGATGGTCAGCACGAGGTCGGGTTTGGTCTTGATGATATCCGATGCCTCGCTTTTGATGTCCATCAGGATGCCGAGCTTTTTCCAGATGCCGGCATCGGCATCGGCATCGATAATATGCCTGTTGATAACAAGGTTCTGCCCCTTCACAATGCCGTTTCTCGCAAGTTCCTCCACAAACCCCTCATATGCCCAATCAAACGGGTTGATCTTCGAAACCTGAAGGACCTCTATACGGTATGTATCTTTTGCAAACACAGGCAGGCTGAACAATACAATGAAAGAAAGGGTGAAAAGCATCTTTTTCACGATAAACCTCCTTTGCTCCCCTGGTTAATGATAGGTATAGGAGTAATCCTTGAACCTTACAAGGAAGAAATCTAGCATGTAAAATGAGTATGAAGCTTACTCCTTCGTCCTCAACTTAGATGTTGCCTGATCAGTTGCAAAAGGAATGAAGTTTTTTTGTTGCTATTATCCTGGTATAGCGAAAAAATCAGGCATACTAATTATAATTATTGGGAGCCTGGCTTCATAACCAACGTGAAAGGACATTTTTTTTATGCGCAAAAACATCGTTTTCACCCTTACCGGTACTGATCGAACAGGTCTCGTGGAGGAGATTACGAAATTACTGCTCGATCTTGGCTGCAATGTGGAAACAAGCCGCATGGCAAGGTTGGGCGGCGAGTTTGCTGCTTTGATGCTGGTATCCATACCTGAACCTCAACTGGCTAACCTGGGAAAAAGCACACAGATCCTGAAAAGCCAGGGATTCAAGGTAACAACCAGCAGGACAGAACAAACCTACGCTGAGACCCATGCCGGATGGCTGCCCTACAAAATTGAAGTCCTTGGTGCCGATCACGAAGGCATCATTCATAAGATCGCGCAGACCCTTTCAAAATGTGGCATCAACATTGAGTCAATGGATACGGTGACCACCCAGGCGCCGAACAGCGGCGCATCATTGTTTTCCATGACCGCCCTGGTTGTCGTACCACCCGACCTGCCCGGCCAAAACTGGGTGGTTGCACTGGAAGAGGTTGGACATCAGTTGCATGTGGATATCAATGTCTCTGCTGAAGCAAGACAATAAGATGGGCTTTCCCATACCAATCATTAATGATGCGGCAAATATAAACATGATCGGCTACAAAATGAGCTGAAGGGGAGAAAGTCAGGCATCCCATGAACAGAGGAACCTGGTATGCTGTCGGAGCATATGCCCTCTGGGGCCTTCTTCCAATATACTGGAAGTGGCTGCGGCATGTACCCGCCACCCAGGTACTCTGCCACCGGATACTCTGGTCGTTCGTCACGCTTCTCGTTATCATTCTCATCTCCCGTCAATGGAGGGCCTTTCGGAAAATCCTTGCCGATCTGCGTGTGCTGCGCGCATATGCTGTTGCCGCTGTTTTGATAAGCATCAACTGGCTCACCTACATCTGGGCGGTTAATGCCGGATTCATCGTGGAGACCAGCCTCGGGTACTTCATCAACCCCCTGCTCAGTGTCCTTTTGGGGGTGGTTTTCTTCCGTGAGCGCCTTAGGCCGTGGCAGTGGGCCGCCATCGCACTTGCAACAGCGGGCGTCGTATACCTGACATACGCCTATGGATCACTGCCCTGGATCGCCCTGACCCTGGCAGCCACCTTCGGTGCGTATGGGCTGGTAAAGAAGACCGCTCCACTCGGATCGCTTCACGGCTTGACACTTGAGACGCTTGTCCTGCTTGTGCCGGCGACCATGCTCCTGGTCTATTCCGACAGGTCAGGGAATGGGGCGTTGTTCAACAGCGGAGCCATAACTGATGCCCTTCTAATGGGGGCAGGGATCATTACCGCAGTGCCGCTGCTGCTTTTTTCATCGGCAGCCAGGCGCATACCACTTTCGCTCATTGGCATCCTGCAATATATCGCACCCACGCTCCAGTTTCTCCTTGGGGTGCTGGTCTATAAGGAACACTTTACCGTCACGAAGCTCATGGGTTTCGGCTTAGTATGGGCCGCGCTCATCATCTACGGTGTGGAGGGGCTCATGGCCTACCGCGCGCAGTCGTTTCCCGTGGTGTCGGAATAGCTATGCAAGGGTATCGTTGCATCTTATATACCTAAAAAACGTAGTATCTAGTGGGTATTTACTCTTGTCGCTGCTTACGGCATAGCGAATTCCATCTAGCCCTCCTACTTGGGTAAAAATAAACAACAGGGAGAATTACTCACATTTTTTCAAGTTATATAACATGATCAAAAAATATGGTGTCAATTGAAAGCTACTATTCAATATATCGTACCGCGTGTCATACCCTGAATCTTAAGAGATGTCTGATACTGACCGGATTTTTTTGATGTATATTATAGTTTCCGAGGTTATCGACCGAAATGTTATAGAGGGATTGTTTACTGATGGATTCCAATGATAGGCAGCTAAAGTCCATGGGCCCTGGCCGCAGCCAAGGAGAATTGGAGACAGCCAAGAAGATTTTGGCGAGTCTGCTCCTAGCCAGAAAAAACTACTCTCTATACCCCGAAGGCCACACCATATGCATGAATTCCTTTGAGCAGCTTTTCACGAATCTAGATGCATACTTGAACAAATACGGTGACCTGAGGCTCGACATAGAAATAAATCAGCTCGTTTCCCAGGGTGAGGTAATCCATTCAGGACCGCCGGAAGAAGGGGCTCTGCCTTTTACCCTCTTTCGCGACGGGATCAGGTGGCTGCAATTCACGCATGGAATAGACCAGAGAGAATTAAAAGAATTTTTAAGGATCATCAACAAATACAGCATCCTGTCTGATGAACCGGAAGGCGATATCGTGACTGCATTCTGGGAAACTCAACTACCCCATATCAAATACGAAGTCGCAGATTTCGCATGGGGAGAAGAGCAGGACGCAGAAGTTATGCCCCCCCGTGATACCAATGTTAAAACTGACATTTCGACATCACTCAGAGAATTTAAGTTGGCTGATTGGGCGCCTTTGCCTGATCCAATAATCGATCAGAACTCGATCATAATTACTCCGCAAGACAGAGTATCGATTCAGGAAATGGTCCGCCTTGAGGAAGAGACGGAACCGAGCGAGTATTTGGATGCATTGCTGGACAGCCTTCTCCAAAATCGGGAAAAAGAGAACTTCGAGGTTATTCTCGATGTGCTGGAAGAAGAATTCAAGGGTTCTCTGTCTCGCAGGGACTTTACCATTACACTGAAGATCTTTCAAAGTCTGCAGCATATCCTCGAAACATGCAAAGCAGAAATGCCCTGGGCAGTTCCATTAATTGAGGACTTTTTTCTTAATGCCTCCAGTTCCGCCTTCCTCAAGCCCTTATATGACATATGGCCGGATATAACATCCGAACACGCCGACAAGATTAAAAAAATGCTCATGTTCCTGCAGCCGGAGGCTATCCATACACTGGCCGCAATTATTCTGCTGAATCAATCTCCACAGCTGAGAGCGCTGCTTGTAGAGGTGATGATCTCACTGGCTTCACGGGATCCCGGTCCCCTGGAAACCCTGATTGCAAGCCCGGACGATAAACTTGTGCAATACATTGTACAGGTGTTTGTCAACCTGAAAGGGGACAGGACGCTGAAGGTCCTGTTGAAACTGATACGCCATAGATCCGAGCGTGTGCGCCAGGAGGCGGTTAAAGGAATTTTACACAGGGGCCATGCACGGATTAGAGACATCTTCAAACTCATCGACGACAAAGACGTGTCTATACGAAATCTTATCCTGAAACAACTTGGGCAGACCCGGGACAATGTCACAGAAGGGCTCCTTCTGGATTACCTGGAAAACCGAACGTTCAAGAAAGAGGATGGCGAACACGTCATTGCCTGCTTCATAACACTCGGGCAATGCGGTTCCATACGCTCTATACCATTCCTTCGCCGGACCCTCATGGATAAAGGATGGATGCCCAGATTTTGGAGGACAGCCCACCGGAAAGGCGCTGCCATTGCTCTGAACATACTGGGGATAGCAGAAGCGAGTATCGTACTGGAAGACGCACGCCGATGCCTTTACCCGAGTGTGCGGAGTATCATCCGAGAAGTAAATAAAGACCTGCATAAATAGAGGAGGTTCAACAACTTTGTCGGATCAGGATGTACAAGCTGAATTGTCGGGAGGAAGGTTGATAAAGGCCTTCTATTATCTTATCAATGCCGTAAGGATCCATCAGGATAACAATCAGTTGATCAAAGATTGTGTCGCAAACTTCAATAGCCTCATTGATGAGATTTCTGGAGGAGAGGACATATCCATCCAGACCTGGCGGGGAAGATTCCACGTACAAGGTGAAAAACTGCGCTATAGAAGGGAGCTCTTCCTGCTTATCAATGAGATGTTGGAATATTTTTCCGAAAGGGGTCTGGGGGGAGTGACCTTTCATGCAACTTTCAAGAATGCCTTACCCGAAGACCTCATAGCCTTTACACGCCTGCTTAATGATTCGATTACGCACGATACCCCCCTTGACTGGCTCGATATGCAGCTGGAAGAGAATGGATTCTCATGGGTAGAGATTTTGAGGGAACAGGAAGAAAGCCTTCAGAATCCTGATATGCTGCAAAAAGAGAAGGCCCGGCATACCTACATTCATGCCCTGAATATTGTAAAAGAGGTAGCTGAGAAAGCCTCGCAGGGTATTACCGGAGTCCGTAAGGCTAGACGCCTTGCCCAGACCATAGTGGACCTGGTCCAAGAAGATAATTCCCTCATGCTGGGCTTGGCTACGATCAGGAATTACGATGATTATACCTATACCCATTCCGTCAATGTCGCATTGCTTGCCACGTGCCTGGGAAGGTGTGTGGGTTTGTCCAAGGTCACCCTCGAGTACCTTACCGTCTGTGCGCTGTTTCATGACTTGGGAAAGGTGGAAGTGTCAAAGAACATCCTTCTCAAACCCGGCGAGTTGAACGCTGATGAGTGGGACAAGATGCGGAAACACCCCCTTATCGGTGTGAGGAAAATACTCAGATTACAGGCCCCACATTCCCTTAAGTCGAGGATAATCTTAGGCCCCTTCGAGCACCATCTGAATCCGGATCTATCCGGATACCCCCGGACATATTTTATGAAGAAGCTGAGTCTCCTGGGGAAAATCCTTCGTATTGTGGATGTCTACGAAGCACTTACCTCGGAGCGGAGTTATCGACCAAGGTCTTTCAGCCCAGATGAAGCTTTGAGGCGGATGTGGAGTGAGAGGGGAAAGAGCTTTGATCCTCCCTTGCTGAAGAGCTTCATCAGCATGATGGGGATATACCCTATCGGGACAATCGTTGAACTTGAAAGCGGAGAAATTGGCTTGGTTATGGACTACACGGATGAATCCGAGAAGGCCCTACCATTGGTCATGCTCCTCGTTGAGAATGGAGAAGGCGTCCTGACCCGGGGTGAAACGGTCAATCTTGCAGCTCAGGGTACAAATACGGATTCACCTCGGAGGAGCGTCGCGAGGGGTATCCCTTCTTCCCGGCTTGGAATCGAGCCCTCGCAGTTTTTACTGCAGGAATAGGGTGTGGCCAGGGACGTTATATTCTAGAGAATGCCCCTGAGGAAGTTCACGGCATTGTCGAATATGGCCATGCCCTCGCCCCTGTCCTGCAGGTTGTTCTCCCTTGTCCATCTGGGGTGGTTGGTGCGGTGGGTGTAGGCCTCGGGATGCGGCATGAGCCCGAAGATACGGCCTGTTGAATCACAGATTCCTGCAATGGAGGATATTGAGCCGTTGGGGTTGGCGGGGTACTTCATGGTGGGCGAGAACCTTTCATCGGCATACTGGAGGGTGATCAGGTTTGCCTTCGTGATTTCGACAAGTGTCGCATCGCTGTCGCACACGAACTTTCCCTCGCCGTGACGGACCGGCACCATGAGATGATCTAGGCCTCTGGTAAATACGCAGGGGCTTGAGGGATTAACCTTCAGGGTTACCCAGCGGTCTTCATACTTGGCAGAGTCGTTGAAGGTAAGCGACACCCTCCTCTTTCCCAGCGGGTTGCCGGGCAGGATGCCTGACTTCACCATGGCCTGGAAGCCGTTGCATACACCGAGGATGAGCATGCCCCGGGAGATGAAGGCGCTGATCTCTTCGAACAGGGTTTCCCCTGTGGTCTTTACTCGTGCATGTTTCAACCGGACGCTTTCAACTTGGGCGGAGCCTAGGTCATCCCCGTCCAGGAAACCGCCCGGGAGGTTCAGGAAATGATAATCATTGATGGGGTACTTGCCGCTCAATACCTCGCTGATGTGGGCAATGTCCGACTGAGCTCCTGCAAGTCTGCAGGCATGGGCCATCTCCATCTCGCAGTTGGTTCCATATCCGGTTATGACAAGCGCCTTTACCATAGCCATATCAGAAATCCAGGGTCGCCTTCCAGGCAGCCTTCAATACATCGATGCCTTCTTGCAGGAGGCTGTCTCCTGAGGATGATTTTATAACAAGCTGCGGGGCTTTAGCGGTCATGCCGATGCATGCCGCATCCTTGCCGAAGATCGCTTCTATCTCATGGGCCTTGTCCTTGCTTACCTCTAAAACGATCCTGCCGGCCGACTCCGAATACATCACCTCTGTGTCGTTCATGCCCGGTGCGGCAGGCACCTTGCCAAGGTCGATTGACAGGCCATATGCCCCGGAAAAGGCCATTTCCGCCAGGCACACGGCCAAGCCGCCATCCGAGCAGTCATGGGCAGACAGGACAAGTCCCTTTTCAATGGCATGGTGGAGATTCCGATATCTCTTCAGGGAAGTATCTCCATCCACGTGAGGGACGGTTGATCCAATCATGTTATAAGAGCCAAGATACTCGCTTGCACCGAGCTCGTTCTTTGTGGTGCCGAGGATATATATCAGGCTTCCTTCCTGTTTTAGGTCCATGGTCACAGCCTTGCGTACGTCTTCCATCTTGCCGATGACCGATATCAGGATGGTGGGCGGGATGGATATCTTTACATCACCACCTATATAGTCGTTCTTCATGCTGTCCTTGCCCGAGATCATGGGGCAGGAATAGGCAAGGGCGTAATCATAAAGGGCCTTGTTAGCCCGCACGAGCTGTGCCAACTTGTATTCGCCGTCAGGATTCCTGAGGCTTGCCACCGGGTCGCACCAGCAGAAGTTGTCCAGAAAGGCCCAGTGATCAGGGTTGCCGCCTACACAGGTGTAGTTCCTTAACGCCTCGTCCAGCGCACAGGCAGCCATGTGGTAGGTGTCCAGGTCTGAATACCTGGGCACGATACCGTTGGATACAACCACTCCCTCATAGGAATCCAGTAGAGGCCTGATGACCCCGGCGTCCGATGGCCCGTCGCACTCCGCACCCACCAGGGGCTTGATGACCGAGCCGCCCTGCACCTCGTGGTCATACTGCCTGACCACATACTCCTTTGAGCAGATATTGAGCCTGCCCAGAATCTCTTTGAGCTTGGCGCCGTGGTCTGCCGGAACCGGCGTCAACTCCGCCTCCGTTGCAGGCGGGGCCCAGCTGGCCTTGAGCTTCATGGTGGGCAGGCCGTTGTGGAGGAAGTCCAGGCTGATATATGCCACGTTCTTGCCGTTATATGTGCAGTGGAAGAAGCCGGAATCCGTGAAGGTGCCGATGACGGTTGATTCTACACCCATCGTGGAGGAGAGATCGAGGAATTCAGAGATCTTCTCCTCAGGGATTGCCAGGGTCATGCGTTCCTGGGCCTCTGAGAGCAGTATCTCCCACGGGCTCAGGCCATGATATTTCAGAAGAGGTTTTTCCAGTTCGATATGGCACCCGCCGCACAGCGTAGCCATCTCGCCCACTGCTGACGACAAACCACCTGCGCCATCGTCGGTGATGGCATGGTAGAGGCCCTTGTCACGGGCAACGAGGAGGAAATCGGTAAGCTTCTTCTGGGTGATGGGGTCGCCGATCTGCACTGCTGATGTCGGGGACGTCTCTGAGAATTCCTCTGAGGAGAAGGTGGCGCCATGGATGCCGTCCTTGCCTATCCTGCCTCCTGACATGACGATGAGGTCCCCGGGTATGATATGCTTGAGGTGGGAAGGCGAACCATTGACCTCTTTGGGCATGATTCCTGCGGTTCCGCAATAAACCAGGGGTTTTCCCAGGTACCGCTCATCAAACACGAGGCACCCGTTCACCGTAGGGATGCCGGATTTGTTGCCTCCGTGCTCTACGCCTTCCCGGACACCCTCAAAGATCCTCAGGGGATGGAGTATCTTGGGGGGCAGTTTGCCGGTACGGAACGGGTCAGCAAAGCAGAACACGTCCGTGTTGAAGATGAGCTTGGCCCCCATGCCGGTGCCGAAGGGGTCGCGGTTGACCCCCACGATGCCGGTGAGCGCGCCGCCGTATGGGTCCAGGGCCGATGGGGAGTTGTGGGTCTCCACCTTGAACACGATGTTATAGTCTTCATTGAACCGGATAACGCCCGCATTGTCGGAAAAGACGCTCACGCAGATGTCTTTTTCCCCTGCATCCCTGCGTATCTTTGATGTGGCGCCCTTGATGTAGGTTGAAAACAATGATGAGATCTCAGAAGTAATACCATCCTCTTCATACGTGATATCCGCATTGAAGATCTTGTGTTTGCAGTGCTCGGACCAGGTCTGGGCCAGACACTCGAGTTCGACATCCGTTATCTTGCCTCCAAGACCCTTAAGCGATCTTTTTTCCAGGGTGCCAGGGTCCTTCAGGTAGTTGATGATGGCCTTCATCTCAACTATGCTCAGGGCCAGGGTCTTCTCCTGTGAGAGCTTTATGAGGGCGTCATCTTCGAGGTCCAGGGAAATTTCCTCCACTACAGGATCGTGGAGCCCGGTGACAATGGGAATGGCCGGCGGGATGGCCCCGCACCCGGGGTAGCTGAGCACCCTGATGGTGTGGATGAGTGAATTGGCCAGGCATTCCCGGGCAATAGCCCTGGCGGCATGAAGGTCAAGCCCGCCCTGGAGCAGGTAACCCCGTGCGGAAAAAACCTTTATGAAACTGCCTGAGATGAGCTCAAGGGCATATTGGGCGCTATGGCCCACATTGTCGGTTACCCCCGGTTTGAATCCGACCTCGATATACCAGCCGTTATCGGTCCGCAAGACACCGCCTATGGTGATATCCTGGATGACCGGGTCGCAGAAGGCCTCTTCAAGCCATGCATGGTTGAGGTTATCCGAATCCATGTGATAGATGTCGAAGCAGGAGATTCTCTCAAGGGTAGACAAGTGGGGAAAGGCATGGAGTATCTGCCTTTTGACCCTGGCCCCGCGGGCATCAAAGAGGTGCGGCTTGAGTCCGACCTCGACCCTCAAGCCCATGGACCTAACCTTTTTCCTCTACGTAGATGGGGGCGTTGGGGCCTTCCATGATTTCCCGCTCGGATTTGCACTTCACACACAGCGTTGCAAAGGGCATTGCCTTGAGCCTTGCGGCAGGAATGTTTTCCTCACAGTCTTCGCAGAAACCGTATTCGCCTTGCTCCATCCGTGAAAGGGCGCTTTCGATCTGGTCAAGCTTCTGACGTTCACGGGTCCCGAGGAGGAGGTTGAACTCCCTGGTCTGCTCCAGGTCGGCATCGTCAAAGATGTCGCCGATCTCCCGCTGTGCTGTCAGGTCATGTGACTTGATTCTCTCAGCAAGGGTCTTAAGGATGTCCTTCTTCGTCTGGAGAAGGATCTCTTTGATCTCGAGAAGCTCATTCTTTCTTAACATCCTATCCTCCACCGGAATTTAAAAAGTAGGCTACTTATACTTATTACAATCACCCTGTCAACCTTCAATTCATCATTTCGATGCAAATCCGCACCATCACGATTCATGCATCGATTTATATCCTATTGTGCGACAAGGGTGTTCCGCCCATGTCTCCTTTCATAAAAGGCACCCGACCTGGAAGACCTCGCATTCCACAAAGGATCCTGATAACAGTGATGTTGTCCCTTTTGGCAGGACCATATAGCAGTTGCCCATTGCCATGGAGGAGAGAATGCCTGACCCCTGTGGTCCTGTGGGGCTGACTACGAGATCATCGCCGGTGCGCTCCAGGATGCCGCGTATGTAATGGGGCCTGTCGCCGGAGTTTTTCAAGGCTTCCTTAAGCCGAGCCCTCACCCTTGGCAGGAGAAGGGCTTTTGCTCCCTGCATCTTGAGGATGGCGGGCCTGGCGAACTGATAGAACGAGGTCATGGTGGACACGGGGTTGCCTGGCAGCCCTATGGCAGGAACCCCGTAGAGGGACCCGAAGGCAAGGGGCTTTCCGGGCTTCATCTCTATGCCCCAGAATTCAAGCGAGTTTCCGTCCTCGTTCATGACCTCTCTGATCATGTCATAATCGCCCATGGAAACGCCGCCCGAGGTGATGATCAGGTCAGCCTTTTTTGCGCAGGCAAGCCTGGCCTTGAGGTCTTCCTTCCTGTCCCGCGCAATGCCCAGGTAGCAAGGAATGCCCCCGGTGATCCTTATGAGGCTGAGCAGAGTATAGGAGTTTGATGAGATGATTGCGTTGTTCGGGGCATCCTCTCCGAGTTCCACGATCTCGTCGCCCGTTGCCAGTACGGCTACCAGTGGTCTTTGGGAAACCTGGACCATGGGGCGGCGAAGCGATGCCAGTAAACCTATGACGGCCGGTCCGAGGAGGGTTCCTCTGGTGAGGACAGGCTGCCCCGGGGCAATGTCCTCGCCTTTGAAGCGGATGTTTTCGTTCTTCTTCGGCGCCTTATTGATGGTGACCGTCCCTTCTTCCTCTGTGGTGTCCTCGCGCCGTACCACTGCATCCGCTCCCTCCGGGATGGGTGCGCCGGTCATGATCTTGGCGGCTTGGCCCTTGGCAACGGGATAACAGGCTTGGGCGCCTGCCGGGAGGATTGATGAGATCTTCAGGGTGATCCCGATGGACTTCACATCATCCGTGCGGACAGCATAGCCGTCCATGGCTGAATTGTCACACGGGGGGATAGCCAGCCTTGAGATGAGATCCTCGGCAAGGTATCTCCCCAGGGCGTTTTCAAGGGATACCTGTTCGGCCGGCAGGGCCGGTACCCTTGCGAGGATGATCTCTCGAGCTTTTTCAACGCTTAGCATGAACCCACCTTATATGTTGTCTAAGAAGATGTATCAGATTTGCCCACCTTATCCAAGTCAAGATTCGATCCTGCTTTGACGATAGAACCTCTATGGAACTAAAGGATATCCTTGCGCCCTTGGACATCGAGCTCAAAAAGGTTTCGATTCTTGGGGGTAGCATGTCCGTCGTTGTGGTCCCCGGCGAACAGGCCGACATGGCGTTGCGGGCAAAGCGTGATACGGATACGGCCGTGAAATATGGGGAATACCTCGTTCTCGGCGTGTTCGGGATGGGAGCAGATGAGGCCTCTTCCCAGTTCCTTTCCATACCCAAGGGAATTGCGGTCTATCCCAAGGACGGCGCTGATATCCAGACCCTGTTCTTCGAGGCGCTTGAGCGGTTCAACCTGAGCAAGGGGAGTACGCACTGGGTCAAGAGCCTTTGGGGGAGCATCCGTGAGACGGCCTCTTCCGAAAAAGACAGCGATGGAGAAGCGAAATTCCTGGGGAATGCCTTCTATCAATTCTATGCATTCATGGCATCGCGTCCCCAGGAGGTAGGCCAGGTCATTTCCGACATGAGCCAGGCCGACCGGCATTGGATCGAAGACCTTATTCCTTTTGGTGTCGTTTCGGGATTAAAGTCAGACGGCGCGGTCAGGGAAGCTGAGATCGCAGTGCTCATGCAGGAGTGGGGCTATCAGGAAAAACTGGATAAAAAAAGAGAAGTTGGAAAAGGCATTTTGCGGAAATTCCGCAATTTCGAGCACCTCTTTACCCTGCCCTCCATATCAAAGGAAATAATCGATCTTGCAGGGGACCCCATGGTTGCCGCCTCAAAGATGGCAAAGATCATAGAGAAGGACCCTGTGCTCACGTCACGCATGCTCAAGGTTGTGAACTCCGCCTTCTACGGGTTTCGCAGACAGATCGTATCCATCGAGCATGCAGTGGTGATCCTTGGCAATGATGAGGTCATCAATCTCGCTTTTTCCATAGCCGTGCACCAGGTCATGGAGCGGATTGCGCCGAAAAAGGCACGGATACTCTGGGAGCATTCACTCCTGGTGGCCCACCTGTCCAGCTGGCTTGGCCGGCTGCTTGGATGCAATGACCACAATGCACTTTATACGCTTGGGCTGCTCCACGATTTCGGCAAGATAATCTATCTCCAGCGGGGATACTGCCTGGGCGACCTGTCGATGCTGTCATCACTGGATGACCTGGCGGGCGAGGAGAGGGAAACCGGTCTCTCCCATGCAGAAATGGGTGCATACGTGGCTGAGCGGTGGAATCTCCCTGAAGAAATTGTGGATGGGCTCTTGTGTCATCACCTGCCCGGCAGGGCCAAGGACATTTGTCTTGCTGCCACGGTTCATTTTGCAGACATCATTGCACATAAAAAAGCAATAGCGCTGGATATGGCCAATACCGCTGCTGTGCGGTTTCTCACACCGGAGATGCGCTCACAGCTGAGTGACGATATTGTTGCCATACGGTATGAGGATACGGAATCGAGGGTGAAGGCCCTTCTTGATCTATAGCCATGGAACGGGACATTGTATCTATATTGAAAGAGCGTATCGTTTCCCTTGAGGAGGGTTATGAGCAGAAGATAGCCGAACTCTCGCTTCTGAAAGAACTCGGCGAGGCGTTGAAGGGGACGAGCCTCTCCCATTGGAACCAGCTCTTTTTACGCCAGCTCGACATCATCAAGAACGCTACGGGCATACAAAGTATTTCCGTCATGCTCATCGATGAGCAGACCCAGACTCTGCACGTCGTGAGTGCCTCACTCATGAAAGACTCGCCCAACAGGCCGCCCATTCTGCTCAAGAGGGGTGAGGGGGTCGCCGGCAAGGTGGTGGAGACGGGCAAGACGCTCTATATCCAAGACGTCACCAAGGACCCCAATTTTTCCAACAGAGGGACCAACCAGGAAGGGTCTCTGGCATGCGTGCCTATCATTACCGAGGGAAGAAGCGTCGGGGTCATCAATTTCCGGGATAATATCCCGGGCTGCTTCGGGCCCAATGATCTCAGGTTCTTCGAGCTCATCGCCGACCAGCTTTCCATTACCGCATC
>CAYMDG010000045.1:13351-15717 GCA_964388905.1 uncultured Bacteriovoracaceae bacterium
GGCCCTTTTGCTCTTGACTTTGCATTTTGTTTCATTTAGTCCATGTCATACCGATTAATCTGTTTCGTGGGCCCTCGCACAGAAACACCCCACACCAGCTCATTAAGCCGAAAGGAAGTTATATGCACTTAGAAGATTTAAAAAAGATGGACCCCAAGGATCTCCTGGAGACTGCTAACTCGCTGGAAATCGAGGGTTCAGCCACCATGCACAAGCAGGAGCTTATCTTTGCAATCCTCCAGGCCCAGGCGGAAAAGGATGTCTCCATATCCGGCCAGGGCGTCCTTGAGATCCTGCCCGATGGGTTCGGCTTCCTGCGTTCCGCTGACTACAGCTATCTGCCGGGCCCGGACGACATATATGTCTCGCCCTCTCAGATCAGGCGGTTCAACCTGAAAAACGGCGATGAGGTGAGGGGGCAGATCAGGCCCCCAAAAGACAACGAGCGGTACTTCGCATTGCTCAAGCTGGAAACCATCAGCAATGCAGACCCGGAGGAGGCCAAGCACCGGGTGTCCTTCGACAATCTCACCCCGCTCTACCCCATGGAAAAATTCAAACTCGAGACCGGTCAGGACAACCTCACCGGAAGGGTCCTGGATCTTCTTGTCCCCATCGGCAAGGGTCAGCGGGGCATGATAGTGTCGCCGCCCAAGGCGGGAAAGACCATGATGCTCCAGAGCGTCGCCAAATCCATCAAGAAGAACCACCCGGAGGTGGAATTGATGGTACTGCTCATCGATGAGCGGCCTGAAGAGGTTACGGATATGCAGCGCTCCGTCAATGGCGAGGTCGTGGCATCAACATTTGACGAGCCTGCTGCACGCCATGTGCAGGTGGCCCGTATGGTCATGGAGAAGGCCAAGCGCCTCGCGGAATACAAAAAGGATGTAGTGATCCTGCTGGATTCACTCACCAGACTTGCCAGGGCACACAACACGGTATGTCCTCCATCAGGTAAGCTCCTCTCCGGCGGTATCGATGCCAATGCGCTTCAGAAACCGAAAAGGTTTTTCGGTTCGGCCAGGAATATTGAAGAGGGCGGCAGTATCACCATCATTGCAACGGCGTTGGTTGATACAGGTTCCCGGATGGACGAAGTCATCTATGAAGAATTCAAGGGCACGGGCAACCAGGAGATACACCTTGACCGGTCCATCATGGAGCGCAGGGTGTTCCCGGCCATTGACATCTCCAAGTCAGGCACACGCAAAGAGGAGCTTCTGCTGCCTAAAGAGCAGCTGGACCGCATCTGGATACTCAGAAAACTCCTGAGTCCATTGAACCCCATCGACAGCATAGAATTTTTACTGGACAAATTAAGCAAGACGCGCGATAATGCCGAGTTCATGGATTCCATGAATAAATAGGAGTAGATACAATGAAAAAAGGAATACACCCAGATTATTTCGAGACAACGGTCACCTGCGGGTGCGGCAATACCTTCGCCACACGTTCCACTAAGAAGGACATACGCGTTGAAATATGCAGCGCCTGCCACCCCTTTTATACAGGTCAGCAGAGGCTAACCTCAACGGCAGGCAAGGCCGAGCTGTTCAAGAGAAAGTATGGCGAGTACCTGAAAAAGGACAGCAGTCAAGGCAAAAGCAAGTAAGCTTCCTTAAAATGACATGCTCGAAAAACTCAAAGAGATTGAGGAACGCTACCAGCAACTCTCCGATCTCCTTGCCGATGAGAAGTTCCTTGCAGATCATACCCAGTATGCTGCTATAGCCAAAGAGCAGGCCTCCCTTGAGGAGATCATGAGCCCTTACCGGCGGCTTAAGCAGGTATTCACTGATATTGCCGAACACGAAACCATGCTTGACGACCCGGACCCCGAGATCAGAGTGCTCGTGAAGGGTGAGCTCGAATCCCTGAAGGACGAAAGGCAGCATATCGAACAGCAGATCCGAACGCTCTTCATCCCCAAGGACCCGTACGACAACCGCGATGTCATCCTGGAGATCAGGGCCGGTACCGGCGGCGATGAGGCAGCCCTGTTTGCTGCGGACCTCTTTCGCATGTATACCCGTTATGCCGAAGTGAGGCGCTGGTCTATTGAAGTCCTGTCCATCAATGAGACCGGCATCGGCGGCATCAAAGAGGTCATAGCGGGTATCAAGGGCAAAGACGCCTATGCCAGACTTAAATACGAGAGCGGGGTCCACCGGGTCCAGCGCGTCCCTGCCACTGAGGCAAGCGGAAGGATCCACACCTCGGCCGTCACGGTTGCAGTGCTGCCCGAGGCAGAGGAAGTGGATGTAAGCATTGACGCCAATGACCTGAAGATCGACACCTACCGGGCTTCCGGGGCAGGCGGCCAGCATGTGAACAAGACCGAGTCGGCCATACGCATCACCCAC
>CAYMDG010000046.1:0-4836 GCA_964388905.1 uncultured Bacteriovoracaceae bacterium
AAGAGCACAAGATCCCTATCGAAAAGGATTCAACCCTGATGGAGGCGCTCTACCGGCTTGATATCAATGAGGGGATCCCTGAAGAACTCTACAAGGTTGTTGCCGAACTCCTAGCGTTTGTTTATCGTATGAACGCCCTCAAGAAGGGCAGATCATAATGAAAAGCAACTGAAAGCAATCCCCAAATATTCAGCATATTCTATATAGTCATTATTTTATCAATTGATTTATTTGCATTACTTGTGTGAAATGAAGCGGTTGACATATAAATTATGAAATGGTAATTAGCAGTAGTCTTCTTGATAATGAGCAATTAAACAATATAAAATTTTCTTTATTTTAGTAAGATTGTCAAATATCATAAGGGGAAGAATTCTAAGCAAGATAATCCATAAGTGGGCTTTAAGTCGCTGCTGATTAGCACGTTAATAATAAATGAAGAAAAGCAGGAAAGTGGCTGTCTTCTAATAATCGAAAAATATTTGTTCGTACGGGCAAGCGATAAACATATCTGAAAAGGAGATATTATGACTAAGAGATTGGTTGACAAGGAAGATTCTATGCCGATGAAAATCTTAATGCTATTGACGCTGGTTCTTACGGTTTACCTGACTGGATGCGCCACTGTTCCGTTAGCCCCAACCGCAGACGACCAACTGCGAAAGCAATTTTCTGCGCCGGTAGAAGGGAAAGCGGGCTTGTACATTTTCAGGAATTCAAATCTTGGCGGTGCGCTTACTAAGAAAATATTCATTGATGGTCAGGATGTGGGAGTATCGGCCCCAATGACATACTTCTACAGAGAAGTCCAGCCCGGTCAGCATACGGTATCTACAGAGTCCGAATTCGGTAACAACGATCTCATTATTATGACCGATAAAGGGCTGAACTACTATGTGCGACAATACATCAAGATTGGCGTTTTTATTGGAGGCGCTAACCTTGAGCTTGTGCCAGAAGAGGAAGGGAAAAAAGGTGTTTCTGAGTGCAATCTCGCACAAGGTACCTTGGCACCTTAAGGACACTTCTTGGTAAAGTTAAATTAGGTTAGTAAAAGTGAATCAGTAAGTATTAAAAAAATAACTTGATAAATGATTACGGAATAACAATCAAATCGAGAAGAGGGGTATGACGTTGAAGTATATTTTATTGTAATTTCAATTTTAGTACAATTTTTTTCAAGATTAACTAATAAAAAACAGAGGAGAGTTCAATGAAAAGAGTTATTGTGGTTTTGGGCATGGTATGTATGGTATTTTGTATGGTTCCTTCTTCAGCATTTGCTGCTGGCAGTTATGTTGGCCTTAAGCTCAGTAATTTTACGCCTAACAGTGGTGATTATGATGGTTTTGGTTCAACTATAGGTTTTGAGCTTGATTATGGAAATAGGATCTCATCTAGCTCAGCATATGAAGTTGGGTTGCTTTATCAGGCACCTGAATTGGAGTCTGCTTATTCTGAAGGTTCTGTTACTCTAACTGACACAACTGTGACGACTATAGGTATTCCTTTTACCTTTAAAGGCATATTACCTATTGCTGATAATAAAGCTGAACTTTACCTCGGCGGTGGTTTTGGCATATATTACAGCACAATGGACATTAAAGCACGTGCCGGATCTGGATACTATGGCAGATCAGTAAGCACAAGCGAATCTGGAATCGGTTATGGTATCCATTTGGTCGGCGGAGCTGATGCTATAGTGACACCTAATCTGGCAGTGGGTGCCGAAATTAAATGGGATTTTCAACCTACAACGTTTTCTTCAGGCGACTATTATACTACTTCAACAAATCTCGGCGGTTTAACTTTTAGCTTAACAAGTAAGTACAAGTTTTAATTTTTTTCGATAAACTCCAACCTTTGCCGTGGTGAATCAACGGAGTTTGATGATTTCAGGAAAAATAAAGCATCCCCGCCGCAAGCAGCGGGGATGCTTTATTCGAAGATTACCGAAAGTGGATCATCACGACATTATAATGTCCCCCTACCATGATTTTGCCGCTTATCACTGGTACAGTCCATTAGGGGGTCACTATAATTGCCCAGAATAATATTGTTCAGTGTAATAAATGCATATATAATTATTTAACTTAACTGACTAAATAACACTATAAACCTAAAGGAAAACATATATGAAAAAGCTCCTCATTCCAGTATTCATTGCCGTTTTGACAATAATATTTTCTGGGTGTGCCACCATCAAAGAAAGACCGTTTCATGTAGTGCAACCGATTCCATCGGATAAAGGCATAGTATATATATATAGCGATTCATCCGACTCTGAGCCGATTGAGGTGCTCATCAATAACAGTGCTATAGGGTTACTGAAGAAGAATGAATATATAGTTGTTCAATGCAAGCCAGAAAGCGTGAATGTCAGTGCAGGATGGGAAACTGAAGTCAACAATGTTATGATTAACGTGGAACCTGGAAGGCAATATTACGTATATTTGGAGAGTCAATCACTTTTCTTCCCACGTCAAATATTTTCGTTAGGTTTAATGCCACATAAGAGAGATCTAAAGCCAATGTTGGTTACTGAGAGTGTGGCTATGAGCCAACTTAAGAAGGCCAGACAAACAGAGCGAAACAATGGTTTTGCCAGTGTAAAATTGAACAAGATGACCACTAACACCGAATTGAGTAAAATAAAGAGAATGTATGTGGATATCGGGAAAAAGGAGTGGGAGACAGCACCGTTCTTAGCAGATGGATTAATCTTGAGGGGATACGAAGTGAAGACCGGTCTGGCTGGAGACATGCCATCTGACACACAGTGTTTAGTAAAAATTCAAGAGACTTGGTTTTGGGATCTGACTACCTACCTGCTGGCGTTGGAGGTTAAGATAATGAACCCACAGACAAAAGAAGATTATGCTATTGCTTCGGTCACTCGTGCTGTTCCACAAGGGCGCCGTGGTCCGAAAATCATGGTAACAGAAGTGCTGAATGCGATTTTTAATGGCGGCATTCCAGCAGGGGTGGAAGTTATAAGGAACTAGCATCAAAGGAGATAAGGGTAAGCACTCAACAGAACAGAGAAGCTTCCCTGATATTCTTGAGACTATAGAAGCTTAAAAGCGTTCTGTCGTACTATCCGATTGAATATTCGAGACAATACCTTTGTCATTGATCGTAATTATCAGGGATTTGTAGAAAATCGTCCCTATACCTTTATCATCCGCAGATTCAATAAGCATTCCGGCTAGGCCACCTATTTTAAAATTAGCGGCCAAGGTACTTCCTAGATGAGAACCTTTCATCATGGCCCTGTATTGATACCCGATAACTTCACTATCAGATTCCTTAATCATAGGGTAAATAGCTAAGATAGATGGTCTTCCTAATAGCTGAAGTACTTTTTCGCGAGTTGTCTGGCCTTTTATGATACTATCAATCATTGTATCATTATAATTAGAGTTGTCCGATTTAAAAGATGAGTTAAAATATTCACCAATAAGCACGTCATTGTTAAAGTAGTATGAGGTCGTTCGTGAGGGAAGAATGTCTTGCTCTAAAGCCTCCTCTTCTGAACTTGAGTATACGTAACTTATTTCCTTTACGTTCTTTCCATTATGCAGAGATTCTTTTAACTCACTTGGTACTCCCATATTTTTCACGAGTTGTGAGTAAGTAGTTTTACCCAAAATCAACACATCAGAACTTGGCCGGATGAAATTCTTTTGTGAACATCCAGTATATATAAAAAAAAGAAAAAGTAGAAATGTTGATCTGAGGATTTTATACATGTGAAATCTCCAAAAAAATATTTGACAACTTGTTAATAATAACAGTTTAATTTAACTTCAAGAAAGAGTCAATTGGAAGTTACACTAAAATTATACTATAAAGTCATCATAGAGTTTCCATGAATTGGAGTCTGCAGACAGTCTTGCAGTACACAGAATATTAGCTTAGCCAACTACTGCCAACTTGAAGATAACTGCGATAAAATGTATAATTTTTATGAGGCCAGATTACAGCTGAAACCTTTGACACCGATAAGCTGTCAATCTTAGATGTAAAGCTGGTCATATCAATGATATCCCTGGAATATACCGACACACTATGGATAATGTATCACCTTCGAGAATGGCCTTACCCCCCGAAACGTTCTTTAACGATCCTGAACCCGGCATCCGCGACCTCAAGGGTCTTGTTGATATCCTCCGTCGTATGGGCAGCGGAGAGGAACCAGTTGTGGTGCGGGTTGAAAAAGACTCCGCGCTTGGCGCATTCCCCGCAGAAGAGCTGGGAACGAAGGAAGTTTGTCTCATTGGCGAACTTCATGAAGGGAATGGCCGGCGGACCGGTGATTGAAACCTTCAGGCCGTGAACCGAGGCCAGATCAGCAAGGCCTTTCAAGAGGGTTTCTCCCAGTTCGTTGACCACCTTGGTGATGTTTATCCGCTCCATCTCATCGAGGCATACCAGGGCGACCGCCATCTCAGGGGCATTCATCCAGAACGAGCCGGTCATGTAGGCCTTGGATGCGGTTATCCTGAGCTTTTCGGCCCCCACGAGCATGGAGATGGCATATCCATTGGCCATACCCTTGCTGAAGCATGCCATGTCGGGTCTGAAGCCGAAGTAGTGGGCAGAACCCTTGAGGTCGAGCCGCCATCCTGCCCTGACATCGTCGATGATGAGGACGATGTCATTCTTATCACATAATTTTCTCATCCCGGACCAGAAAGATGGCTCAGGCATCCTCTGGTCGGCTAAGACAGGGTGGTGATACGGGGTCAGCATAACCCCTGCAATCTGGTCTTTATGGATGGCGATCACTTCTTTGAAGGCATTGATGTCACCCCAGGGCACCATGATGATGTC
>CAYMDG010000046.1:4936-13454 GCA_964388905.1 uncultured Bacteriovoracaceae bacterium
TCGACCTTGTCATTGGCATATCCCAGGATCATGGGGCCGTAGCCGCACATGTAGTCGATATACTCGTTGCCGTCTACGTCCCAGAAGTGCGAACCCTTGGCCCTTTCCACAAAATACGGGTATGAGCCCGGCACCGTGATGACCGGGGTGAAATGGCCGTAGATGCCCTGGGGGATGACGCGAGCCGCGCGTGCAAAGAGTTCATGCGATTTTTTGAATGAGTAGCTCACTGCGCCACCTCCTTCGGGGGAAGATAAACACCTATCTTGTCAAGAAAAACATTCACGATCTGGGCCATGTGGAGATCTCCCTTGAAGATGATATTTAAAAGACCTGCTTGGGCCAATACATCCACCTTATCTTCCGATACCTTCAGAAAAAGATCATCAGTGGTGAATTCAAGCGAAAAGTCAGGTGACTGGGCAGGTCCAATCATGCCCTTCGGTTCGCTCCGAGTGAAATCAACATGGACTGCATGGCCGTCTTTGATCCTGAACTCGGCCTTGCCGTGAAGCTTCTTGGCAAGAGGGATCAGTTCATGGTCGTACCGGGAGATGATGGCCATGGTCCTTGCCAGTATGTCCAGGGTCAAGCGTGCCCTGAGTTTTTCTGGTGCCATACCGCCATCAAGAATTTTTTCCATATGCTTGGCCAGGCGCGAGAACACCATCAGGCCCTTGAGCCGTGTAAGTCCTTTCAGCGGAATCGGGATGCTTAACCCTTTACCGGAGAAAAGTGCGTTCAGCATGGTGGTGGTAGGGAAGAAGAGATAGATGTCGGAAGGCCCCCGTGCCCCTGGCTCTACTTTCACCTTGGAATCCTTGAAAACAACATCACATCGAGGTCCTCTTAAGCCTACAGCAAACCGGATTCTTCCCGTCCACTGTCCCGCATAGGATGAAGCCACTTGATCTTCGATGGAAAGGGCCTCCATTGTGGGCAATACGGCGCCGAGATAAACCTTTGACAGTACCTTTTGATCGATCATAACCACCCCACAGATTCAAGGAATTGTTATTACCTATGTATAAGAAGTGCCGGTATTAAATCAATCACTGATGCCGGCAGGTTATCTGAAATGGATCACCACGATGTCGTTGTCCCTCAGGATGAATTCCCTGCCCTCAATGAGTATGACGCCTGCATCGCGTGCACCGTGGAGCCCGTTGAATTTCCGGAAGTCTTCGAGAGATATGACATCCGCCTTGATGAAACCCTTCTGGATGTCGGTGTGGATGAGACCTGCAGCATCAAATGCCGTGCCGCCTTTCTTAAGGGTCCAGGCCCGCAGCTCTTTGCCGACCGGTGTGTAGAAGGTTATGAGATCCAGAAGCTTGTAACACGTGCTTATGAGTGCCTGGGTGCCTGAGCGCTCTATGCCGATGGACTCCAGGAATTCCCTGCGCTCCGTGTCATCGAGCTCGGAGGCCTCGAGTTCGAACTTCGAACAGATGGGAACCACCATCTTGCCCTTCTTTTCTGCCCAGGCCTTCAGGTTATCCAGATGGACCGATCCCTTGGTGATGTCATCCTCGCCCACATTGGCCACGATAACATAGGGTTTGGCCGTGAGGAGACCCAAGGCCTTCATCTCTCCCTGATCGAAGGTGATGCCTGCATCAACTATACAGATACCCTTGGACAGTGTCTCCTGGATGGCTTCCAGAAGCTCCATCTCGCCCACCGCTATGTCTTTTTTGCCGAGCCTGAGCCCCTTCTTAATGGTTTCAAGCCTGTTCTGTACAAGCTCCAGGTCCGCCATTACCAGCTCCGTAAGGATTATCTCCAGGTCCGTACACGGGTTTATATCTGTGTACACATGGCTTACGTTTATGTCCTGAAAGCACCTGACTACATGGATAATGGCATCCACTCCCCTTATCTGGCCAAGGAACTGGTTTCCGAGACCCTCACCCTTAAAGGCCCCTTTGACGAGACCCGCTATGTCGAAAAGTTTTAATGTTGTGGATGTGATCTTCTCCGGCTTTATGATCTGGGCAATGGCCTTGAGGTTGTCATCGGGCACATTTACGACCCCGATGTTCGGGTCTATGGTGCAGAAGGGATAGTTCTCAGCCGGGGCATTTGCCTTTGTGATGAGGTTGAACAGGGTGGATTTGCCCGCATTGGGCAGTCCCACTATGCCGCAGGTGAAGCTCATTGCGGACCTTAGAGAGCTGTGTAATCTATGCGGGCCAACAAGGCGCCGAGCAGATCACAGATGATGGATGCAATGAGCATGTCATCCTTGGTGAACCCCCCTGCTGTCTTATCAGCCAGGTTCAAGATGCCGAGCATCTTTTCCTTTTGCCTGATAAGTATGCACATGAACGATTTTGTTGTGTACTTTTCCTTGTTCTGCAGCCCGATTTCCTCTTCGATGTCCTTTATGATGAGCGAACTGTTGCGAGCCAGGGCAAGGTTCATGATGCTGTCCCTCTGGGTCCCCACAGAGATAAAGGGATCCTGCCCTATGTCTATATGATTATGGGCCTTGATCTCAAGGTCGCCGGACGAGGGGTTCCGTGTGAAGAGAGAGCAGTATTTCGCATCCAGAACCTTTGGTAGATGATTCACCACCGTGTCTAATATTGTCGGCAGGTCCTCGGCTTCATTCAGATGTCTGGCCATTTCAAAGAGTGTCTCAAGGTAGGGTCTCTCCATAAAGCACCTCCAAATAATATTCTCTTTACCATATCGGTCCTGGGTGCGTCATGTGTGAATATTCATATAAATAAGTATCTTGACTTTGATAGGCAGCATAGATGTATAATCATTAAGGGATAATAAAAGGAGACTATCTTTTGGAGATACTCGAGATCCTTGAAGAAAAGGTAAATGAATTAGTTGAAAAGGTGAATAGCCTGAAAAAAACCAATGAAGAATTGACTATCAAGCTCAGAGAAAAGGAGGAAGAAGCAAAAGGATTAAAGCGGGAGATGGACAATCTCTTGGGAGAGAAAGAACAGGTCAAACAGAAGGTGGCACACCTAATTAAGTGCGTGGAAGCATTGTAAGATTTTGTACAACACAGTAACCATACAGATACTCGGGCAGGAATATAAGGTAAAGGCCGGGGGGGATGCTGGCCACATTCAGTCATTGTCGAGATATATCAATGAGAAGGTATTTGATGTTCAACAGAGAGGCACTGCAGTGACGACCACAGAACTGGTGGCAATGGTCATGTTGCACATGGCCGATGATGTGGCAAAGACTCGTCAGGAACTGGAGATAGTGAAAAGTTCGGTGACAGAAAAGATAGAACATTTGATAGAGCACATAGATAAGGTAACAATATGAATAAGATACGGTCTGCCCCTGGCCACAAGACTATAACATCCCGAGAAAGTATGAGTATGGGACATCGCCATTAATCAATGTGGTAAAAGGTTTTCCGCTGAAAGGAAAACCTGAGTTGTAAGCGCATTCGGCGAGCGGAATAAGACCACCGCAGGTCCTATACAAACTTGTGTTGGCATCACCTTGATAAGGTTTTCTTGCAAAATCTTAACCTTCCACCCCTTCCCTCTTGAATAGGGGGGGAATATGCATGACAAGTCGCAATTGCGAAAAGCGATGCTTGCAAGACGTCAAGCGATTGCAGAAGATGAGCTGAAACGTCATGAACCGGCGATTATCAAGCACATCCTGGCATTGCCATGTTATGGCAATGCGTCATCCATGGCCCTGTATATGCCCATCCGGGGGGAGGTAAGCCTCCTTTCCCTGTGGCGACCTGAACAAAGAACGATCCTCTTCCCAAAGGTGTCAGGGGATAATCTGGCCTTTTCATCTGCCGCGTCAGTTAAGGATTTCAGGCAGGGGGCTTATGGGATCCTCGAGCCCGTCTCGCACAGAAACATGGAACTAAGCGAAATCGAATTGATTTTTGTCCCCGGAGTAGCCTTTGACCGGTACGGCCACCGGCTTGGGTACGGGAAAGGCTACTACGACAGGCTGATTGAAAAGTGTCCGGACATTACCTTCATCGGAATTTGTTTGGATGAGTTTTACCTTGAAAAATTGCCTGTGGACTCATGGGACGCCCCCGTCGATTTCGTGGTAACCCAAGCCGGAATATATAAAAGGTGAGGTATAGTGATGGAACAACTAGCGTATATAATCGTAGCACTGCTCATAGGCGCAGGTATCGGATTCGGTTTAAACTTTCTCATGAAAGGCAAGGCCATCAGTGATGCAAATGAAGAAGCGGCACGCAGAATCGAAGATGCCCAGAAAAAGGCGGCAAACATAATTTCCGATGTGCAGCTTGAGGCAAAAGAGATTATTTTCGCGGCAAAGGCTCAGAGTGATGCCGAGTCCAAAGAACGTCTGAAAGAAGTATCCGCTATAGAAAAACGGATTCACCAGCGGGAAGAGTTGATTGACAACAAGCTTACCCAGTTCGATAAACGCGATCAGGAGATCAAAAAGAACGAACAGTCCATAGCCGACAAGACAAGGAACCTTGAGGCCATGAAGGCTGAGGTGGAAAGCCTCAAGAACCAGCAGGTACAAAAACTCGAGGAGATCAGCGGCATGGACTCCAAGCAGGCCAAGGAGGCGCTCATGCAGTCTCTGGAGAGTGAGGCCAGGCATGAGGCGGCAAAACTCTTGAAGCAGATTCAAGATGAGGCCGAAGCGGAAGCGGACAAGCGGGCCAAGAGGATCTTGGCGACCGCCATACAGCGTTATTCCACCGATGTTGTGAGCGCGCGGACCGTCTCGGTGGTGAACCTGCCGAGTGAGGAGATGAAAGGCCGCATCATAGGACGCGAAGGGCGCAACATCCGCTCCATTGAGGCGGTAACAGGCGTTGACCTCATCATTGATGACACGCCCGATGCCGTTATCATCTCAAGTTTTGACCCGATCAAGCGTGAGATCGCACGGCTCTCCCTGGAAACCCTTGTGGTTGATGGAAGGATTCATCCCTCCCGCATCGAGGATGTGGTGGAGAAGGTAACCAAGGAGATGAATGACAATGTCTGGGAGGCCGGCCAGCAGGCTACCTTCGAGCTCGGACTGCATGGGATAAATCCGGAGCTCATCAAGCTTATAGGCAGGCTGAAATACCGGACAAGTTTTTCACAGAATGTATACCAGCACTCCCTCGAAGTAGCCCATTTATGTGGCATCATCGCTGCGGAGTTGGGCGTAAACCAGAAGAATGCCAAGCGTATAGGCCTGCTCCACGATATAGGCAAGGCTGTGGATCATGAGGTTGAAGGGTCGCATGCCATCATCGGGGCCGATATCGCCAAGCGCTATGGCGAGTCGGTAAAGGTAGTTGAAGCCATTGCGTCACACCACAACGAGTCCCCGGTTAATTCGGTCTATGGATTTCTGGTCCAGGCCGCCGACTCGCTTTCTGCAGCACGCCCCGGTGCGCGCCACGAGATGCTGGAAAATTATGTCAAGAGGCTTGTGGAGCTTGAGGGCATTGCGACCTCTTTCGATGGGGTTGCTAAGGCATTTGCCGTCCAGGCAGGCCGGGAGGTCCGCATCATGGTGGATGTGGACAAGGTCAGCGACGACGGCGCTGATCGTCTTGCGCAGGACATCACCAAGGCCATTGAGGAGAAACTCACCTATCCCGGCCAGATCAGGGTGGTGGTGATCCGCGAGAGCAGGGCAATCAGGTTTGCAAAATAGATTTATATGGGGTCAGGTCTTGCCTTTTGCCGGCGATATCCGGGTATGGATGTTTCAAAGGTAATAAGGCAAAAAGCAGGACCTGACCCTTATCATGCTTATCATGAAAGGGGAGCACACGTGTTCGAACAACAATTAGCTGAACTCAAACGGGGCATCGTTGACATCGTCTCGGAACAAGAGCTCATTGCCAAACTCAAAAAGGGCAGGCCGCTACGGATAAAGGTCGGATTTGACCCGACAGCGCCGGATATCCATTTGGGCCATACGGTGGTGCTCCAGAAGATGAGGCAATTCCAGGATGCCGGGCATGACGTTATCTGCCTTATCGGAGACTTCACCGGCATGATAGGCGACCCCAGCGGCAGGAGCTCCACAAGGCCGCCACTCACCAGAAAAGAAGTTCTCGAGAACGCCAAGACCTACCAGGACCAGGTGAAGAAGATCCTTGATCCGGTCCGTACCATCATGAGGTTCAATTCCGAGTGGATGGACAATATGGTTGTCGCTGACTTCATCAAGCTCACCTCGGTCCAGACCGTTGCACGCATGTTGGAACGGGATGATTTCAAGAAGCGCTTCCAGGCTCAACATCCCATCAGCATCCACGAGTTTCTCTACCCCTTTGTCCAGGGCTATGATTCGGTTGCCCTTGAAGCCGACGTTGAATTGGGCGGCACAGACCAGGTCTTCAACCTGCTTATGGGCCGCGAGGTGCAGAAGGCTTTTGGCCAGGAGGCCCAGGTCATCATGACACTGCCGCTTCTTGAAGGCACCGACGGCGTCCAGAAGATGAGCAAGTCATATAACAATTACATCGGGGTGGATGATGCTCCCGGTGAAATATTCGGCAAGGTGATGTCCATAACGGACGCACTCATGTGGAAGTACTATGAGCTGCTGAGTTCTCAAACCTTACCTCAGATTGAAGAGATGAAGAAGGCCGTTCAGTCCGGCAGCCTGCATCCCATGGATGCCAAGATGAAACTGGCGTATGAGATGGTGGAGCGGTTTCATGGTAAAGAACAGGCAGATGCAGCCAACGAAGGCTTTGTGAAGGTCTTTAAGTCCAGGGAACTGCCCGAGGACATTCCTGTGGTCACCCTCAACCTGGAAAGACCGTGGGTCTGCGCGGTGCTCAAGGAGGCAGGGCTCGTGGCAGGCACATCCGAGGCCAGGCGTATGATTGCACAGGGCGCTGTTCATATCGGTGAGGAGAAAATCGCTGACGGTGAATATGTTCTTCCCAAGGGCAGCCATGTCATCAAAGTGGGAAAGCGCAGGTTTGCACGGGTAGAGATTGTTTGAGGGTCTGCACTTCCGTAATGGTAGTTTGAGATGAAATGAAGGGTGGTGACATGAGAAGAAAAGCTATTGGTTTGATCATGTTATTCACTATCGGCCTTTTTTCGAATGTTTTCGGGCAGTCTGCCAAGGAAGCCATGGTGGCACTTATGAAACTTCAGATGAAATGCGAAACAGGCATATTATACAATGACTATCTGCCTGCAATTAACCAGGCAAAAATTCCTGTCATGTCATATATTGAAAGCCCCGCATCAAAAAACGCACCGGAATTTTCTCAAGCCTTGAGTAGCGCCCTTTCCCATTATGAACTTGCCGGAAGTATATTTGAATATATGTTTCATGCCGGAGCCGGACAGCATTTTGTATCAACACAGAATGAAACGCTGTTTCACAAGATAAGACAAGTCTATCCTGAATTGCATATTTATGAAAAGAAAGATGAATCCGGGTTTTCTTATTCAGAGGCAATACAGATAATGTGGACAAGGGCTGCATCGGAAATAGAGAGGGCTTCAGAAAGAATACCATCAGCCGCTATAGGTTCACCAACGAAGAATAATGATGAGAAGAATAACCCGGGGCAGGTAAATGTCGTAAATACCAAATTATCAAGACAGGTCCATACACTGAAGAATGAGAATCTAAGGCTCAGGAAACAGAATAAAGAACTCAGGAGAGAGCTCGATAAACTCAAGGGAAGGCAATAAGAACAGGCCGATCTCCCAAAATGATCGTATCGATCGATTCTATGCAGGGTTTTTGAAAGGGGAGAGCTATTCCCCTTTACTTAATGTTATTATTATATTAAGTCCTTGATCCTATGGATAGAAACACGCTGTCCCTCGTTCCTCTCTGTGCAGCCCTGACGGCTGCCGGAGCTCTTATCAAGATCCCGCTCTGGCCGGTGCCGATAACCCTCCAGACCTTCTTCGTCATCCTGTCAGGGGTTATCCTGGGCCCACGGTATGGGGCATTGAGCCAACTAGTTTATATCATCATGGGGTTATTAGGGCTTCCGGTATTCTCGGGAGGCGGTGGACTTGCATACCTCATGCAGCCGTCCCTTGGGTATCTTATAGGTTTTGTAATATCACCCCTGGCAGTGGGGAGCCTTGTGAAAAATAAAGTCCTCACCCCTATGTTGGTATTGATGGCCGCGCTTCTAGGTACACTTGTTATCTACAGCATCGGCATACCCTATCTTGCACTCTATATGCACTTGGTGCTGAAAAAACCTGATGCAGTAAGCCTGGCAGTTAAGACCGGGGCACTGATCTTCTTGCCCGGGGACATCATAAAATGCCTTATCTTGGCGCTTATTGTTCCCAAGCTCAAGCTTCAAAGGCATATGCCTTGAGTTGCATGATCTGGGATGATGATCCACGGTTCCTTATTGGGCTTTGTCAATAATCTTGAGGAAGCTCTCCCTGAATCTGAGCACTTCGGGTGTGGCCGTTTCAACCTTACCCCAGAGTACCTCTTTGGCTGACAGCCCCTTTTTCCCGTAGAGTGATGCGGTTGCTGCATTGTCAAGCCGCAATGTGGCGCCCTG
>CAYMDG010000046.1:13554-15577 GCA_964388905.1 uncultured Bacteriovoracaceae bacterium
TGACCATGAGCACGCCCTTGCCGAACCTGGCGCCCACAAAAAAACTGGCCCTGACCATGCCCGGGATAATCGCTATCCCTTCAGCCTTTTGGAGGAGAATGGACGGTATGGCAGTTTGGGGGGAGGCCATGGTCTTTGAGAATGTAAGCAGCGAATCCTGAAGCCGGACGGATACAACCGGATCTGCTGCTGCAGGGCCTTGCACAGGGAAGAGTATGAGAAGCAGCAGTGATATAAACAACCACAATCGTTTCATAGGCCCTCTCTTTTCCTTAGGTGTTCCATTATGTGAGTACGCAAAGTCTACTAAAAACCGATCCAGGAGTCTATGGATTAAAATGAAGGGTGAACATCATGTTATGTAACATACAGGCTTTGTTGATGCAATATTCCTAAACATGCTCCGGCGCTTCAGTATCTTGCAGGGCAGGAGGCACTTCGGAACCCAGGAGGATCGCGATCCACCTTGTGGACGGGAAACTCTCGCAAGTTATTTTGAATATCATGGTGAGCGGTACGGAAAGCAGCACGCCTACCGGGCCAAGCACCCATCCCCAGAAGATTAAGGAGAGAATGACCACGAGCATTGAAAGAGAAAGGCCTTTGCCCATAAATATGGGCTCCAGGATGTCGCCTATCACTGTCTTGATAACAATAAATCCAAAGGTCACCAGTCCGGCTGAACCCAGACCCTGGTCGACCAGCGCGAGCAGAATGGGGGGTATGGCAGCAATGAAGGGGCCGATGTTCGGTATATAGTTCAAGAGGAAGGACATCAGTCCCCATAAAATGGCATAATTGACCCCGATCTCCATGAGCCAGAGCGTCACTACGATCCCGGTAGCCAGGCTTATCCAGGTTTTGAGGGCAATGTACTTCTCCATACTTTGCACGATCCGCTCGATGGTCTCCTGGGTACGTAATGATGTGCCGCACACGAGGACCTTTTTTGAAAAGCCCGAAGCCTCAACGAGGATGAATATAACCGTAAAGAGGATCAGGAAGGCATAGGTGAGCGCGCTTCCGAGTCCGCTCAAGAGATTGGCAATGATCTCCATGATTGAACCGGGGTCGAAATACTGGAGGATCATCCTCTCGGAGATATAGACATGGAAGGTCCTGAGCCATTTTATGATCATGATCATCAGGACATGGATGCGTTTCTGATACAGCGGCAGCTGTTGAAGAAAATCACTTACCGATGAACCGATATATGCCCCCACACCGAAGATCACGCCGAAGATAACAACAAAGATGATAAGAATTCCAAGAGATGTGGGGACACCTTTTCTTCGCATCCAGGAGAACGGCCTGCCGCACATTATTGCTATGAAGATTGAGAGAAGAAACGGCACGATGATGGCAGAGGCCGCACGCATGCCGGCAATTATGATTACAGCGCACGCAAAGGTGATGATGATTCTGCCATTTCCGAAATTATTCTGGTCAATATCCATGATGCTTGGATTATCCCTAATGGTGTCCGGTATGTCAAGGAATGGACATGGAGATATAATTCCGGAAGTTTAGCTGATGCATGGTTCCTTATCCCGGGCGTTGTGTTTAAGAGGGGAAAAACCTTGTCCGTTCAGAACCTTCATCTTGCAGCCTGGTGAGGGACGGAGATTATATCTGTCCGTAAAGGCTGCATGATGAAGGTTCTGAACGGACCTATAAAAAAAGCAATACCATGGTTGTGATAAGTTACATGCGTAAGGCCACCTGAAGCGAACAGAGTATTTATGTATACATTCAAATGCAAAATCTGGGCTTATTTCATTGTAACCGGGTCTTTTACAGAACACGGCAGCCCGCAGCAACACTTGCCGCACACATCAGCATGCCCTTCAAGATGGAGCCTTGCCTCATTTTCAAGGAGTCTCCCATAACATTGTTGCCTGTTAAAGTTGTCTTTCTGCAAGGCACTGCAAGGGCACCTGTCAAGGCAGGCGGAGCATGATCCATTATGGAGATAAAGGCAGTGATCACCCTTGATCCTTTCATCCGGTGCCAGTTCAAGCTC
>CAYMDG010000047.1:0-7798 GCA_964388905.1 uncultured Bacteriovoracaceae bacterium
TTGATGAAAAAAAGACTCTCGGCATAACCGAATTTTCAAGACTCCTCGGTCTGCCCAAGTCAACCATAGCCACCATAGTTTCCACCCTGGAGGCAATCGGTTATTTGGAGAAAGACCCGCTGACCAACAAATATCGCCTTGGCCCGCACATATTTCAGCTGGGAATGAAATGTGCCACCAACATGGATCTGGTTAAAATCGGAAGGTCATGGATGGAACGACTCTGTTTCCAGTTCATGGAGCCGGTCAATGTGGGCATGCTCGTGGGGGATAAGGTCATGATCGTCATGCGTACCGAGCCGGAAAACCGCTACATGGTCTTTCCTCAGGCAGGCTCTGTCATTCCAGCGCACTCCACATGCATTGGCAAGGCGCTCTTTGCCTTCATGGGCGCTGAAAAACGTGATCTTCTTCTTGCCAACTACAGCTTCGAGCCATGGACTTCACATACCATCACCTCAAAGAAGGACTTTTTGAAAGAGATTGAAAGGGTCAAGGTCACAGGGGTAAGTTTTGACAACCAGGAAAACTTCAATGGCCTCGCCGGTGTCGGCGGACCAGTCTTCAACCACATGGGCATGGTCATCTCAGCGTTTGCCATTACGGGCAACCCCGAGAATATTTCAAAACGCCGGGATGAAATTATTGAAGCCGTAAGATTTACTTCTCAACAAGTCTCACTTCAACTCGGACATACCCCGTGAACTATCATTTATTTATCCACACCCGTTTATCTATCCACACCTCAAAGGTTGGTTAAAACCCACATTTCTTTATTCATGCTTTTCTCATTAACTGATAATATGAGCTTATCAATCAAGATGCGCAACAAGGGGGTTAAACATGAAGACGATATCAGTCCCTTCGAGGCTCTGGCACGATAACACCGAGAGAGAGCTTACCTTCCCTGACAGGTGGGATGTGACCAACCTCACCTCTCCCGGTCTCCATAAACCCGGACTCACCCCTGAGCAGATTAAAGATAAGATAGAGAATCCTGTTGAAGGCTCAACACTTGCCGAGCTTGCAAGGGACAAAAAGCAGGCAGTCATTGTTTTCGATGATATGACCAGGCCTACCCCGGTCAAGAATGTTGCTCAGTTCGTTTTAGATATCCTTCATGGTGCAGGCATGAATCGAGACCAGATAAGGTTTCTGTGGTCACTCGGAAGTCATGGTGCATATGATATGATAAACGCCCGCAAAAAGCTCGGTGAACAGATTGTCGAGAATTATGCAGTCTATAATCATGACCCTTTTCAGAATACGGTTCGTGTGGGAAGGACACCAACGGGTGTAGAGGTCTGGTTCAACAGGGAATTCATGGCCAGTGACCTGAAGATCGGGATCGGCTGCATCACCCCTCATGTCCATGTAGGATTCGGTGGGGGCGCCAAGATCATTATGCCGGGTGTTGCAGGCATTGAGACCATCAACCAGTTCCATAACCAGCTCTTCCGCGATCAATCTCTTACAGGCCTTGGTAATTTTGAAAAGAATATCATGCGCGGCGAATGTGATGCTGCGGGCGATCTGGCAGGTCTCAATTTCAAGATCGACTGCCTCATCAACCGCAAAGGGCAAATTACCAACCTTTATTCAGGACCTTTCAGATCTACCCACGCAGCAGGGGCACTGGAGGGTAAAGAGCATTATGGTATCCCCTTCTCAAATGGGTATGACATCGTAGTTTGCAACTCTTATGCAAAGGCCAGCGAATCGGCCATTGCACTACTTCTTTCTCTACAGACCATGAAACCCGGTCAGGGCACTGCAGTGCTCATCTCCGATGCACCTGAAGGTCAAGTGCCTCACTATGTAATGAGGGCATGGGGGTTAGACTACGGCGGACGGCACTACAACCACCGAGCTCCGGGTTTTGTGCAGCTCCTTATGAAAAAACTCATTGTCCTTAATCCGCAGCCCGACAGGATGGGCCTTGATCTGGTCTGTCACCCGGATGATGCAGTAATTGTTAAGACATGGCAGGAAGTGCTAGCACTCCTTGAGCAAGATTACCCGAATGAGGCTAAGGTGGCTGTTATACAGGACGGCACCATGCAGTATATGAGACTTTAAAACCGTTTCTGTTCTTAAAGAGGGTATCATGATTTCAGATTGCTGAGTTGCTCAGCTGGTATTATTCAAGCATTCTTTAAAAAAATATTTTAGCATAAGCGTTTTTCTCTTAAAAATTACAAGCGTTCATAAATCTATCAATATATTGATTAGTTACATGCAGCTCAAGTCTATGCAACTACTGCTGAACTATAAAAAAAGCCTTGACAGTGAAACAGACCTATTGTACCTTTTCGTGGGCTGAATGATGATTCACTCATGAAGGAATTGGGCTGGTTCGTAGGTGAGGGTAGTATCTATCAAAGCACAAACCGGTGCTTATGCAACATATTTCAGACAGGGATAATTTGCAGGTTTAACATTAAATTTTGGAGCTAAGCTAGAAATGTGTCTGTTATGGACACATATTCGATGTAGTGACCAATAAACAAGGAGATGAGACATGAGTAAAGTAAAGCTAAGTTTATGGTCTTTAATGACGGCCATAGGTACCTCGCTATTTACCATGGTACCTGCAGCCTTCGCAGGGGAAGCGGATATCAAGCTTCCGGATCTGTCCAATGTGATGTTCAACATCGGAGGAGCTGCTGTAAGTGGTGTGACGATCCTCAATTTTGGGTTGGTGGTATCTGTCATTGGCCTGCTCTTCGGCCTTATGCAGTACAGCCAGACCAAGAATCTGCCTGCGCACAGCGCCATGCTTTCCGTTTCCAATACCATCTGGGAAACGTGTAAGACTTATCTGGGCCAGCAGGGCAAGTTCCTGTTCGGACTCTGGGTGCTCATTGCGATCTGTATCGTCTATTATTTTGCAGGACTCCAGGGCGCTCCCATGACCAGCATCTTAATGATCCTCTTCTGCTCCATAATGGGTATCCTGGGCTCCTATGGTGTGGCATGGTTCGGCATCAGGATCAACACCGTTGCCAATTCCAGGGCAGCCTTTGCATCCCTCAAGGCAAGTCCTCTGGATATCGTCAACATCTGCCTGCGGTCAGGCATGAGCGTTGGCCTTTTGCTGGTGAGCGTTGAACTTTTCTTCATGATCCTTATCCTTGCTTACATCCCGAAAGAGCTTGCAGGCCCATGCTTCATAGGCTTTGCCATCGGCGAGTCGCTGGGTGCCAGTGCACTGCGTATCTGCGGCGGCATCTTCACCAAGATCGCTGACATCGGAAGCGACCTCATGAAGATCGTGTTCCAGCTTCCCGAAGACGATCCCAAGAACCCCGGCGTTATTGCTGACTGTACCGGCGACAATGCCGGCGACAGTGTCGGCCCCACAGCCGACGGCTTCGAGACCTACGGCGTAACCGGTGTCGCCCTGATTGCATTCCTGGCGCTGGCCCTGTACGGCAACCAGGAAATGTGCGGTACACTGATTGTCTGGATATTTGCAATGCGTATCCTCATGATCCTCACCTCACTGGTTTCCTATTTTGTCAATAATGCTCTGAGCAGCGCTCTCTTCAAAGGGAAACTAGATTTCGACTTTGAGCATCCCATGACAAACCTGGTCTGGATCACCTCAATAATCTCCATTTTGGTGACCTTTGCTGCAAGCTATGTCCTGCTTGGCAACCTCGACCCTGTCAAATACGGCGACTTGTGGTGGGCACTTTCAATAATCATCAGCTGCGGCACCATAGCCGGCGCCCTGATCCCCGAGTTTACCAAGGTATTCACCAGCACAAAATCCAAGCACGTTGAAGAGGTCGTGAATTGTTCCCGTCAGGGTGGAGCATCATTGAACATCCTCTCAGGTCTTGTTGCAGGTAATTTCTCTGCTTTCTGGGAGGGGTTGACAATCCTCATCCTTATGTTGGTGTCCTACCTGGTCTCCAAGAATGCTTCCATTATGGCCCTTATGCCCCCTGAGTTTGTTTTTGCGGCTCCAGTCTTCGCCTTTGGTCTCGTGGCTTTCGGTTTCCTCGGCATGGGCCCGGTTACTATCGCGGTTGACAGCTTCGGCCCGGTATCTGACAATGCCCAGTCCATCTATGAGCTCTCCATGATCGAATCTGAGCCCAACATAAAGGAACAGATCAAGAAAGATTTCGGTTTCGTACCTGACTTTGAGCACTCAAAGCACTATCTCGAATCCTGCGATGGCGCAGGTAACACCTTCAAGGCAACAGCCAAGCCCGTTCTCATCGGTACGGCAGTCGTGGGTGCCACAACCATGGTGTTCGGCATCATTATCCTTCTCGAACGCCTCTACGGTAATGTTGCAGCCAAGCTGAGCCTGGTGCAGCCGGAGATCATCATCGGGCTGCTCATGGGCGGATGCGTTGTATACTGGTTCACCGGCGCATCCATTCAGGCCGTTGTGACAGGCTCCTACCGCGCTGTTGTGTACATTAAGGAAAAGATCGATCTCAGCAAGAAATCCGCTTCCATTGAGGACAGTAAAGAGGTCGTTAAGATCTGTACGATCTACGCACAGAAGGGTATGATCAACATCTTTATCGTGATCTTCTTCTTTGCACTGGGTCTGTCATTCTTCAACCCGTACTTCTTTGTGGGCTATCTCATTGCTATAGCCTTCTTCGGCCTGTTCCAGGCTATCTTCATGGCCAATGCCGGCGGCGCTTGGGATAATGCAAAGAAGATCGTAGAGGTTGACCTGAAAGAGAAGAACACTCCGCTGCACGAAGCCTCGGTTGTTGGTGACACAGTGGGTGACCCGTTCAAAGACACCTCCTCGGTATCTCTGAACCCGGTTATCAAGTTCACAACACTGTTCGGCCTGCTTGCTACCGAAATCGCCGTAACCATGACGAATACCGGACTCAGAACAGGTCTGGCAGTGGTGTTTACCTTCATCGCCCTGGTCTTTGTATACCGCTCCTTCTACGGTATGAGGATCACCGGATTAAAGTAATTAGATATAGATAAAAAAGAAACTCTAGGCGCCACCCCATCACAATTGATGGGGTGGCGTTTTATTTTCATGATTTCTCTTTATTTCCCCCTTTTCAAAATAAGTTGTTGCCATTATAGGTGTCTAGACTGAAACTAAGGATTGAGGAAATAGTATGAAGAAGTGGAAAGAAAAAGTAGTCACCCCATCCGATGTCATGGAAAAGATCGAACCCGGCATGAAGATCTTTCTTGGCACGGGGGCAGCTGAACCCAGGACCCTTGTCAAACATCTCATGAACTCTGATCTTTCGAACCTACAAGACCTTGAGCTGATCCAACTCGTGTGCCTTGGTGATCTCATTACCATGAAGGAGTTGCAGACCCAGAAGTTCAGACTGAAGACCTTTTTCTCAGGATGGGCGGCGAGCAGCGCCATAACTGAGGGGCATGTTGACCTTATCCCAAGCCGGTTTACCCGTATTCCAGCGCTTATCGAATCGGGCCAACTCCCTATCAATGCAGTTTTTATCCAAGTGACACCACCTAATGAGGCTGGATATGTCAGCCTCGGGGTATCAGTCGATGTGGCAAGACAGGCCATTGAACGGGCAGAACTGGTTGTCGGAGAGATCAATACCAAAGTGCCCTATACCTTTGGTGATACATTCATCTCTGTCAACGAATTCGATTTTCTCATAAATTCGGAGGATGCCCCCCTGTATTTTGCCAGATGGCCTGTTGATGACATATTTGATCAGGTAGCCTTAAATATCGCCTCGGTAGTTGAAGACGGCAGCTGCATTTCATTTTCAATAGGTCCTATCTATGAGGCCCTGGGCAAGCATCTTTTGCATAAAAAAAACTTGGGAATCCATTCCCCTTTCATTACAGATGCACTTATGGAACTGATAGACAGCGGAGCAGTGACAAACAGAAACAAAGGTATCTATCGGGGAAAATCCCTTGTCTCATATGCCTTTGGCACCAAAGATCTCATGCGCTGGCTTGACAAGAACCCGCTGGTTGAATTCCAGGGTATAGATCTCGTCTTCAACCCGGTCCAGATAGGACAGAATCCGCGTTTTATGTCCATAATACCGGCCCGGAAAGTTGATATCTCAGGACGTATTGCCCTTCATATCGGAAAGGGTGCAGTTGCTACCACCCCGGGTGAGGCAATGGATTTTATAAATGGAGCAGAACTTTCCAGGGGAGGGTGTGTCATCTTTGCCCTTCCTAGCAGAAATCTCAAGGGTAATCCTAACATTCTCCTCTCCGTTGAGGAACTACCCAACCTGCTCGGTTTCAGAGAATCCGTAGACATGGTGATTACTGAATACGGAGTGGCCAACCTGAGGGGGAGAACCGTTCGCGAGCGAGCCCAGGCCCTCATTGATGTGGCACACCCGGACGACAGAGAACGCCTTGTAGAGGAAGGAAAGAATAAGAATATTCTCTACCCCGACCAGATCTTCCTACCTCAATGCACGACCTTGTACCCTGCGGATATCACGGCAAGACATAAGTTCAAGGGTGGTATAGAAATAAGATTCCGCCACATCAAACCTTCTGATGAAGAAGAGATGCGCCGCCTCTTTTATCGTTTTTCCGATCAGACCGTCTACTATCGCTACTTCAGTCCCATAAAAACCATGCCCCATGCGAAGATGCAGCAGTACGTAAATGTTGACTGTAACCGCATATTGTCTATCGTGGCCTTGATAGGCCCTCTGGATCAGGAGCACATTATTGCAGAGGCACGTTTTGTCAAAGACAGAAACCGGCCTTATGGTGATGTCGCCTTTGTCGTGGATGAAGAGTATCAAGGCCTTGGGATTGCATCATATCTGTTTGAAATGCTCATAAGGCTTGCCAAGGAACGTGGACTTCAGGGATTTATAGCTGACGTGCTAGCCTCGAACAAGTCCATGTTAAAGGTCTTCGAAAAATCAGGCCTCCCGGTGAAGTCAAGCCTGTCAAGCGGGGCATATGAGATCACCATGCCTTTTAATGAATAGTGGTGAGTTGTGAATAAAAAAAGTCCCTTTCCATAGACTTATCTTGACCTGCCACCTCATTCATTCACCTGCCTGCGCAAGTCTCTCCTCAAATTCCGCCCGGTGCTTCTCGAATAGGGGTTGCATTTTCTCAAGCTCGGCAAAGTTTGACTCAATAGCCTGTTCACTTTCAAGAATGGCATGGGAGATCTCAAATATCTTTTTCCCATCCTTACTCATGGTTGCGTTCTGTATCTGCACATGAAGTTCTTTTAGGATATTCTCATGCCGCTCAATTTCGGCCTCGGCCTTGGCTATCCTTTTTTCGATAGGGCTCAATACCTTGGAGCGTTCCGTGATGATCTCAGAACGTTTCTTTCTCAACTCCTTCTTATTTGTTTTCCCTTCTACCGGATCTGAGGGCCCTTCCCTTTTTGCTATTGGCTGGATTACCTCTTCGTCTTCCCAGCCACCCTTATCGAGAAATCGCTGATAACCGCCTTCAAAGATCTCTATGGAATCATGGTAGAATATTATGAGCCTTTCGGCCAGTGCGTGGAGGAACATTTCGTTATGGGTAACCATGACAACTGCCCCGTCAAAGCTATCAAGGGCTGCAAGCAGGGCATCGCTGGTCTCCATATCGAGATGGTTTGTAGGTTCGTCAAGCAGCAGGAGATTGACCGGTGTCACTAAAAGTTTGCCCAGCATCACCCTGCTCTTCTCGCCTCCCGAGAGTACCTCGATCTTTTTTAGAGCAGAATCACCCTCGAACATTATGGCGCCGCAAATCTTGCGTACCGACTGCCTGTCAAGATCACCACCTGCATAAAATATTTCATCCTCAACGGTTCGTG
>CAYMDG010000047.1:7898-11846 GCA_964388905.1 uncultured Bacteriovoracaceae bacterium
TCATCCCCTCTTTGAGTACAGTCTCCTGGGTGAATCCAAGCTGCTGAGTAACATAGCCGATCCGGTAGTTTTTGGGTATCACAATGGACCCGGCATCAGGCTCATCTTCACCGGTGATAAGACGCAGTAACGTTGTCTTCCCATGGCCATTGCGGCCCACGAGTCCAACACGTTCTTTAGGATTTATCTTGAAGCTGATCCCCTCGAAGAGCACCTGGGGTCCATAGCTCTTCCAGAGATTATCAATGCTGATCATGCGCCTAGATTATATAAACATCGCCTTGCGTCAAGAACGATCTGTATCTTATGATAAAAGGCTATTTACAGGAATATCCGACCAGTACTTGTGTGCCATCCGGGCCTACAATGACACCCCTTCCACTGAAGTAAATAAGGACCCCGGCCCCCCATTGCATTTCCAACGGGTACTCCGGATCATCACATGCAGCCTTATAACCTCTGCCAATATCACTTGGGGGAATGCCAATATAGGTCTTATCTAAAAACCAGCTCGAATGACGCCTAGGATCGGAAGGTTGCCCTTTTACCAACCATGATGGGAACACCTTTACAAAACCGGTATCTTGGCATCGGATAGCTTTTAATTTAGCCCTGATATCGGCTGTGTGAGTTCCATGACTATTCTTGGCTAAATAGTTCGAATAGCCAATAACCGTTCCATCTTCCTTTGCCTTTTCGTAGAAAAATGTTTCCAGTTTTATTTGGGCCTGCTCAGAGAAGGGGCTATTTGGATGTTTCTGCAAATACTTTTGATATGATTTTATTGTATCAATATTGCGGGCCTCTTCCCAGTCAACTTTGGTTGTCGAACAGCCCATGGATATGAAAAGAATAAGCAAGATTAGATTCCATCTTAGAATTGACAACCTATCTACCCTCCATGCTGAATAATTCCTTATGCATCTATTCGGTGAAAAAAACAATCCCATGAGAATGGTATTCTATAAAAATATGATCCGATGACGAATGAGCACTTGAAAAATTACTGCGTCGACCTCACATATATAGCAGCAACAGACTATATCAGAATCTCCTCTTCGGGGGGCTGCAAGGGCTCCCCATTTTTTTATCACAATGCCTGGTTCAGTTCATCTTCTCAGGCCAAAGACAGTTATCTCAATGCAATCTGCAAAATGGGCCATTTCCTGTCCATATCTTCCGGACTGGTGATGCATCGAAAGATCCGAGTCCTGAGACTGGAAAAAATGAGGTTATGCAGCCTTAATGAACGGACGTGTGGGTTGGATTTTATAGTTTTCTCGAATTTCTTTCTACTATCTTGTGTCCACCCGCCTGAGCGCATAACGTCGGCAGCGAGCAAACCTGCTGTATAGCCGATAAGAAAAGATGTCTTTATGCCACTACCGCCTCTTGCCTGGACATGGCCCAGTGCATCTCCTGCCATGACAAGCCCCTGTCGTGGAGAGAAGGGATAGAGCATCCCACCCATAGGGATGCAGGTCTCAAGTTCATAGAAGGCCTGAGTTCCTTTCAGCAGCTTACCAAATTCAGGATGAAAATGACTGAATTCATCAAAGGCAGGTTGAACGCGGTTCCCCATTGAGGTGTCAAGCAATATGAATTCAGCCTCACCTCCTCCCCGTGGAAACATTGTCCCGATCACAATACCTTCGGGCTTGATATGGAAATAATACTCAAGCTTTCTTTCCTGTCCTGTATATCCTCTTACGAGACGCTTTATTACAGCCCTATCCATACCGCTACGATCCTGTCTTATGTGATGCGAAGCAGGATCATCGAAGCCTCCACATGAAATAACTACGTCTGCCAGGAACTCTTGGGCCATACCGTCCTTAGATGCCATTACTCCACTTACAATCCCCGAGTGTTCAAGGAAGGCGTCAACATGGAGGCCTGTAAGGAATCTTACCCCTGAGTTTCCTGCCTGGCCGGCAATCTCATTGATAAGGTCGGGCCAAGAAAAAATGATATTGGGATTTTTGATTGAACGCTCTATTTGGCATTTGCCTGTATGGGAGAAGTATCGGCGCTGATGTACCTTTCTGATGGCTATACGTTCGAAGAAACCATGACCGAGTATCTCCTCCATATGCATATCTGCACGAATGGTCTCTCCTCTACGGACCAAGCCTAATTTTTCCTGCTGCTCAATAACTGTCACGGCAATTCCCTTCCTGGCGAGGCCTAGGGAAGCACCCAGGCCGGCAGGTCCGGCACCGATAATAACAGCGTTTAAGTATGATCTGACGTTCATCTTCTCATAGTCCTCTCATATTATTTGCCAGCCAACTCTCAGAGTTCTCAGCCTTCTTCAAGAGGGACTTGAAATGATCAAGGCAATTCTTTCGAATAAACTCATCCAGGTCTTTGTACCCGGTTGGAATTGGCAATACGGAAGCTGTTAATTCCAATTCATTAATAAGGCTTATTGCAGCACGCGTAGCGTCGACTTGTTGTTCACTGCTACCCAGGGCCAGAATGAAATGCCTTGTCCCGAGAAAGGCTGCTGTCTGAATCTGTCCGGCTTTCATCCCGGCGTTTCCAATACCGACGACAGGCTTCAATCTTGCCTGGTCCAGGAGCAGGGCATCAAAAAAGCCTTCTACTACAATGACCTCTTCCTGGCCACGTGACCGGTACATGAGAAACGGAATATCATACAGGCATGAAAAGTCGGTCAGTAACCTGTAGGAGGCGGATCCATCGGTCCCGACATCCTTGTGTATAATTCCCATGAGCCGCCCCGCTGCATCCCGGTATGGGATGGCAAGCCCCGGTGAATCAGTATTGATTTTCCATAACCGAGAAAGGGTGATCTCAAGATGACCCTGGTTGAAACCCTGATTGAGAAGGCCTTGCATTGTCTTGGTAAACCCGGGGTAATAACCAAGAGACATACCCTCTACTTCAGACATTGAGTACCCTCGGTTATAGAGATAGTGAAGGGCTTCCTCTCCCTGCTTAGACCAAAGTTGCGTAATGCACAGGTCCATGGCAAACTCGAGGATCTTGGTCCGGAACAGTTCAGTCTCCCACTGTTCCTCACTATAATCCCTGATCGATATGTCACAAGCGCGTTCAAGGGTGCCTAAGGCATCATGAAAAGAAAGGCCTTCCGCTTGCTTGAGGTATTTGATCCAATCTCCCCGGTTACTACAAGCAAAGCAGAAACATTCGGGTCTGTCGCCATAAATCAGCAATGTGGGCAACGGATCTTTATGGAAGGGACAGCATGAAATAAAGCCGGTCCCTTTTCGATGGAACAACCCAAGCCCGCCGAATAGCGTCTGCTGATATTCTCTGTTAATCAGGGTTGCATACACCTTCTCTATTGAGGACAGCATGGTAATCCTTTTCTAAGGGTTCTAAATAATATCATTTTCAATAAAAGGGTTTTAGAGAAAAAGCAAGACTTCAGCCATCCAGCACTTTTCGAAGCTTATCGGTGAGAATGTTGACGGAAAAGGGTTTCTGTATGAAATCAACCCCTTGCTCAAGGATGCCATGATGGGCAATCACATCGTCGGTATATCCCGACATATAGATCACCTTCAATACCGGGTATAAACCCTTGAGCCTCTCATAGAGCTCCGGGCCGTTAAGCCCAGGCATGATGACATCGGTAAGCAAGAGGTCAATTGAGCCATCATACTCTTGGATTGATTGTAAAAGCTCATCAGTGTTGCTTGCGGTTAACACATTATATCCGCTCATTGTGAGAATATCGAAGGCGAGTTCTCTTACCCCCTCGTTATCTTCTGCTATTACAACTGTTTCTTTACCTTTTTTGATCTTTGTTATTACTTTTGATGTGACGAGATTTTCAGGAATACCCTCCACCCGAGGCAGGTATATCTTGAAGGTCGTACCTATGCCGATCTCACTATAGACGACTATATGGCCGCCATGCTGCTTGACTATGCCATAAACGGTTGCCAGACCAAG
>CAYMDG010000047.1:11946-15352 GCA_964388905.1 uncultured Bacteriovoracaceae bacterium
CGGATTGTCCTGCGGAGCATCTTGCCATAACTTGCCACAACTTCTGCAAGATCCACGACCTTCATATCAAGGACTTGCTTGCGGCTAAATGCAAGGAGTTCCTGGGTAAGGGTACGTGCATTCTCTGCAGCCTTCTTGATCTGGGCTAAATTGTCAAATAATGGGTTATCTTCATGCATATCCGCAAGGATAATCTCAGCATAGCCCAGAATAGGGGAAAGCATGTTGTTGAGGTCGTGGGCTATACCGCCTGCGAGCCTTCCCACAACCTCCATCTTCTGGGCCTGGAGGAGCTGGTTCTCCATCTTCAACTCTTCGGTGATGTCCCGTGCGATACCGATCACAGCCACAGGGTCACCTTTCTTATTCTTCAGCATGAACGCAGACATCAGGGTAGGAAAAATCGTACCATCTTTCTTTACATGCCATAGATTGTCCCTGTGGCTGCCCTTTTCTAAAGATTTATTATTGAAAGGAATAACCCAATTCTCCAACTGCTCCTGGGTATGAAAGATATTGATGTGCATACCTATGACTTCGTCAGTCGTATAGCCATGCATCATTGCCCAGGCACGGTTTATATAGAGAATTTTACCCTCAAGGTCTGCCATTACAATACCATCAAGGGACTGCTCTATGGTTTCGCTATGCCGCTGGAGTATCTCTTCGGCCTTTTTCCGCTCGGTGATGTCCCTGATACTCTCAATTGCACCGGTAACATTTCCATTGCTGTCGTATAGGGGTGCTGCTACTACCCAGATATATGCCCCCTTGCCTCCGTACAGATAAGGGGCAAAGGTCTCGCTTATAAGCTTATCACTGTCCTTAACGACGTAATCATATTTTTTCTCAATATCTTTATTTTCTTGTAAAATCAGATCTGCGAGCGCAGGTCGTGCCTGGCCATAAAAAGGTACGGCATAATCATACCGGCCTTGGCTCATTATATCAATTTTGGATACGCCCGACATATCCTCCATGGCTCGATTCCAGGCAATGATCTTGCCTTGGCGATCTATGGCAAAGGTCGCATCTGGAAGAAAATCAATGATGTCCGAGAGTCTGCGTTCCGATTCCCTCAATGCGTCCTCGGCCATCTTTGTCCCGGTGATGTCAACCGACACGCTGAGAACTGCAGGGGTAGATTCATCCCAGGAGAGCAATGGGATCTTATTGGTCTGGACAAAGCGTGTATGTCCATGTGCATCTATGATCTCTTCTATACCAATGTTCTGGGGTTGTCCGCTGTCCAAAACAGCAAGATCCTTTTGGTGCATTGCCCGGGCCTCATCTGATGAACGGGCAAACGAAATATCGTCCTTTCCAATCAACGCCTTGATTGAAGTGTCGAAAAAAACTGCAACTGCCTTGTTTGCCAGGATGAACCTGCCTTCTTTATCCCTTGCATAGATATAGTGGGGTACCAGGTCAATGATCTGCCTCAGGCGCTTTTCCCCGAATTCCAGGCTCCTTTGCCGCTCATGCAGTCTTTCGATCAAAACGCTGAATTCACGCGCAAGTGTTCCGATCTCATCACTGCGCTGGGTATCAAAACCATTGGCACCCGCTTTTACGCCCACGGTAAGTACGTTATCCGTTAACTTTGACAATGGTTTCAGGATCATGAAACTCATCAGGACGGAAACGGAAATGAGTATGATGAAACCTATCCCTATAATAAAGACCATTCCAACGTTATAGGCCCACCTGCCCTCTATCATGATTTCACGGGGCATGGATGCCTTGAGAATTGTAATGGGCTTTCCTTCAATATCCCGTAAAAGGCTGTATGCATGCATCTCATCAGGTGTAGCCTCAATGAGCTGAACCGTCGCCCCCTTGTTCAGTGCCTTAATGACGACCCCTAATCCTTTTGGGAGATTCGGTTCGACCAATGACCAGGCATCGAGTCTTACACTTACCTGTTCCGAAAGGGTGGATCGCATTTCCTTATTGAATAATTTTCCCATAACATAGGCGCCATGGCTTGGTCCTTTATTGCTTGAGTCCAGTATGGGGTTTGAAGAGATAAAGAGGACCCCGTAACGGGTTAATATAAAACCACTGGTGGACTTATCAGGGTTCTTCTGATTGACAATTGTATGGAATAAATTCGAACTCAATTCAGTTGTAAGATCCAGAGGGATCTCTTTATTTGTTTCCAGATCATAGGTCTTGCCCCATACCAGGCGGCCATGAGAGTCATAAACATGAATCAGGCTCAGTTTCTGATTCTTGAACGTCTCCGCTATGAGGTTTGCCGTAATATATGCCTTGTTTCCATCAAGGGCGAACTGGTAGGAGTCATCCCAGTTTGACCAGTCGCTGTTGAATGATTCCAGGTGCTTCACCTCCCTGTCTAATGCCGCCACGCAACGGTCCATGTTGCGCATGGCGATGCGTTGGTCGAGATTAGAAAAGCTCTTCAGTATTATAAGCCGGAATACACCGTAATATGCGATTGTCAGGATGACCATGATTGCTACAAGAACAATCACCATCTTGCTCTTTAACTTCATCGACAAAACTCCTGGTGTCCATCTTCATGAGTATTGTTTCGAAGATGAATAAAAGCTTCTTGTGCTCCATAGATATAATTCGGTACCTGACATGATTTACTTCAGTGGAAATGTTTTAAATAGGTATGTTCAAAATCTCAATCTCACAGCATCAGGACCGACAAATTGAGCATACCCCCAAATACTGCGAGATTTTGGTTTTGAACGGATCAGTTTTTTACTCCTCTTGTACGCAATATCCGGCTTTATACCCTGGTCTTGACCGGACAGGCAACCTTGTGGTCATTGCCGACATCCACAAGATAAGGCCCTCGAATACCACAGGATGCCTCGGCATAAGTGCACCTGGGGTGAAAACTGCATCCGGCAGGCGGATTGATGGGACTCGGGATCTCGCCTTTAGGCATGGCATGGGTCCTGCGGAATCTGGGGTCGGGTACCGGGACGGCATCCAAAAGCGTTGCCGTATAGGGGTGAACCGGATTTGCAAAAACCTCCTGAAGGGGTCCAATCTCAACAATCTTGCCCAGGTACATGATTGCGATATGATCGCAGATGTACTTGCAGGTCGCAAGATCATGGGTGATAAAGAGGTAGGTAAGGTCGAACATCTCCTTGCATCTGACCATGAGCTCCAAGATCATGGCGCGAACTGATACGTCTGCCATGGCAATGGGCTCGTCCGCCACGACAAAGTCCGGGTTTGTAACAAGTGCCCTGGCTATGACAACCCTCTGGCGCTGCCCGCCCGACAACTGGTGGGGGTATTTCCGATAAAGGAATGACGCAGGGGAGAGCCCCACCTTCTCCATCATGTCCAGGGTAATTTCCCGAGCTTCAGAACCGTCTGCTATTCCATGAATGTGCAATGGATGTGAAATTGCCTT
>CAYMDG010000048.1:0-5141 GCA_964388905.1 uncultured Bacteriovoracaceae bacterium
ATTCAATTGAAGAATCCGAGCTAAAGAAGTGAGATTATTACCTGTGCTGCCTGGTCTTATTCCAGGTACGCCTTAAGCTCTTCCATGCGGATCTTCACCTGCTCCTTGATGGAGACAATCTGCTCCGGACTGATATCAAGGGCTGCAGTGGCCCGAATCGTTTCCGGTTCAATACCTTCCTCGTTAGGTATTCCATACCCCATGGACTTCACAAGCACATTGGCAAGCTGCACCACAAGGAGTTCATTTCCTGGTTCCGGTATGTCTCCCAGATCATCATGGAGTTGGGCCACCTTAATGAAGATACCGGGGAATGCCCACCTTTTCAGGAGTACCGCCCCTGTTTTACCATGATGGGCCTCGATGGAATTTTTAACCTCGTTGATATCCATACCTTTTCCATTTTTCTCATTCTTTTCCATCTCGCCCATAACCCGAAGGAGCATGAGCTTGCCGATGTCATGGAGCAGACCTAAGGTGAATGGGTCATCGCCGAGTTTAAGGCCCTTGGTCTCGATAATCACCTGGCATGCGTGGGCGCACGAGAGTGCATGCTCCCATAATCCCTCCATGACCTCAGCGTACTTCGGGTTGGTCCCCAGATAGAGAGACCTGTTGGAGATTGCATCCACTGTCTGTTTCGTTACGATAAGCCCCAGCCTGCTGACAGCCTGCTCTACGCTGATGTTGGCGGTGATGCCGCGGTAATAGGATGAGTTGGAAATGCTGATGATCTTTGATGAAATGGCCGGATCTTTCCGCAGGAGATCACCGATCTCCTGTACATCTGCCCCTGACTTTATCAGGGCATAAAATTTTGTCTGTATGCGAGGCATGGGTGGAAGCTCGATCTCGCCTCTATTAAACCGTGCAATAATCTTGGTGAGCGGATTCTTCTTTTCAGGTTCCGGCGCGTTTCCCTCTGAGCCTGCATTTCCTTCCGGTTGCTTCGTGAGGCCGCTGTCTACAAGCTTCTTGATCACGGTCTGTTTGTCAAAAGGCTTCATTATGTAATCATTGCACCCGGCCTTGATGCATGAAAGGATCGTATCTTTTTCAGATGACCCCGTTACCATCATAATCCTGACCTGACCATCTTTGGGAGTTCCATCTTCCTTCTCCAGGGTACGGATCCTACCCAGCACCTCGGTGCCGTCCATTTCCGGCATGGAGATATCCAGCGTGATAAGATCATATTGCTTGCCGTCAATTCGGGCATCCAAGAATGCCTTCAGCGCGTCCTGTCCGCTCTCCACCTCATCGCACTCACCCAGAGAACTCATAATATGCTTCATCTTTTCCCGACTGACAAGCTCATCATCAACGACAAGGATCCTCATTCGTCCTCCTGTCTTGACAGTGCAAACCATCCTGAAAAGCTGCTTCGGTTGTCTTTGTTGTATTTGTTGTCTTTCGTGAACATATCTATAACCTGCCTGTAAACGCCTCAAGCCTTAAAAATTCTTGTTCGAGCCGACTGAGTACATCCATAGAACCATCGCTTGTACCGGTTTTTGCCATCTTCTCAAGACCCAGGGCGATCTGAGAAAGATCCATGGCTGTCAGGTTGGCAGCCCCGCCCTTAATGGAATGGGCCTCTGATCTTACGACATCCATATCTCCTTCACTGATTGCCTTTCTAATTATGTTGATCTGTCCTCGCACAATGTCAATAAATCCATTGATGAGTTTCATGAGGAGCACCCTGTCCCCATCAAATTCATCCAGGGCTCGATTGATGTCCAACGGTGGATTTGCATCATCTGTTGATAGACCTATTTGTCGCATGGTATTTTTATCGCTCATCCCGTGCGCTGCCTCTTCAAAACTGCGTGCCGGCAACCACTTCTCGACTATAGCAATCAGGTCGTCACGAAATACAGGTTTCGTAATGAAGTCGTCCATCCCCGCATCAAGGCATTTCTCACGAAATCCCTCAATGGCATGTCCGGTCATGGCAATAATGGGGATATGTCCTGAGGACCGGTGAATTCCATCGCCCAAGAGCCTCTCCTCGATTTCCCGTATGGCTTTTGTTGCGGTAAAGCCGTCCATATGAGGCATCTCTATATCCATAATGATCAGGTCATAGCTTGATCGCTTGTAAGCATCCAGGGCCTGCTGTCCATCATCGGCTATATCCACTAAAAATCCTGCCTTGGTAAGATGCCTGTTTGCCACCTGCTGATTCGTAGGATAATCATCTGCCAGTAAAATATGCATTCCGCAGGGTCTGTTCTCTTCAGCCAGGGTATATCGAGTTATCAGTTTGCCGGAAGGTATTGCAGGACATATATCCCCCTGTTTCAGTACGGCAGTGATGGTTCTATGGAGTTCTTCGTTCCGAACCGGTTTGGGCAGATACCCCTGGATCCCGGACTGGGAGCATCTTAATCCATCTCCAATGCTGCCGGACGGGGTAAGCATAATAATGGGTATGCCCTTAAACATCTCTTCAGCCCTGATTTGAGCGGCTAACGCGAATCCATCCATGACAGGCATATGAAAATCAGTGATTACAAGCTTGATCTGCCCGCCGGACAAGTCTTTGTCTTTCAGAATATCCAGGGCCTCCAAAGCGGATGTTGCTTCCAGGGGAATACAGCCCCAGGCCTTGAGATAAGCTGCAAAGGTCGAGCGGGCTGATATATTGTCGTCTACAACAAGCACCTTTATACCCGTGAGATCTACCTCTTCGGTCACAGGAAGCATGTCGGGTTCTTCCTGGTGCGTAAAGACCGCTGTGAACCAGAAGGCGCTCCCTTCTCCGGGCTTGCTCTCAACGCCTATCTGCCCGTCCATCAAGGAGGTGAGGCGCTTTGATATGGAGAGTCCCAATCCGGTGCCTCCATATTTGCGGGTCGTGGATGAATCCGCCTGGGTGAAGCTCTCGAAGATTGTCCCCAGCTTTTCCTGGGGGATGCCGATGCCCGTGTCTTTTACCAGAAACCGCGCCCTGGTTTTGGCGCCCATGCCTTCGAGATGCTCCGCCTTGAGGAGTATCTCGCCTTTGTCTGTGAACTTCAGGGCATTGCTCAACAGGTTGGTCAGGATCTGCCTGAGCCTGCCGGGATCCCCCACCAGCCGGGTCGGCATTTCAGGCGAGACATACATGATGAGTTCCAGGTCTTTCTTTTTAGCCATCACGGCAAAGCTGCATGAGATGTCTTCCATGAGGCCCTTAAGGTCAAAGGGTATGTTTTCAATCTCAAGCCTGTGGGATTCAAGTTTTGAAAAATCCAGAATATCATTGATGAGCCCCAGCAGGTTTTCCGACTCACGGTAAACCGTAGTCATAATCTCCCGCTGCTCGGCAGTAAGATTGGTATCCAAGGCTATCTCAGTCATCCCGATGACGCCGTTCAAAGGGGTGCGGATCTCATGGCTCATGTGTGCAAGGAACTCGCTCTTGGCCCTGTTCTGGGCCTCGGCCTTGATCATGGTTTTGTGAAGCTCTTGGGCCTCTTTCCGATGGGTGATGTCCCGCAACACCCCCCTGAACCCAACAGGCTGTCCTTTTGAATCCCTCATGAGGCTGATGGAACCCTCTATGGGCCTTTTCTCGCCATTCTTCTGAATGAGTTCCCAATCAAATCCCTTGTCAGGATTTCCTGTTCTGAAAACCGTATTGAACAACGAGAATACCCGCCGGGCTGTGTCATCATCCATTAACATACGATAAGAATTGCCCATAATCTCATTCCTGGGGAAGCCGACGATCCTGCACATTGAATCGTTCACAAAGGTTAAGCTCCCCATGAGATCAACCTCAAAATAGCCTTCCTCGATGCTTTCAAGGATACTCCGGTACTTCTCTTCACTCTTCCTCAGTGCCTTTTCCGTGCGCAGCCGGTCGGTGATATCACGCGCAGAGCCACGCACCCCGATAGGCCCTTTCTTGTCATACACAAGCGAATTTTTATATTCCAGGACATGCTCATGGCCATCCTTGTCCATTACCATGACCAGCCCTTCATCCTTGCCGTTCTCGATCACCTTTGCCAGATAATTACCAAACTCGGGCCTTAACCGCTCAGGGATGAGTTCTTTGAGGTTCGCCCCTGTCTGATGCTCCAGTACTTGTGCCCAATCCTTCCTTACCTGGGCATTACACTCATTGAAGTCGATATTCCCTTCCAGGTCGTGGAAATAGAGAAAGTCAGTTACGTTGTCAAAGACATCCCGGAACCGCTCTTCGCTCGCCAGAAAAGCCTCATCGGCACTTTTCCTCTCTGATATGTCGCGGGAAATACCCCGGAAACCTATCGGATTACCGGCCAAATCCCTGATAAGGGATATCGTGGACTCAAGGGAGACCAGGGAGCCGTCCTTCCTTAAGATTTCCCATTCCAGCCCTTTGTGAGGCTTGCCTGTAGTCAGTACTTTTTTATATGCATTAAACAATTTGTGAGCGGTTTGCTCATCAGTATAGGCATGATAGTTTAACCCCATGATCTCTTCCGGGGAGTATCCTGATAACTCGACAACCTTGTAGTTGAAGAAAACCATATTCCCTAAGAGGTCCAGCTCATAATAACTGTCTTCAATGCTGTCGAGTATTGTCCTGTATCTCTCTTCGCTCTTCCGGAGCTCTTTAAGGGCGCGGTGACGTTGGCTTATATCCTGGACAATAACCTGCACCATGGACGGCCCTTTCTTGTCGGGAACGAGTTTTGCCTTGTATTCCATGACAAGCTCACTGCCATCCAATACCTTGATCCTCAGCGTACCTTTTGCATTCCCATCCCTGGCAACCTTCAATATGTATTCGTCATATTCATGCCGGTACCATTCAGGTATGAGGTCACGAATCCTTAGCCCTGCAAGTTCCTTTTCAGAAAATCCACCGATCTTTTTCCCAACAATATTTACCTCTATGAAACGACCATCCATGTCATGGAGAACGAAAAGGTCGGAAGTATTATTTAAGATAAACTTATAGCGCGCCGAAATCCGGTTGAGCTTTTCCTGTGTATCCTTCAACTCCCTTTGTATTTCGAGCACATCAATGGTGCCCTGCTCATGAAGCTTCCCGTTGGAATCTTCATGAAGACCGTCCTTCATTCCCTACTCCTTATTATACAAACAAAGCTGCCTTTCCCTCCCTATCGGAATTTAAATTATAAAAAATTAGATTTTGG
>CAYMDG010000048.1:5241-7636 GCA_964388905.1 uncultured Bacteriovoracaceae bacterium
TCTTTCCCCCCTTGGATTTCTGCTCCATCATGAAGGGGTCTTCTCCCTCCAGCAGGTCACCCATCTCAGCCTCGATCTTTTCAGGGTCCTCACCACGCTCCATCCTTGCCAGTGCCTCCTCCATACCGGAGCCCATCTTCAGGCCCGTCGCATCCGTGAGCTTTCGCATAAGCAAGGCGGCCTGCTTGGGATCGTCTTCCTTAAGGCCCGCTGCCTCACTTGCAAGCATGGACATGGCCTTTTCCATCCTGGCCTCGTCGAATTGCGGCATGTCATCTTGGGCCTCCTCTCCCTTTCTGCCTGATATGGCAGCGAAAATCGAGACCTTGCGTTTGAGTTTGACGTTCTTGCATTTCGGGCATTTCGGTTTCTTGTCTGTGTTGATAGTCCTTGAAAAAAAGTTATATATGGTGTCGCACTTGCTGCAGTAGAACTCATAGATAGGCATTGCTACTCCTTATAATATGGCAGTTCTGACCCTCATATGAAATGAATCGGCATAAGAAATCAAGACCTAAGATCCACCCGGGCTGCCTCTAACCTTGACATTGCGGACGTTCAGGTCTATATAAATGTCAATCAGGCATGTCATTCATGAAATCAGGGCCACATTGTCGAAACAATAAACGAATAACCATTACGAGGAGTATTCATGCACTTTGCTGAATTACCAATTGACGAGCGAATTATGCTCGGCATCAACGATGCGGGTTTTACCGCATGCACGCCTGTTCAGGCCTCCACCTTCGAACACAGCCTCATAGGCAGGGACGTGTGTGCCCAGTCGCAGACCGGCACCGGAAAGACCGCTGCATTCCTCATAACGATCTTCCAGAATCTCAAAGAACATAGCGGCCGTAAGGCCATGATCATCGTACCCACCAGGGAGCTTGCCGCACAGGTGGAGGAGGAGGCCGCGCTGCTGGGCTCTCATCTCGATTACAAGGTGGCCTGCATTTACGGCGGCGTTGGATATAAGAGCCAGGAACAGCAGCTCAAGCAGGGGGCGAACATCATCGTGGGCACCCCGGGACGGATCATGGACCTCAACCGCTCGGGTAAGCTGAGCTACAAGGACATCGCCATCCTTGTCATCGACGAGGCGGACCGCCTCTTCGACATGGGCTTCATCACCGACCTGAGAAAGATGCTCCGGTCCATGCCGCCTGTGCATAAACGCCAGACCATGCTCTTTTCCGCAACACTGAGCTTCCTGGTAAAGGAGCTTGCCTGGCAGTATATGAACAATCCAGTGGAGGTGGAGATTGCCGCAGAGCACCTGACCGTGGACACGGTGATCCAGGAGCTCTACCACGTGGGCAACGATGAAAAGATGAGCCTCCTCCTGGGCATCCTCGCCAGGGAACATCCCAAGAACTGCCTCATCTTCTCCAATATGAAGCACACCGCCGAAGATGTCTCCAGGCGTCTCAACCTGAATGGATTCAAATGTGAGTACATCACCGGCGACCTCCCGCAGAAAAAGCGGCTCGAGGTCATCGACGGCATGAAGAGCGGCAGAATCCCTCTGCTCGTAGCCACGAATGTCGCAGCCAGGGGGCTGCACGTGGACGACCTCGACCTGGTGATCAACTATGACATCCCTGAAGACTGCGAGGATTATGTCCACCGCATCGGGCGCACCGCCAGGGTGGGGAAGGAAGGCAAGGCCATATCGCTCGTATGTGAAGATTATGTCCATGCCCTGGATTCCATAGAAAAATACCTCGGCATGAAGATACCCGTCATCTGGCCGGAAGAGTCCCTTTTTGCTGCGGACAAGAGCAAGCGCGCACGGCAGCACGGCAGGGACTCAAGGGGGAAAGGCGGATTCAGGGGAAAGCGGCCTTCGCCTGCCCAGCGCAACGCCCATCATCGGTGATGGAATTGTTTTTAATTTTTTAATTAGGTCCATTCAAAGCCATAATCTCGCAGCCTTGAAGGACCGGGAAATTTTACACTCCGCAAAGGCTGCGAGATTATGGCTTTGAATGGACCAGGTTTTTACGCCTCTTAAATGCAAAACCCTGGTAAAATCAAGTGCCTATCACCTGCGAACACCCGTTCTCCACGCTCATCCCCGGGCAAACACCATGGACGCAAAGGTCACAGCACTGTTCGTTGCCGGCTCGTCATAGGTGCCGTGGTGGAGAAGCTCTGCCGTGCAACTGCCCATGAGCGATGAAAAGAGCATCATGGATGCGAGCCCGCAGACATTGAACTGGTCATTCGTTTCCCTGGCGTTTTGAAAGATGTCCCCGGCCTGGGCGTTTATAAGGTGGTCGATAATAAGTCTGTCATTGGCAGTAGCACTGTCTATGAGAGAACCGGCAGGCAGGGAATGACCGAATTTGTACCCCACATGGGAAAAATCCACGCCAGACACAAAGAGCAC
>CAYMDG010000048.1:7736-10502 GCA_964388905.1 uncultured Bacteriovoracaceae bacterium
GGCAGAACCGGCAGAGAGGCCTCTACGGAAGCGATATGCGCCCTGAGCCTGTCCGGATCTTTTTCATACGATGTCCCGGCAAGTACGGGCTCACGGATATCCTTCCGGGAAAAGTCTTCCATGATTGCCGTCTTCTTGAGCCTGAAGGCATCACTTTCAAGGAGAAAGGCCTTATCAAATTGATCAATAATGGCTTCAACATCGGCAATGGGCACAATGGAACCCCCGGTCAGATGCATGAGCGCGGTCTGGATGTCTCGAAGGTCGTGTTGCCCGTCCATCATGCCCAGAAGCGGAGCCACCCGGATATGGAGCGCAAAACCGCCACCGGCAAACCTCATGGGATCCATGAAGGTGATCATCTGCTGCCCCTCGAATGTCACGGGAACAGCCTGGATGTCTCTCCTCAGGATAGGATTAGCCATATCACCCTCCCTTTCAAGGATACACGACCCCACTTATGCAATCATCTTCTCATGGTCGAATTCTTCTATCAATGCATCTCATGGAGCAGACGCCCGAGGTGTTCCTTTGTAAAGGTATAGCTGCGGCCGCAGAATTGGCATGAGATGTCGAAGACCTCCTGGCCCTTGATAACCTCTTTCATCTGGGACTCGCCGAGTGTTATGAGTGCCTGTTCCACCCTGCCCCGGGAGCACGTGCATCTGAACGAGATTGGTCTGGTCTCGATGATGCGGTGCGGGATACCTTCAAACACTGCTTCAAGAAGGTCTTCCGGGGTCTTTCCCTCGCGAAGCTGACTGGTGACCGGCGGCATGCTCTCAAGCCTCCCGGCCAGGGCATCGATGAGTGCATCATCAGCAGGGGGGAGCGACTGGATAAGGAAGCCACCCGACGCACTCACAATGCCATCGGGCTCCACATAAACCCCCAGGCCCACTGCCGAGGGTATCTGCTCCGACTCGGTGAGATAAAATGCAATGTCGGAAGCAATCTCCCCGGTGTAGAGCTTTACTACTCCATTATACGGGTCCTTCAGCCTCAGGTCCTTGGTTACGGTGAGCAGGCCCTCCTTTCCCAGGGCGCCTCCCACATCGAGCTTTCCATTCCTGGGGGGCAGGTCCACCTGTGGCACCTCCACATAGCCTCGCACCGTGCCGTCACCCTCTGCCTCCACGATTATCTTTTTCAGCGGGCCGTTCCCCGTGAACTTGAGCGCCAGCCTCTGGCCGGGCTCCAGCAATGCACCCATAAGCCCGCCCCCGGTGAGCGCCCTTCCCAGGGCGGCCGTGGCGGTTGGATAGGTTCCGTGACGCCGCTGTGCATCGTTCACCAGGTTCGTGGTAATGCATGCAAGACCAAGGATGTTCTTCTCTTCCGAGATGACCCGTACCAGGTAGTCGTTCATTGATGCCTGTTCCTTTCATTCGCCATGGAGCGTTATACCGCCTCCTTTCCTTCCTAGGACACGCACCGAAGGTATTCAAGGGTATTCTTGCCCGGTATCCACTATCTATTGCAATTGCCTTTTCTGATATTTATATAAGCGAAGCAACCGTGAAGTATAGTTATTGTGGAATCACCCCGTCCACCCGCCCGGACCCTTCGGTGGTTTGACATCAACCCAAGAGACTATACAAAGGAGATTGTTATGAAAAACCGTGTTTTGATTCTGTTCGTGGTGCTGTGTGCATCGGCGCTGCTGGGCTTTGCATATGCCCAAGCTATCACTGCGACAGAAGCTGATGAACGTTGCGCTCCTGTAACGGAAGGAACCCAGCATGTCACTCTCAAAGCAGGTCATGAGCTTGCACAAAACAATACATCCCATGAGGGGTATAACATGAAGCTTTCTGAAAAAAAACGGGGGGATGTAACCAAATTCGAAAAGGTCCCTGCTGATGAAGAACGCCTGATCAAAGACATGGAAGCTATATTACAAGAAAAGATGTCCAAAGATTATCCCGCAGGTCTTACCAGACGTGACGCGCACCCGAAATCGCTGGCCTGCCTGCAGGCGGAATTCATTGTTGAACCGAACATCCCCGCAGGGCTTAAGAAGGGAATATTCGCGCTTCCCCAAACCTATCCAGCCTGGATTCGCATTTCCAGTGCAAACGGCACGATCCAGTCGGACAAAGCCAAAGACCTGCGAGGTTTTGCCATAAAAATCATGGGTGTAAAAGGGGAGCGGTTTCAGACGAACAACAATGAGAAAGAAACACAGGACTTTGTATTACTGAGCTATCCGAGCATGCCCTTGGGAACGGTCAAACTGTTCCATGACGCGGTGCACTACAGCATCAAATGGTCGCCCCTTGTCTTTTTAGCACGTCTTGCCGTGTCCGGCGAGTTCCATATAATTAACGAACTGCGCAAGGCGAGGCAAAACCAGACCTCTCCGTTGGACATCCGCTATTGGAGCACGACCCCATATCTATGCGGGACAGATCTCATTGTAAAATATTCCCTCGTTCCCACTTCGCACATAAAAAGCTCCCTGCCGCCAGAACTTACCGATCATTATCTCACTGAAAATATGGAAAAACACCTGGCAGCGAATGAAGCAAACTTTGACTTCATGATTCAGGTTCAAAAAGACCCAGGCCGTATGCCGGTTGAGGATGCCGGCGTGGAATGGAGCGAAGAGGAATCCCCCTTTATCAAAGTGGCAACACTTCGCATCCCTGCCCAGACTTTCCGAACCAAGGAACGTGAGGAACTGGCTGAGGATCTGTCATTCTCCCCGGCCCATTCCCTGATTGAGCATAGACCCATCGGCGGCATCAACCGGGCAAGGATTGA
>CAYMDG010000048.1:10602-15216 GCA_964388905.1 uncultured Bacteriovoracaceae bacterium
CCCATTCCCTGATTGAGCATAGACCCATCGGCGGCATCAACCGGGCAAGGATTGAAATTTACCAATACTTATCCGAATTCCGCCATAAGCAGAACAACAAACCCCTGATTGAACCCCCGCAAGCAGCCGGAGGAAGATGACATGTTGACTTTTCACCTGTCCTTGTACGGAGGATCTGGCCAAAAAAGCTAGGATGTTACCCAAACCATAGAAGGATTACTGAAAACCTACCCTGCGTTCAGGATGACCCTGTCATTAAAACCCAGGGCATGGTTAATCGGGAGAGGTGTTCTTTCTGCACGCAGGATGTTGAATAGGCATCGAAGAGATCATGCTATCAGGCTTACATGGCAATATGATAGATTCTTTCACTATGAAAACCCATGACAACAGGAGACTACCATGGACTGGATGATGCAACCCGAGATGTGGCTTGCCCTGGTGACGCTTACCGCCATCGAGATCGTGCTGGGTATCGACAACATAGTCTTTCTCTCCATCATGGTGGGAAAGCTCCCTGCCGGGCAGCAGCGCAGTGCGAGGATCTTCGGGCTTGGGCTTGCCATGTTCACTCGGATCTTGCTCCTGATCTTCCTCACCGCCATGCTACGCCTGACCAGGCCGTTGTTCGTCATACTGGGCAACGCCTTCTCGGGGCGGGATCTCATCTTGATTGCCGGCGGCCTTTTCCTGCTGGCCAAAAGCACCTTTGAGATCCACGACAATCTCGAAGGTACGGGTGTTCAGCAAACAGGATCGCCAAGAGGTTCCTATTTCAGCGTCATTATCCAGATCGCCATCCTCGATATCGTGTTCTCTCTGGATTCCGTGATCACGGCCATAGGCCTTGCCAAGGAGATCATGGTCATGGTCATGGCCATCATTATCGCCGTGGTCTTCATGATGGCTCTGTCCGGCACCGTGATCAGGTTCATCGAGCACCACCCCACCATCAAGATGCTGGCATTGAGTTTCCTGCTGCTCATCGGGATGGCGCTTATAGGAGATGGCCTTGGCATGCACATCCCCAAGGGATATATCTATTTTGCCATGGCCTTTTCCGTTTTCGTGGAAATCCTCAATACGAGATTACGTCGCTCAGATAAAGGGCCGGTGCATCTCAGAAGGTCCGCCGAGGTCGATTCTTAGCAGGGAGAATCCGAATGAAAAGACTGATCCTTTTGGTTATGCCGATCTCATTGCTTTTCACTACGCTTTCCATTACCAATGCAGCGGCTGATCAATGCCCGGATGCAATCATCAAGGCCATGAAGGACGAGGGATTGTCCGAAAGCCAGATCAAAAGCATCTGTATAAAAGCCGAATCTTATGCACAGAAAAACCCCCCCGTCTTCACCACGGAAAAGATTGAACAGGACCTTATGGGCAGAAGCATTGGTCCTGAATCTGATGTAAAGGTGAAAAGCAAACCGGGCAATCGCTCCGGAATCAGCACAAAACCATCATCCGCATCACCCGGGACGCAATCTTACGACGCCTTTGTAACTGTCCCCATGGGAATACGGTTCGATGAGACGAATATCCAGGGCATAAAGATCTTTGATACCAAGGTGAAAGGCAACAAAGTCCAGGTGGTTGCCCATGTGGAAACGGTTTCAAACTATGCCGGCAGGCTCCGGTTGTATTACGAACTGATAGCTGGCCAGTGGACCCTGATGCAGATTGAAAATCTGGACTTCAGGGAGCAGTAGGGGTGTTGATCATCACCTCTATTAAAATCCCTGGCCGAGCCTTATAATTCAGCCTGAGAAACAATCCACATCCCCGGTGTAGATATTGATGCGGATGATGCAGTCGCCGGGAACGGGATTTTCGGGATACTGCCAGTATTTACCCACAAGGCTGAGCCGACCCTGGCAGGTGCAATCGCTGCTCTGCATGATATAGTAAGCATCATCCTCATCGATGGGGAGCCATACCGGACGGTCGAGACTGATCACAAGGGAAAGGCCGTGTTCGTCAAAGCGTATCACCACCGATGTGGTGAGTTCATCGGAATCGGTGATTACACATGCGGCTAAAATGATCGGGACGGCAAGCGCCAATGCCTTAAGCCAGGGCATAGACCGCCCTACGTGCACAACCTGCTGCATATCATTTTCCATGAAACCCGATCTCCTGCGCATAGGAAAACTGCCGCTGCCAGGGCAAATATGAATGGGCCTTGGTTATGATATCCGCCCCGACCCGCGAAACCGAATCGGCATCCAGGGCGACCGGGTGGTACCCTCCTGTGAACCCGATATCGCCTGCAATAATATCGGTCTTACCGGGCAGACAGTCGCACTCGGCACTGATCTTGATCAGCGCATTGATGAGCACGGTCTTTTTGCCGATGATCCGCCATATGGCGGCAGCCGTTTCTATGAGCTTCTCCTGGAACGCATCATGATCTCCACCCCACAGTATCCGCAGTGCCAGTTCCGGGCACTGGGCAATGCACTGGGCACACCCGATACACGTATCCAGGTCATAGGCAGGATACTCGCCCTCTCTTATACTGGCCGCACCAGTGGGGCAGACTTCGGTACAGATCCCGCACCTGGTGCACTTTTTCTGGCTGAGTATGGGCTTCACATCCGCGTGCATGCGCTGCTTCTGGGCACGGGACGCGAACCCCATGGAGATATTCTTGATGGCACCGCCAAAGCCGGCAGCGAGGTGCCCCTTGAAGTGGGAAAAAATGACGAAACCATCGGTCTTGTCTACAAGGGAGGTCACCTGGGCGGTCTTGAAGTGCTTATATGCTGCCGGGATATCGATTATGTCGCGACCGTCAAGACCGTCTGCAATGACTACAGGGCAACCGAGGAACTCCTCGGCATAACCATGCTGTTTAGCCGTCTCTAAAGAGTCCTTGCCGGTACGCCTGCTGCCGGAATAGAGCACCGAGGTGTCAAAAATGAAGGGCTTGCATCCCTTTGATGAAAGCCAGCGCACAACCTCCCGGGGATAAGCCGGGTCCAGAAAGCTGTGATTGCCCAGTTCCCCCCAGTGGAGCTTTATGCCGACCGAGCTGCCTTGAGAGAAGGGATGATCGAGCGTCTCAAGGAGTGTGCGCAATGACGAGATAGCCCCTTGCTCTGTTCCGTCCGTTTTCTGAAAGCGTATGTCCATTGCACCTTCCTTTTGAATCAATGACGATTGTTCTTCCAGTGTGACAAATTCTAGGGTTTTGTCAACAGCACCATTATTCTCTATGCAACTACTCGCTTTTCCCAAGCGACTCCAGGGCCTTCCTGGCCAGCATGCACTTTTTCACATGAGGTAGGTAGAGCCTTGATATTACTCCTGTGTTGATATCAAAGACATTCACATAGTCCCTGCCCGTGAGATTTTTGCCATATATCCCCACCTGGATAATGGCAGGCTCATTGGCATTTCCGGTCTGATGGATGCCCCTGTTCAAGGGAAAGATGGAATATGTCTGGCCGGCCGGGATGAATTGCCGCGAGCACTCTTCCAGCTCTGCCTGGCCCTGGTCTGATCCGTCATCGAGGCGTCTGTAGTTGATGATATCGAGGGTCCCCAGGGCCGTGCCTATGACACCCCAGGAGTTGTGGTCGTGAATGGGGTCGTAATCACCTTGCCCCCACAGGTACAATCTCACGGAAAACATCCTCTCAGGGTCACGATAGAGAACAATCTCGCTTTCGAACATGGTTGCGGATTTCACATCCGGGTAAGCTGACTGGTTTATGATGGCACTCAAGAGCGATTTGAAGAGTGCTTTGTCTTTCAGGAAAACAGGAAGCTCAGTAATAATGAACTCACGTTGCTTACCAGTGTCATTGAGGGTTTTTATTTCCTGTGACCATCTCGTGAAGTGATCAAGAATATCGAACGTCATCTGCATGGCATGAATACCTCTTCCATGTTAATCATTCTCCAGGCGTACATACTGATCATAGAATGCACCGCCGGTGCCCATGTCCGTAAGGCTCGGCTCAATAAGCCGGTTTATACCCCCGCCAAGCCTCATCCAGTCTCCCCTGCGGTAAAGGGCAGCTTCCGGATGGAGGCCTTCAAGGACCTCCACACGCACACGCATGCGTCCCAGGGGGGAGACAAGGAAAACCGGCCTGGTCAGATCAATCATTGTCAGGGCAGCGCAGTCCGGGGCGATCCACAACTCTGGCGGCATATCCTGGTCTTCCGGCAGGATCTGAGAATGCATTGCTCTTTTGCGAATAAGGCTCAGGAGCCGCAAGGGGTATTCAGGCGCTGGTACAGGCTCGTCGTGGAGGGCTTCGGGGAAATGATATTTTTCGTCTTTATGGCCAAAAACCATCTCCTCATAAGCAACCTCGGGCCTCTTCGCCTTAACAAAACCCTGCTGCTTCAATTCATCCAAGGTTATGCCAAGCCAGGGCGCATTCAGGGATTGCTCCATGCACGTCCGGGCATCAGGAAGTACTACAGGCGGGTCCAGCATTTTTCCCAGCTCGGTGAAGATCCGGAAATCGCTTCTCGCCTGCCCTGGAGGATCCAGAACAGGCCTGGCATAGTGGACATAATCGTGGAGGTAGGATGCAACAACATCCTCCTGCTCCAGCATGAGGGTGGACGGCAGGATAAGGTCGGCCCTAGAGG
>CAYMDG010000049.1:0-1574 GCA_964388905.1 uncultured Bacteriovoracaceae bacterium
TGGACGTTCATAGGTATTTTCTTTGCTGTAATGGGCTTCTGGATAGTTATCAATTCGTATCTGCTGATCCAATTGAAGCATCAGGCCTTCGATCCTTATCCCTACATACTGCTGAATCTGGTGTTGTCCATGATGGCTGGAATTCAGGCACCGATAATTTTGATGAGTCAAAACCGACAGACACAGAAGGACAGGCTGGATGCAACTCATGATTACGAGGTAAACCTGAAGGCTGAGCTGGAAATAATGGCCTTGCATCAGAAACTGGATGCATTGCGGGAGCATCAGTGGGATGAGTTGATCGTGATGCAGAAGGAGCAGATTAGACTGCTGACCCTGCTGATAGAAGAACTCAAAGGGGTAAAGCAGGAGAGGAAATAGGCTCTTCAAAATACACCACGCAAAAGACAAGGCACCTTTGTCTACCTGGATTCTTAACCCTCTTCTGCCTGAGTTTTCCTGGTCAGGAATCCTGACAGAAATAACGCCAACAATGTGTAGGTAAGGAACAGGTAATAGCCCGGCTGGAGGGAAGTGCCATTCGTGGTTAAGATCTCCATTCCCTTGCAGAATGATTTTAATTGATCGAACTGGCTGGCAATAATCCCATTAAATCCTATATATGCCATGAATATGGCAACAACCATGACATCGGCCATGGACCATTTCCCGGATTTTAAAACAAAAAACTTAATCACCGGGTTCTCCCTTGCTTGGTGATAATTGTAATAATACCCCATTGTCGAGGCTATTTTTAACAGGGGAAATAGAACACTGAAGGTAATCATCAAGACCCCGACAAACTTCATCTGAAAATCCCTGTGAGTAACCATAATCCAGAATACATCCAGAATGCTTTTGCTTTGGAAATACAAGACCTGGCTCTCAAAATGGATGGCATGCCCCATCAACACAAAACTCATCAGTGAGACTTTTGCTTCAAGATCTATCATGGGCGTTATAACGCCGGGCACCAGCAGTATGATAAGAGACAGAACAAGGAGTATATACTGTGCCGGGGCCAAGGGATGCGTGCTGAAACCGGACAATGCAAACAGGATAATCGACAGAGTGATCAACAAGATGGCCTCATAAAAAATCAGGTTCTCCTTATCCGAGATTTCCTTATTGAGGTTGATCCTCGCACTTTCGATATCCTTGGAATGAGTCCAGAGAAGGATGCGGTTTATTTGAGACCTATCCTGCGTATCGAAGGTTTGGCTGGAATATAGTTCCAGCTGTTTGTTCAGCATGGTCTTTATCTGGCCGCTTGTCTTCGATTTTGTCATCTCATGTATGATGGCATCCGCATATTCAGGGATGCCCTTTTTAATATCCTCCAGGCTGACAAAAGTATTTATAAAGGATTGCTTGACCCAACCCTTCACGGAGCCTGCATTCCCTGCCCTGATTTTTTTGTCCACGAGATCAATAAGTCTGTTCAGCTGAACTTCGACATGTTTCCGAAGTTCCTGTTCATTCGTCTTTGACAAATAAAGCTTATTGATCTCATCGGTGAGAATAACGGTAATTTGCCGCTTCCATTCGTCAACACTGAAAAGGCCGTATTTAAC
>CAYMDG010000049.1:1674-12908 GCA_964388905.1 uncultured Bacteriovoracaceae bacterium
TCTATAGCAATAACTAGTGCTGAAAAACCATTTTTGTAAACGCATGTACGATTTTAACCAACTCCTCGGTTTGTCAGATATATAACATGCTGTTATTACAAGGCCAAAAATTCTGGCGCGGTTATTGTATATTCCAAAGTATGTTAATTTCTATGAATATGGGGGGAATTATGAATGCTGAAGAACTACGAGCCACACATGGTAATGTGGAGAATGCAAGATTGAGAATCTCCAATTTGTTCGCCCAGTGCCTTAATGACATAGAGAAGACGGCATCTGCAGCAGGTCTTACAATGAGGGATGTCGGCGTCGATGTGGAAAAGTATGTTGTATCTGGAAATTCATGTATTTTTGAAATGAAGTTGCAGATGTAACAGAAGATTTCATAATCGATTCATAGGTAAGAGGGAGGAAATCATGGAACGCATTGTCGAACAACAAGCTAATATCGAGCGCACGCGTAAAATGATCTTCGTTCTGCTTACCCAGTGTATCACGGACATCCAAAAGGCAGTCGCCGCATCGGACCTTAAGATGCTGGATGTAGGGGTTGGGGTTGAGAAATACCAGACATCTGGGGATTCATACATCATCGACTTGAAGCTGTGCGTTTAAAAGATTTATTTAAAAACAGTCATTCCTGCAGCTATTCTTTTCCATTGCGTCGGTTATACGGCGGCTTTTTTCGTGCATCAATCATATGAAGAAAGGTGAGGATGGGGTGTCGGTAGAGCATGCGGGGGCCGGAATATCGCATCACTGATTGAATCTTTTCCTTCATGTTTACGTTGTAGCAGTGCGCCAGGCAAAGGCCGCAGGCGGGTTTATTCTCCTGAAACGGGCATTTCTGAAGGCGCAGAAAGGAATACTCCAACAGGGAGGTGCACTCCGGGCATAGACCGGTTTTGTATCCATGATGCCCATGGCAGTGCAGGGCTATCATGGCTTTGATGGTGCGGCGTTCCCGTTCTCTTCTCCGGCTTGAGCAAGGCATGGATGTAATCCCCTTTGAAGTATACGCAAATATAGTGGGAATCTGAAGCTGTTTAGATTGACTGCCCATGGGGGCTTGGGTCTGTCCTTTGCCTCACACCTCAGGGTGAATGGATGGTTGTGAAGGTTCTTTGTGCAGCGGAGTGATGGGGATGACAGAGGTAGCGAAGATTTCTGCCTTGTCTGTAAACTCATCCACTACATGATCATACCCGCCCTCCAGGCTGTATGCGAAATCGTTGTATGCCATTAAGGTGAGGATAGTGGATATCCTCACCCGTTTGCTGAACACCTTGGGCAATACCTTCAAGATGAATCTCGACCGGTGGGTATTGCGGGATAGGAGCATGCTGCAGAGCCTCAGTGCGAAGATAAGGCGGTAGGCGAACTTAATCGGGTCGAGCTCGTTGGAGTTTTTCCAGAAGTCCATATCCCAGTAATAGTTCAGCTTTTTCCAGATGGAGTCAAAAGAATACACAGTCTGCACAATCCGTCGGTATCCATCTGAGAGTTCGCCCATTGATAGGCTGGGATGCTTGAAGACAACATGCTTGGCGTCGTACTTGCTCCAGTCCTTGTGGATGATCCTCCCCTCTTTTTCTAGGCGTTTGAACAGTTCGGTCCCGGGGAAGGGTGTGAGGACATTGATGAGCGGCATGAGGAGTTTGGTTTCGTCTATGAAGTCTATCAGCTCATCGAAGATCGCCTCGGAATCAAAATCATACCCAACGATGAATGCACTGTGGACCATAATCCCGTATGATTGGATCTGCTTTATTGCCTCTTTATAATTATATTTCTGATTGATCTCCTTGTGCATGGCCGCAAGGTTTTTATTAGATATGGATTCGAATCCAATGAGTATGGCACCGCACCCGCTGTCTCTCATCAAGCCAAGGAGCTCATCCTCCTGGGAGATGTTGATGGACGCCTGGCATGACCAATTGAGATCGTGCGGCTTGATGGCCTTGAACAGCTTTCGGGCGAATTGTTTGTTGGCAATGATATTGTCATCGGCAAAGAAGATGGCGTTCTTTTTCTTATATCTTGATCCCGTGCTGTTGATATCCTCTATCTCGGTGATGACCTGTGCTATGGTTCTGTTCCTGATATTCTGTCCGTCATAGGCATACACCGAGCAGAATTCACAGTGGAAAGGGCAGCCTTTTGTGGTCTGTACGATATTCTGAAGGTAGTTGTCTTTTGAAAGGGAGGTTCTCACCGTTACAGGTGATTTTGTCAGATCGGTAAATGAACCTGCCTTGTAAATCTTTTTCAGCGTTCCCGCTTCGGCATCCTTCAGGAGTGTAGACCAGACATTCTCGGCTTCGCCTACGACCACGCTGTCGCAATACTGCTTAGCCTCTTCCGGACACATGGACGGGTGTATTCCGCCCAGGACGGTCTTGACACCTCTACCCCGATAATTACGTGCGATTGCATAGGCCCTGTTGGCATACATGGTCCTGACGCTGATCCCTACAAGGTCCGCTTCCCAGGTATAATCGATCTCCTCGATATTTTCATCGAACACCCTGATTTTATGTTGGGGCGGGGTCAATGATGCCAGGGTGGGGATTGCCAGTAAATAGGAGATGTATCTTTTGGAAAGAAGAAAATTCGAATAGAACTTATAGTCATAGAAGCTTCTTGATCCATCGGAGCTGTTCTTGGGTATGATCAGGGCAATCTTCATTATGGCCGTTTTCCTCTCATGGGTTCCGAGGGGAACGATAAGGTAGGACTTTTCCTCGGTGGCAAGTGTCATTCTCCTTACGGGTATAAAATTAAAATTTCAATCCAAGACTTCGGAACCACCGACGATTGTTATATGATAACAATTACAGGCAATAACTGATCTTCGGTGTGACCGTAAGCCTCTTTCATGACAAATGCAATCAACATATGCCTGTAAAAAGCTGTTTTACCGATATTTTACATGAACATAGATGGAAGGCTTTTAAAACCCTGAAAGAGAATATGACCTTCCCTGAGAATAATTTCAGGGCAGTTTATTCATTTTGCCACTGTCATTACTGATGTGACGCGCCTTGTGTAATGGAGGCCAGAGAATCGGCAATCTCCAGGCTGAAAGAATCGATGATGCGGTTATAGGCATTTACAAGGGCATGGTAATCATGTGATGGCACGGGTTCTTTGTACTTCGAAACCTTGTTGATAAGAACCTTTTTCGTCTGTTCCTCAGTAATGGACCATCGGACATCGGACAAGGCCTGACCCCCGAGTGTTCCATCAAGGCGGATCACCTCGGCGTACAGCCTGTATGTGACCTGTTTCGATAGTGCCTTCGGCATTGTCACGATGTCAGCGCATGGAACTGAGCTCAGGTTTTGTGCGATCACGCGGGTGAGCGTATCTTTTAACGGTTCAGCCCAGACATTGAGCTCTGAAAGTTTGAATTCGTTATCATTGACCTTTGTCATTATCTGCGGCCGGTCAAGATAGTGGGGCAGACTGATCGGGTTGATGGCCAAGGTAAATATCTTACCATTTTGACAGGGCTTAAGTAATTCCTTCTGAGAATTTTCAAGGGAATTCAGGACAAAAAGCCTTGTAGGTTGTGAAGTTGCACACCCTGTCAGCATAAAGGGTGTACTGCATAACAGGAAAGAGACAAGCAGACCTCGCATAGACATGAGTTTATTCTCCCTGATATTCTTTTTTGCCATGCAACAGGGCTTCGGGATGACGATTGAGATAGTCGGAAAGGTTTTGGAGTGAATCGGAGGCTTCAGAGATTTTTTCCAGTGTCTGGGAGAGTTGGTACATTGCCGGTGAATCACCCGAGCTTACGTGCTCCAGGGCCTTGAATGTCTTTTCTGCCTGCACCATGGCTGAACGGGCTGCATCGGCTGTTTGTTCAATGCCGGTCTGGAGGGATGATGAGTGTTTGTCAAAGTTCTGCACCATCTTTCTTGAGTCTGCCAGTGTCCCTTTAATATCCGAAGCAATAGGCTCGACATGGCTGTTGATGTTTTCGATGAGCCTTCGCATGTCTTCAAGGGCAAGGTTCATGTTATGGATGCTCTTTGTCAGTTCAGGGGATGTAGCAGCCCGTTCCATTCCCTCGATGGCCGATGTCAGTTTATTTACCAGGGCACCCAGAGGCAGTTTTTCAATTGTCTTGGTAAACTCTTCAATGCTTGATGGGATGGTGGGGATTTCAGGGTACTTGAATCCCGACCTGGTCAGTTTCACAGGCTTATCCGGATGAAAATCCAGACCCACCACAAGCTGGCCGGTAAGGAGGTTCTGATACTGGAGCTGTGCCTTGAGACCCTGTTTGATCAGTCCGTTCAGAAAGGCCTTTGCATCGATCTTGCCATGGGAATTCGTGATGCTGTGGGGGTTCAGCTCAGCGAGGACGGCAATCTGAACCGATTTTGTTTCAGGGTTGAAACGCAGGCTGATGTCGCTGACTGCCCCGATCTTGACCCCTTTGAACATGACCGGGGCGCCGATATTGAGCCCCTTGACAGATCCGTCATAAAACATGACATAGGTGGGCTGGTTGGAAAAATATCTGCCTGCGCCGAAGGTCATCAGCCCAATGATAGCCAGGATGATGGCGCCCAGGACAAAAGCCCCCACCAATGTTTTACTCGGTTTTATGTTCATCTCCTTTTCATCCTTTTTGTCCTTGAGGATCATCGCCTCGTGGTGTCATTCATATCTAGTCCTTTTGCCCCCCTGGTGAGGAAGGCGATCACCTTCGGATCAGTCGATTCCTCAAGGAGTTTTTTCGGGTTTCCGAAGGCTAATATTGTTTTGGCCTCCTGGTCAAGGAAGATCGAGGTGCTCCCTATGGCGAAGATGCTCGCCAGGTCATGAGTGATGACCACAACCGTGGTCTTAAGGCTGGCGGACAGTTCAAGGATCAGATCGTCCAGGAGGCGTGCATTGACAGGGTCAAGCCCGGCCGAGGGCTCATCGAAGAACAGTATATCCGGGTCCAGTGCCATGGCACGGGCCAGTGCAGCCCTTTTCTGCATGCCGCCGCTGAGCTCTGATGGATACAGGTTTTCAAAGCCGCGCAGACCTACAAGAGAAAGCTTGAGAGACACGATCTCGCTGACCTGTTTCGCACTGAGATCCGTATACTCTTCAAGGGGCAGGGCAACGTTCTCTGCCAGGGTCATGGAGCTCCACAGGGCATTTTTCTGATACAGAATCCCCACTTGTTTCAGCAGCCGGCTGCGGACATGGTGATCTGATTCCCAGAAATTAACCGTATCATAGAAAACCTGGCCCTTTACCGGCTGTTTCAATCCTATAATAAATTTCAGCAGGGTGCTCTTCCCGCAGCCGTTCCCGCCCATGATGATGAAGATGTCTCCGCGTTCTATGGAAAAACTGACACCGTCCAAAACAATATAATTATCATACGCCAGGGTGAGATCGCGAACCGTGATGTGTGCCTTGTTCAAATGAGGACCTTCAGTTGTATGTTCCATGATCAGACCTTGAGAATGCTTGTTATGACCGCAATGATCCCGTCAGTGATAACGATCAGCACAATGCCGACAACCACTGCCCTTGTTGCCGCGTAACCTACTGCAGATGCGCTCCTGTCCACGTGCATCCCGTGGAAGCATCCTGACATGGCTATTATGACGGCAAAAATAGCACTCTTGATTATCCCGATATATAAATGGTTGAGCTTCAACGCCAGGCGTGTCTGTTCATAGTATTGGTTGAGAGGAATATCGTACATTCCCACACCCACGAATGCTCCTCCCAAAATCCCCACAATGTCCGCATAGATGCACAAGAGCGGCATCATCAAGACCAGTGCGATCACGCGGGGCATGACCAGAAACTCCATTGGCGAAATGCCCAGGGTCTTCAAGGCATCGATCTCCTCGTTTGTCTCCATGGTGCCGAGTTGGGTGGCAAAGGCGGCGCCTGTGCGGCCCATCATGATGATGGCTGTCATCATGGCCCCCATCTCGCGTGCCATGCCGATCCCTACGAGATTGGCAATATAGATCTGGGCGCCGAATATCTTTAACTGGACTACGCCCACAAACCCCAGGATGAGGCCCACCAGCACGCTGATAAGGGATACAATAGGCAAAGCCTGCGCCCCGCATTCATAAATGAGAAGCCCGAGATCTGAACGGCGGTAACGGGCCTTTCCCTGGAGAAATCTTATCATCGCGATAAATGTCTCGCCCAGGAATTCAAGCACGCTTAAGGAATAGCGGACAAGGGTAAATGTATGATCCCCGATATTGGCGAGAAAAGATACCTCCGCATGTTTTTCCGGCAGGCCTTCAGTTGCCATGCTCCCTGATGCCAGTCTTAGCAGGCGCACTACACCTTGCGGCAACCCGAGTGTTTCCATCGTGACCTGTGTGGAAGAACACCGGTCTGAAAGATTGACCAGGAAGGTGAGAAGGCTGCTGTCCCAGGCATCGAGACTGGAGTAATCGAAGGTGATGGTGCGTGTGCCGGGCCTCATGGCGGCCTGGTACATGACCTCATCGGCTGCAGGATTATCCTGCCCGGTTTTCCAGGTGCCCTTGAGATGAACAAGGAGGGTTCCTTCTTCGTTCCGGCTGAAATCAAGCGTTCCTGGGGAGGTTGCCATTATAGTGCTTTCATTCATTGGTATTGCTTCTATAATAAACTGAATTCAACCACAATTCCACGTTTACATCTGAGCCTTGAAGATGAAATTTGCAAAGCCCTTTTTCTCATGGGTCTTGTATCCGGCTTGGATGCCGAATTCTATGGGCAGGACAGCAAGAAGAAAACACTTGTTCGTGAGGGTTGCACCTATGGATGTCTGTGCCGTGCGGTTCCACGAATTCCAGTTGAAGCCGCGGTCCCACCCTGCACCATAATCCACAAAGACAGACCCTTTGACGAGATTGCTGTGGTATGCGTAGAGTCCCAGGCCGCGGTCGGTATAGAGGAACGGGAAATGATATTCCGCGCTCATGAGGAGGTTCTTACGCCTGTCAAGACCTCCTTGCGGGTCGTCATCATCATACCCCCTTGGGACGCTCAGGTGCTTTGAATATGTTAGGAGACCGTTCTGTGCCTGATGGGTAAAGGTAAGAGCCAGACCATGGTGCTGGAAATATGACGGCACATACTGTGTTGCTGAGGCAATTCCGTTATAGCCGGGAAGCTCACCGCCAAGCTGTGACAGGCCCTTTTCATAGGAAAAGAAAGCATCTTCCCCCCAGGATGATAGCATGTCCCTGGGTGACGCATCGGGCGACCTGGACAGCTTCATCTCGCCGAAGACCCCTGTTGATTGGTTGTTGTCATGGTCAATATCCACGTGATCATCCAGGCTGCTGAAATACCTCAGCCGGGGTCCTATGCGTAGTGATGACGTAATCATGGACGGCACTATCTGATGGATCATGGTTATTCCTGCTGAAAGTTCACCTCCCCTTTCCCGGTACCAGTAGTCTTCTCCCTCTCCCACGATATTGCCCTCAACTGAAGTGTCATAGAGCCGCGCCATTATGGTGGGCCAGAACGATTTGTTGGTGAGGTTGATATCATAGCCGGCCCGGTTGGATTCAAATCCGTACAGGAGATTTGCGGTATAGCTGTTTATCCCCACCGGGTCTGCACCCATAAGAAGCACTCCGGCCTGGGTCCCCTTCTCATCGGAGCTGATATAGGGGATGTGGACAAAGGGCTTGTACGCCTGCAAGGGGATGCCCGAAGCGCCGGTAAAGGCAGCGTCTGGCTGCAGCCGCTTCAGGTCGGGCAGTTCCATGCCCTGCGCCTCCCGGGTTGGAAACGGTTTGCCTTTCCCTGGATTGAAGGGCAGGGCGCAAACCTGTTTCAGCCCCCTGATGGTATTGGAATATGACAGGTCCTTCCCGTCCGGGGATATGTGCGGGTCGCCTGCCAGGTAAGGGACCGATGTCAGCTGAAAGAGCCTTTTGTTGGCCAGGTCCCAGGCATAGATATTCCAGATGCCGCTGCGGTCCGATGAGAAGATGATCCACTTCCCATCAGGAGAGAATTCCGGTTCGTTGTCTTCACAGATGTCTGCGGCGAACAATAGTTCTAAGGTCCCTGTCGTGGGGTTGATGAGGACAATGTCCGAGTTCTGGCCGCTCTTCGCCACCGCCGCGATTCGAGAACCGTCCGGTGACCAGCAAGGTGCATCAAAGTACATGCCCGGTTTCGAGATCAGCTCTCTGATATTCGTCCCATCTGCATTGAGGAGCACCAGGTCGATCCACATGCCGTTCCTGCGGGTTGCAACGATCGTTTTCTTGTCCGGCGAGAGACAGGCTGAATATATATGCGCCTCCCTTGTCAGCCGCTCATGCTTCTGGGTCTTCGGGTCGAAGATCACAAGGTCGGTGGTGTCAATCTGCCCTTCGCCCAGGGGGTGATAGAACACCTCGGGCATAAGGAGGCGTCCGTCAGGCAGCATCCTGGCCGAGAGGTTCGCCAGGATGCCGGTATCTATCTGGGTTACGGCCTTCCCTGTGCCAGGGTCGACCTCTACCAGGGCGGTCTTCTTTTCGTAGCCTCTCCTGAGCCCCACGATGGTCCCATTTTCCGTCCAGAAGTGTGATTCAATGCTGTCCAGGGTCAGGTCATCCCCAAGGACGACCTTGCCCTGCTGCAGGCCCACGGAAAGGGCCTTGTCCCTGCTCGTGCGCGTATAGGCCAGATAATCGCTTAAAAAATCCTGGTAGAACTGCTGGGGGGATTTCCCGGTCACAAATTCCATGGCCTCAGCCGTGCCACCCAGTGGGTGCTGGGCCTGATACCGGCTCAGGCGTGTGAATGCATCCTGCCCATAAGTCCGGTTCAAGTAATCGATCATATGATATCCGGCCAGGTATATCCTTCTGCCAGGCGGGGCATACGGGGACGATACCGCTGCCGAATTGAGGTCCCACATGCCCTGTCCTTCGGTGAAGGACATCATCTCACCCTTGAAAAGGGGTGAGCGCCCGCGGCCGCCATCGGTGAACATGGTCTCGGTGTTGGTGGTAATGCCTTCAAGGACCCATCCGGGAGACAGGGCATTGGATATGGCAAGGCCGTCGCCCAGGGCCTTGGTCAACTCGCCATACCACCCGAGCCGGGTGGTTACATGGACATAGTGGGTGTATTCATGGGTAAACACGAGGTCCATGAGGTCCGAACCTGGTCCGAACCCCCGGAGTGTATAGAGTGGTGTTTCATACAGGGATATCTTGCTTGGGAATATATTCATAAATCCATTGAAGATGTCCGTGCCCGGGTCAAGGACTATGGGGCAGGGGCGTGGCTCAACACCGAGATAGCCTGTGACGTCCTTATGGACTTCCTCGCAAAGGGAAAGCACACGCTGGGCAAGCAATTCATGGCCTTTTGGGTAATAAATGATGAAGTTATCCGTTTGAACCGTGCACCACTGGAACGCCGGGTCATACCGCCCAGAAGCATTGAACGGTATTGTGAGTATCATAACCGCGCAGGCAAGGGAGATGAGTAACTCCTTATGCAAGAATCCAGGAAGGTATTTCATGGTTTGTCCCCTCTCTCATTTTCCTGTGCGATTCTCCTCTTGGCATCATACACCTCCATGCCGGTTATGCAGATGCTCAACCAGAAGAGGCCGCCTGCATAGCCAGCGAGTACGTCGCTCAAATAGTGTACCTGGAGGTATATCCGGCTGAAGCCGATCATGAACACAATGAAGCCGGCCATTGCCATGGAAAAGGCCTTAACCCTCCATGAGCCTGTTGTGCGCACCAGCAGATAGACGATCATACCGTAGAATATCATGGATGTCATGGCGTGTCCGCTTGGGAAGCTCCATCCATATACAGTAATGAGGGTTGCCTCGCTGATGGGCCTTGGCCGGTGTATTATGGCCTTCAAAATGTTGTTCAGAATGCTTCCCCCGACAATAGCTGCAGTGAATCCCGTTGCCTTTTCAAAACGCTTCATCAGCAGCAGGTAGGTGATAACGGCAATAGTGCAAGGCGCGATAAATTTCATGCCGCCCAGCAGTGTGACCGCCTCCATCACATTGTTTGCCAAGGGCGATCTGAAATAGAGAACCCTCCCGAGAACCCACTGATCAACATCCACAAAGGGATCACCGGTGAGGATGTCTTCAGTGATGCCGCCGAATATCCAGATGAAGACAACGCTTATGCTCAGGCCCATGGTGAGGTGCAACCCCAGGTATGAGCCCGGTGAGAGCCTCCTGGCAATGAAGGCCACAAACTTTGGGTGCTGCCGCTCAAGCCTTGCAACAAGAGGAGAAGAGGTAATTTTCCTGAACCACTGGAAAATGTCCTCCCGGTTTTCAGAGAGCTTTTCATAGAGATAGACGAACAGGGCTATAACCAGGATCATGAACAGAACGAACACCCCGGCCCTGCCTGCCCATTTTTCCAGGAACTGCCAGCTTTGCCCGAAGAAATATCCAAGGGAGATGAAGCAGACGGTCCAGATGATCCCGCCTGCAACGTTGAATAATGCAAATCTTCCATAGGGCATGGCCGACATGCCGGCTGTGAAAGGTGTCAAGGCACGGAGAAGGTGGACAAATCTGGCCCAGAATACTGTCTTTCCACCGTGCCTGGCAAAATAGCCTTCCACCTTCAGCAGGTGTTCACGCTTGAACAGGAACAGCCTCTCATGCCTGGAGAAATAATCTCTCCCAAAGGCCTTGCCCAGGGCATACCCGGTGCTGTCGCCCAGGATCGCCCCCAGGGCTATCACTATCATGCAGTATCCGAGTTCGAGATAACCGTGTGAAGCCAGGAACCCTGCCAGCACAACCACGGTTTCACCCGGTACGAGAACACCTAGGAATGCAGAGCTTTCGAGAAAAGGGGCCAGGAAGATGAGTGCATAGCCCCAGTTGCCAAGGGTGCTTATGCTGTTAAGGATTGTCACACAATATCTCTTTCACCCGGCCCACTGCACCGCTGAGCAGGCGAACTTTGATCCCGTGAGGATGGGTGGGGGATTTCGTGAGGATATCCTTCACGATACCTTCTGTCAGGGTTCCTGAATGCTGATCGGGTTTTTGTACTATATATACACGAGATCCCGGTTTGATATCAGATCGATTTTTTCCATTCATTTATTTTGATCCTTTTACGATTCCTCGAACAGGATATCCTGGGCGCCGTTCCAGAGAACGAGGCGGCCCATGTCCTGCAGAAACTCGCAGCCCTGTATGACAGTCAAAAAATGGTTGCCAGCCAGCTGGCCCATCTTGC
>CAYMDG010000049.1:13008-15031 GCA_964388905.1 uncultured Bacteriovoracaceae bacterium
AACGGCCATAGGTTGCCTGCAAAGATATTGTACGCCTGAAGCAACTGTTCCCAGGACTGATGAGAGATATAACGGCCCAGGACGAACTCGAACAGCGCCGTGAGCACCAGCCATATAAGTCCCACCAAGGTGGCTTGGCCAAGCGAATTAAGGGGCCACCTGGAACTCAGAAGCCAGACATAAACCCCGAAGATGAGGATGAGTGTCACGCTCGAAACCTGGTGAGCGTGCATCTCAGACATTGCCTTGCCATAGGTGAACTGACGCAGAGTTCCATTCAAGATTGCCAAAACGACCATAGGCAGCCATGCCAGTGCGTACCGTAATATCATTCCTTCCTCTTCGGTCCAATGTGCGCATCAGCAGCCCAGGACGAAGTACCGCGCCTATGTGCTGGGCCTTGTTCGCACCATTTAAGTTTGGGCCACTGCAACCTTTACCACGACTTTGTGGAGCTGTCCTGACGAAATCAGAGGCATGTGCGCATCTTCAGGGAAGAAGATCGCAAATGCTCCGCTTTCAGTTGAGAGCCAGGCATCAGGTTCGTCCATGAAGAACTGCACATCAGTTTTTTGATCGTATTCCCCGGCTGGCTGTTTACACAATGACTTGGGCTTCCATCCCATATCATCGGTTCCTGCCAGGACCAATTGGATATCAATGTATTTCTCATGCGCTTCGAGTTGAGCCTCCTCTTTCTTGCGACCAGGAGACCGAGACACCATCGCATAGACGCGCTCAGCGTCTATCTCATATTTATCCACCGGCAGATCCTTCAGATCCGGGCGCAAGAGAAACTCGATTGCCTTTGCAAACCCCTTGTTCAGGGCCAGATAACAGTGTGCATTCCCAAGTATATCCAAAATCATGTCTATACCTTCCTGGAATCATATTGTGCGAAAGTATAATTGAAAGTAAATGCAGAAAAATGGCCCTGGTCAGCAGGACGTCAGATGAGGGCTTTACAATAGAGCATTTCCTTAATGAAATTGCTAGTAGTATTGACAGCTTATAATGGGCTTGACAGCCAAAGACTCCATCGGGTACGTCTTTGCACGAAGCCTTTGGCATGAAAAGGCCCTCGACTTGCTATGAATGGTGTTCATTGAGCCGATAGTGCGGTAGAGATAATTTAAAGGGGTACTGCTATGAAAATCATTGTCTCCGGATCACTGGCATACGACAGGATCATGGACTTCCCCGGACATTTCTCGGACCATATCCTTCCCGATAAGATACATGTCTTGAACATCTGTTTCCAGGTGAACACCATGAAGGAGAAATTCGGCGGTACAGCGGGCAACATCGCCTATGCACTTACCCTGATGGGCGAGAAACCTGTCATCTCTGCGGCTATCGGCCGTGATTACCAGCGGTATTTCGAAGCACTGGCAAAAAATGGGATCTCCACCGAGTCCATCCGCATCATCGAGGACGACTTCACGGCAAGCGCCTACATAACCACCGACCGGGCAGACAACCAGATAACCGGCTTCCACCCGGGCGCCATGAAGTATACCTCTGAGCTGGATTTTGACAATCTCGATCCCAAGAACACCATTCTCATCATCTCGCCGGGCAACCTTGATGACATGGTTAACTATCCCCGCACCTGCAAGGCAAAGGGGATAGGCTATATCTTCGACCCGGGGCAGGCGCTGCCCATGCTGGATGCACAAGACCTGATCCAGGCAATTAAGGGGTGCAGGATACTGATAACCAATGATTATGAGTTGGAACTGATCATGAGCAAGACCGCCTTGGACAAGAAGGCATTACTGAGCCACGCAGGTGCTATCATCACCACCCTGGGAGACAAGGGTTCGCAGCTCTGTACACAAGAAGGCGAGGTGCACATTTCCGCAGCCAAGGCAAGGAAGGTGGTTGACCCCACAGGTGCGGGAGACTCGTTCCGGGGAGGCCTTATCAGCGGCCTGGTACAGGGTAAGGATATGGAACAGTGCGCCAGGATGGGCAGCGTTTGCGCGTCTTTTTCCGTGGAGTGCTACGGCACCCAGGAATA
>CAYMDG010000050.1:0-8735 GCA_964388905.1 uncultured Bacteriovoracaceae bacterium
CGTTTCATCGACTCTACCGGCATAGACATGATCCAGTGGCGCAATCTCAATATGGACCCCGATGTATACCTGGAAAAAATCGGTCAGAAACTCCCTTCGGGCATCGGCATCAAGCCACTCATCGAGAGCATCCCGCTGAGAAGGGGTTACTTCAATCCGTATTTAGGTGCGAAATAACACTCAGAACTCCACAAAACCGCCACCGGCATCATCCTCATCTGCCTGAATTTCAGTGGCGCTCGCCTCTTCCCAGAATTCCAGCAGCATGACCGTGAAGTCGTCATCAAGGGCCTCTTTGCAGTTAAACGACCGTACGTCTGCCTCTATGGCCTCAATGACCGCGTTTCCCCGCATGGTCTGAATGGCTTTATGGAAGCAACGGATCAGCCTATCCTTGCCGTACTGCTCAGCCTGATCGTTCTCAGTCTCCAGGATACAGTCAGTGTACATCAGCAGTGCATCGCCTATCTCTATGTTGTTCTCACATTTCTCTTCATATCCTCCATCCTCAAAGGAACCAAGGAAGAACCCGTCTGTATCCAGTTCAAGGATCTTTCCCGTGGCTCTCTTAAAAAGCAGCGGGGTAGGGTGGCCTGCATTGGAGTAGGTTATGGACTTGGCATGGCGGTCTGTTAATACAAAGAACGCTGTTATGTAGTCTTCATCCAGTACTGGCTTCAGTTCACCGTTGAGCATGTGCATGAGAATTGTAGGGCTTGCCACGGTCGCGGCCAGGGCATGAAAGCTCATCTTGAACATGGAAGAGATAAGCGCGGCAGCCACGCCATGGCCGGAGACATCGGCAATGATAAAACCCGTCTGGCCGCCTCCCAGGTTGACGACATCGTAAAGGTCTCCTCCGATATGGATTGAAGGGATATATTTACAGGTAAAGCTCACCCCATTCATGTTTTCAAACGTATCCGGCAACAAACTCTTCTGGAGCCTGGCAGCCATTTCGAGCTCATCGATCATCCGTTGGTTCTGTGCGCGGATAATTTCGTTTTTCTCCTCCATCCCTGCCAGTGCGATGGTGAGATGAGCAGCCTGCTCCTCCATGAGGTCTTTGGTCTCGGCACTCTCCATGAGAAGCCGTTCCATGTCATCTTTCTGTCTGATGGACTCTGTCACGTCGGTAAAGAGAATAGCCGTATACTTGCCGCCTCCCTTAGGTTCTACCGTGTGTATGGTTTTTTCAAGATAACGCTGATCAAAATCGCCAAGATCTAGGATTATTTGTTTATCTTTTGGTGAGAACAGATTCTTAACGATTTCGGGGACGTTGTCCATGGTTTTCCCCAGGACCTCTGAAGACTTGATGGATGTTATTTTTTGGGCTGTTTTATTCCAGAGTATGACCTCGCTTTTATCAGAGATGACAAGGAGGCCCGATGGAAATGATTTTAAGAGCTGTACGATGAATTCGTCACGAATGATGCGGGCAGGGGTCCATTGCTTTGACTTGCTTACCTTGTCTTTCCGGTATACGAGTCGCACACTGTTTCCACATCCCTCGTATCTTACCTCATTGAAAAACGTATTGGCTATTTGAATACCGAGGCCGCTGCCTATGTGGGCATTGGGGTCTGGGTTGAATTCCTTTTTATAATCAAAACCTTCACCTTCGTCTATGACATGATACTCTAAAGTATTCTCATCCATGTGGATATGGAGGGTTACCATACGCTCGATATATTTTGGATTTTTATTTCTCTGCCTTACCAGGTCCTCGAATGAACCCTTCTTAACTGCCTTTGCCTTTTCCTCCATAGTTATGCCCAGGTTGCCATGTTCAATAGCATTGAGAACGATTTCTCCAAGCGCCATCTTGAGCATCTCAGTATCTTCACAGACCCTTCTTGCATTTAATACAGCCTGGTTTATGATATAGGGGATTCTCTCCGGATCATTTCCAAAGACAAGGGTTTTGTCTTCGCTTACAACACTTTCTCCATCCGGCTCAATTCCCAGGCAGAAATACCGCTGATGATTCAGTACCCGCTGTATCGATTCAAGTAGTGCTGTTATGTTTATTGGCTTGATAAGATAATCCAAGACTCCAAGTCTCATGCATTGAAGGGCTAAAAACCCATCCACTTTTTCTGATGTGACGATAACCATGGATCTAGGGCTGGCCTGTGAGATTTGGGGCAGGATCAAGAGGCCTGATTCATCAGCAGGGTCTAACGACAGGATAACAAGATCAGGTTTGTCCTCTATGACCTTCGTTAATCCAGGATCCAAAGAAAAAGCAATCTCGGCATTAAACCCTTTTCTGGAAAGCTTTTTGACAAGGTCCTGCGAAGCCCTGTCCGGATCAATGAAAAGTACATTTTGAATCAACTTCATAACATGTCGCCCTTTATCATGAACTGGAAATAGAACTTATATCGCCTCATGATCCTTTATCATGCTTGCTCAAGTTCATGATAAATCCGGGTATCGATAGCAATGGGAGGATTTTAGCAACACCTCCCATCTCGATGGCAACCTTGGGCATACCGAAAACAACGCAGCTATCTTCATCCTGGGCAATGGTGAATGCGCCTGCTTGTTTCATCTCGCGCATGCCACGTGCTCCGTCATCACCCATGCCGGTGAGGATGATGCCCAGGGCGTTAGGTCCAAGGGTATTGGCTGCTGACCTGAACAGTACATCAACAGAAGGTATATGTCGGTTGACAGGCGGCCCGTCCTTTACCCTTACAAAGTAGCCCTTTGGGCCTTTGTTTACAATCATGTGCTTACCTCCGGGTGCAATAAGGGCAAGACCCGTTCTGAGCTCATCATTATCTTTTGCCTCAACAACGGTCATGGCTGATAATCCATTCACTCTCTTGGCAAAAGAATTTGTAAAAACCGGAGGCATATGCTGTACGATTAATGTCGGTGGCGCATTTGCCGGGAGCTTGTTGAGTATCTGCTCAAGTGCCACTGTTCCTCCAGTGGAGGCGCCGATAATAAAAATCGGCTGACCATCAATAACAGGTGCGGATTTCTCAGCCTTTATTATTACATCCATGCCCAGCTTTGGGGGGACCTCGAGATTTGTAGGCGCGACAGCCTTTTTCAGCTTGGCAGTAGAGGCAGCCTTGACCTTAGAGCAGAGTTCTATCCTCAGATCCTCGATGCCTTCACTGATTTTGATCCTGGGCTTTGTCATGAAATCGATGGCGCCCAGGGATAGGGCCTTCATTGTTGCGTCTGCGCCCTGTTCGGTGAGAGATGAAAACATTACAACGGGCATGGGGAATGATCGCATGAGCCTTGAAAGGAAGGTCAGACCGTCCATCTTGGGCATTTCGATATCAAGGGTAAGCACATCGGGGTTAAGATCTTTAATCTTTCGTATGGCAATGAGAGGGTCTGGGGCAGTGCCGACAATCTCGATATGAGGGTCTGACTCGAGAATATCCTTTAGTAGCTTTCTCACAAGTGCTGAATCATCAATGATGAGTACTTTTACTTTATCCATATTCGTCTCTTTAGAAGATTGTAAGTTCTCCACCCTCAACCTGGAGCTTTTCCTTTTCATGGAAGAGCTTTGTCTTATAGGCCTGCTCTGCTTCAATGATTCTAGAGTCTACCGTTGATTTGAGCCTCTTGAGAAGGACCTTGCCGGTGTCGGGGAAGAAGAGGACCTTTCTCCCGGTATAACCACCTACATCCTCCTTTATGATCTCTATCTGTTCCATCTTTAAGAAAGCCCTTACAAAATCAATGTTTGATTCAGGAACATTACCGTCAGTCTTCCTGAAATTCAATACATGGCCGCCCCCGAAGACCTTTGCCTGAAAGTGTTTTTGTAATCCACCCCGTTTAAGCATGTCATTAATGAGCTGCTCCATGGCGAACATACCGTACTTTGCAGATGCCGAGAGGAAAATGTCCTCGGAACGGACATCGCCGGGCAGCATGAAGTGGTTCATACCGCCGATGCCTGTCTTCGTATCCTTAATACAGACCGAGATACAGGAACCTAATACCGTAGCGATGACATCGTTCGGGCTCACATAGAACTCGCCGGGATAGATGATGACCATGGTGCGGTTGAATTTCGGGCTGTGCTTCTTATACATGCTACACCTTTAGGTAAACAGTATGTTTAAGAAACTTGAAAAGGTGCTTCATGTACATGAGAGACTCCGAGTGTCCGACAAACATATAGCCAATATCACTGAGATGGTTGTAATATTTTTTTACAAGATCCTTTCTGGTTTCTTCATCAAAATAGATCATCACATTCCTGCAGAATATGATGTCAAAGGGTTTTTTCATGGGGAATGAAGGGTCCATAAGGTTAAGCTTCCTGAAGGCGATCATGGCCTTAATCTGAGGGCTTACCTCATAACCTTGAGATGTCCTGACAAAATATTTCGACAGATAATTTATGGGCACGGGTGTAATCTGCTGACTTGAATAGACACCTTTGGAGGCCTTCATAAGGATATCCGTATCAAGGTCCGTAGCGAGGATCTTCAGGTCCCAGCCTCGTTCGTCCTTGAAAAAATCAGCAACTGTCATGGCGATGCTATAGGGCTCTTCTCCGGAAGAACATCCTGCAGACCATATCCTTAATCGTCTCATACCATTTATTCTTGCCGTATCGAGGAAAGAAGGGAAGATCTCGTTTACCAAAAAGTCAAAATGATGTTTCTCTCGAAAGAAGTCCGTTTTATTCGTGGTGATGCGGTTGATGAGGTTATTGAGTTCATCCGATGCATTCGAGCTTGTATTGAGGTATTCGTAATACTCGGAAAAATTTGAAAGGTTAAGTGCTCTGAGTCTCTTTGAAAGACGTGCGACAATCAGGTTCCTCTTCTTTTCGGACATCTGGATACCGGTTTGACGGTAAATGATGTCCCGGAAAAGATGGAACTCCTTTTCTGTAATGGAAAATGATTGTGCGCACAGCGTCGGTGTCATACACCATCGACCATATTCAACTCGTTATCCGAGAGCAGCTTGTCTACATTGAGGAGGATGATGAATTTTTTATCTTTGATTCCCATCCCGGAGATGAATTCAGTGCTTATCCCTGTAGAAAAATGAGGTCGTGGTTTGATATCTTCACTGTTCAGGGTAAGGACATCGCTTACCGCATCCACCACAAGGCCCATAATCCTGCCCGACACATCAAGGATCATGATGACGGTAAACTGATCGTATTCCTTCAGTTCCATACTGAATCTTTCCCTTAGATCAATGACAGGCACCACGATCCCCCTGAGATTAAGCACACCCTTGATGAAACTCGGTACATTCGGGATAGTTGTGCAGCTCTGGTATGCAATAATCTCATTGAGCTTGAGGATGGATATACCATAGGTTTCCGCCCCCAGCTGGAAGGTTACAAACTGGTTGGTCAGCTTCTTTTCCGTATCATTGGTTTTTGGAATGGGTTCACTTTTCATTAGAATTCCTCGAAATCATCTTCAAAATCTGCAGCATCTGGCTTTATGGGCGCTGCTTTTGCTTTAACAGGCTGCTGTTTTTTCACGACGCTTTTTTTACCCTTGGATGTCTTCTCATCCTTTGATACCTTGAACCGTGCTACCGTTTCGGAAAGCTCATTGGCCTCATTACTGAGGTTGTCCGAAGTGCTCGCAAGCTCCTCTACCGTGGATGCGTTCTGCTGGGTAGTGGTATCGATCTGTGAAACAGCACGGTTCAGCTCGTCCACACCGCTCGCCTGTTCACTGCTTGCCGCTGCTATCTCCTCCATAACCTGAGAGAGATCCTGGATGTGCTTTATGATCTGATCGAGAGACTCGCCAGATTTCTTTACCATGACGTCTCCGGCACTTATCTTTCCAACCGTGTCTTCGATCAGGGCCTTGATCTGCCGTGAGGCATCGGCAGACCTCTGGGCCAAAGCCCTTACTTCTTCGGCCACAACGGCGAATCCCTTGCCGTGTTCTCCGGCTCTTGCAGCCTCAACGGCTGCGTTCAGGGCCAAAAGGTTGGTCTGGAAGGCCACCTCGTTGACCGTTACAATGATGTCACCGATCTTCTTGGATGCCGCTGATATCTCGCTCATGCCCCTGACAAGCTCTTGGGCGGCATCGCCGCTTTGAGAGGCCATGCGCACCATATCGGAAGCCTTCTGGCGGCCGTCGGTTGCATTCTCTGCATTGTGTTTTATGGACGAGGTCATCTGTTCGATGGTTGCAGCCACTTCCTCGATGGCGGACGCCTGCTCCTGAGTGGCCTGAGAGAGACCTTGTGCCCCTGCAGAAACCTCCTGTGTGGCTGTGCCAACCTGTATTGAAGAGTGTTTCACCTTAGTGATAACCTCTTCGAGATTCCCTACAAAGGTATTGAACCAGGATGCGATCTCACCGATCTCATCGGTAGAAACTACGGGCAGCCTTTTGGAGAGGTCGGCCTCACCCTGGGCGATATCCATCATGCTGGTGGAGATATCCTTTGCCCTCCGGGCGATCTTGCCTGCGAACACGGCACCGATTAAAGCCACAACCAGGCAGGAGACAAAAAGGAATATGTACATCTGGATCTGCATGGAGCGGACATTGGCAAGTATCTCTGAAGAAGGTACGCCAGCCCACAGGACCCAGTTCAAAGCCTTGACATAGGTAAGATAGCTTACCTTGTCAACACCACCGAAGGAATATTTGTTTACCCCTTGCTTCTGGTTAACTGCTTTGCGTACCCAGTCATAGGTGTCATAGAGGGTCTTGTTGTTGCGGAATTCGGCCTTGGGATGGTAGATGCAGGTGCCATCAGGGGCGAAAATTGCAAGGTAGCCCGTCTCGAAGTACTTCTCTTTTGACGCCTCGTTGATGAGGTCGGTCTTGAGGGACTTCATGAGCTGATCCTTGATGATATCAAGGTTACCCTCTATGGATGCACTACGAACCTCGGCCATCCTGGCAAAGGATTCAACCTTAACCTTCAGGTAGTCGAGTGCCTGCTTTTGCATAAAGCTGCTGGTGCTGATTCCAACATAGATGATAGCGACAAGAAGCGGAATCAGACCGGAGCAAACGACAAGGGCCATCAGCCGACCTCGGAGTTTCCATTTGAGCGCCATATATACTCCTTTATATCTATAGTTTCTTAATAATTAACTTTATGTTAAATGTTTCCATCACCCATACTCTCGTAAAAACAGAATCCATCAAATATTTCAGACGGCACTCCTTAACGGAACGCCATACGCTCAATACTATATACGTCTAAAATCAATGAAACCTTGCCGTTGCCGAGAATCGTAGCCCCGGATGTGCCCTCGATCTTTTTGAAATTTTTATCAATGCTCTTGACAACAGCCTGCATCTGACCGAGCACGTCATCAACCAGGATGCCGAACCTGTTCTGCTCGCCATGAAGAACTACCACGAGCGCCTCGGTAGGGTCTATCTTCACGGAAGGGAGGTTAAAGAGCTGATAGAGGCGGACCAGAGGGAGATAGTCACCCCTGATATCAACAAGTTCGCCTTTCCCTTCAACGGTCTTGATCTCTGCACGTGATGGACGCACGGATTTATCGATAACGGAAAGAGGAATAGTCAGTACTTCAGTACCGACCTTTACCATCATGCCGTCTATGATGGCCAGCGTCAACGGCAGCTTGATCCTGAATCTGGAACCGTTGCCTTCCTCGGAAGTGATTTCGACACTGCCTCTGAGGTCCTCTATGTTTCTCTTAACAACGTCCATGCCGACGCCCCTGCCCGAGAGTTCGCTGACATTCTCAGATGTGGAAAGGCCCGGGGCAAAGAGCATATCAAAGATCTCCTTGTCGGAATATGACCTGCCAGCCTCGGCCTGACCTTTTTCTATGGCCTTGGCCAGTACCCTTTTCTTGTCGATGCCTTTACCGTCATCTGATATTTCGATATAGATGTTACCCTCGCGCTGAAATGCCTTAAGCCATATGGTGCCTATTTCAGCCTTTCCTATCCGGCGCCTTTCTTCGGGCATTTCAATTCCATGGTCTATTGAATTTCGGATCATGTGTTTTAAGGGATCACTGATCTGTTCTATAACGTTTTTATCCAGCTCAGTCTCGGTTCCGGACATCTTGATCTCAATCTTCTTGCCCAATTCGAAAGAAAGATCCCTGACCACCCTGCGGAAGCGGTTAAACGTGCCTTCCACCGGGACCATACGGACACGCATGACCTGTTCCTGAAGATCGCGAGAGATGCGCTCAAGGGCTGATATGGCGCCTTGCAATGATCGTGAAAGTGCCGTATCCGCAATATCGCTGGCACATTGTGACATACGGGCAACAGATATAACCATCTCGCCTACAAGATTAACAAGCTTATCAAGCTTTTCCGTATCGACCCTGATAGTGGAAGATTTGGCGATCTTCCTGCTCTGGGATTGGGCCAGAGCCATTTTTTCAACAGCATCCCTTGATACCTTGCCCTTCTCCACAAGGGCCTGACCTGTGGTCTTATGTTCCATGAGGGCTTCTTCCACGTCATTCTGAGAGACAAGGCCCTTTTCTACAAGGATCTCACCAATGGGCTTTTCAGCAAGCGAGAGGTCAATGCCCTCTTTATATTGAGATGATATATCGGCAACTGAAATCTCGTTTTCATCCATTACGAAGATGAAGACATTGTTAACATCAGCGATGGGACGATTCGTCTGCATTATGATATCCCATGATGTGTAACATGTCGTAGGCACTAGGTTGTATAAGTCCGGAATGGCATCAACATAAACCCGTGACTCGATAATTTCTCCAAGATCTTTCA
>CAYMDG010000050.1:8835-12296 GCA_964388905.1 uncultured Bacteriovoracaceae bacterium
CTGTCGAGGATATTTTCAAGGGTATGGGTATAAATGCTGACACTGTCGAATCCTACAAGGCCTGCAGACCCTTTTATCGTATGGGCTGCTCGGAAGACCCTGTTGATTGTGTCTTCATCATTTTTATCTTCTTCGAGCCTGATGAGACCGGATTCCAACTCACGGATCTCATCCTCACTCTCTTCCATGAATACCTTGACTAATTCATCCATTGCCATGGTTAGGTTTACCTCATGAATTTTTTTGTGACATATACAAGCTGCTCAGGTTTAAAAGGTTTAACGAGCCAACCGGAAGCCCCTGCCTGTTTGCCCTTTAGCTTCATATCATCCTGTGACTCGGTGGTGAGCACCAGGATCGGTAAAAATTTAAAAGGCGTCTTTTTAACTTCCTTGATGAAGGTGATCCCATCCATAACCGGCATGTTAATGTCACTGATGATCATTCCAATCTGGTCACCTTGCTTATGGGCTTCTGTAAGCTTCTCTAAACCATCGGCCCCATTGACGGCGTTGATTGTCTCAAATCCCGCTGATTTTAGTGTATAATTTACCGATGCCCGCAGTGTTGCCGAATCATCGACCACAAGGATTTTCTTTTTCACGGGAGGGCCTCCTTCAAGGGAACATTAAACCCCGAGAGGTCGATGATATCCCTGATGGATTGGTTTATCGCAAGGATGTGCAACGCACCATCACTCTCAAAGGTCTTCTTGAGAGAATACAGAAGTTGCAGGCCTGCAATATCAATTTCATCCACCTGGCTGAGGTCAAGGGTAATATCCCGTGAGGAATCCTCAAGAAAAGACTCGATTTCAGAATGTATCGACTCAATGTTTGTTACAACAAGATTGCCCTTGAAGATAATTGTTCCCTGGTCATCAGTACTAATTTCCATCTTTCTCACCTCATGGATATGGGAAAAAGTTTGTCCAGTTTCACTGCCTTAAAAATGTTATAGAGGTTTTCATGGATTCCTTTAATCTCGAAACCCGCCTTTGCGCTGTCAAGACTTTTAAAGAACATGAGTATCTTGCCTATACCGGAAGATCCCATGGTGGGAACCATAGAGAGGTCCATAACTACTTTTTTCGGTTTCTGGCCGGTTATTTTATTCAGTTCTGACCTGAGTATCTCCGCAGCGCTGGTATCTACAGCACCGGAAACCTTAACAATCAAGGTATCACCATCAACTTTTGTTGTTACATCCATGTAAGGCCTCCTTTATTACGGTAATTCTTGCCAATGAAGCGGATATGCTCATCCTTGTAAATACCATTCGGAAAAACAGATCCTAATCTTTATGGTATTGCAAGAATAGTAAGACAGATCAAAAAAATATCAAGTTACAAGGCTACAAACAGCAGGCAATTAAAGGGACACAAGCACATTGACAGACGCCTCAATGAGATATATCTAGATCCGACGGGCAGGGGGGTATTTACGTGATGAAGATCGGGCATTACCGGAAGGTTTGCTTAATATCCACTGATAATGTGATTCTGGGTACAGTCTGGATGGTTTCATGAAACACGCCTTTATCCTTGTTATCACAGGTTTGTCCGGCTCAGGTAAGTCAACAGCACTCAAAGCCATTGAGGATGAGGGCTTTTTCTGTATGGACAACATGCCTATCGACCTTATGGATAAATTTTTAGAGCTTTATGACTCGGCCTCATTCAATATCCATAAAGTATGTATCTGTATGGATGTGAGGGCCGGGGCGCCGTCATTTGCCGAAAAGGCACCCTGGATTATATCAAGATTGCGGTCCTTTGCCGATAATGTCAGGCTTATCTTCCTGGAATCAAGTAAAGAAAATCTTCTCAACCGGTATAAGGAAACAAGAAGGAGGCATCCTTTAAGCGATTCCTACCCGAACCTTCTGGATGCCATCGAGGCGGAGATAGATCTCATGGCGCCTCTGCGGGGGATGGCAGACCTCAGTGTGAACACCTCGCAAATGAATGTCCATGAACTTGTAAGTAAGATCAAGGAAATCATTTCCACGGAAGACAGATCGCGGGATATGTATATTGAAGTGTGTTCCTTTGGCTTCAAGAAAGGGCTCCCCATGGATTCCGATATTGTCATGGATGTAAGGTTTTTACCTAATCCGTATTTTGTAGAAACACTCAAGGAAAAAACCGGATCTGACAAAGAGGTTAAAGAGTACTTGAGCTCCTTTGAAAGCTACACCCAGTTTATGCATAAATTTAAGGAACTAATTACATTCATCCTCCCGCTATGCAAGAAAGAAGGAAGAGCCTATCTGAATATTGCCATCGGCTGTACAGGTGGCAGACACAGATCCGTGGCAATTGCTGAAGAAATCAAGGAAGTGATAGAAACCGCCGGGTACCCGAGCAGGTTGAAACATCGTGATGTAACCTGAGGAGGTCTTGTTCTATGGTCGGAATTATTGTTGTAGCGCACGGAGAACTTGCGCGTGCTTTTGAAGAAACAGCCCAGATGATCGTGGGACCTGCTGAGGCATTCAAGGCATGCTCCTTTGTTCAGGGGAGCGATGTGGACAGCCTGCGGAAGATGCTCAAATCGTCAATCAAAGAAGTGAATCGGGGTGATGGCGTCATCATACTCACGGATATGTTCGGAGGCACACCGTCGAATATAAGCCTATCCTTCCTTGAAAAAGCAAAAATCGAAGTAATCACAGGTGTTAATCTCCCTATGGTAATCACTGCGCTCACAAAGCGAACAGGAAAAGAGATAGGAGAGCTGGCGAGGATGCTGAAGGAGGGAGGGGCAAAGAATATACACATAGCTTCTGAGATCCTCGCAACAAACGTGACTGAAAAATGAATGTAGTGCTGGTAAGGGTGGATGACAGGTTTATTCATGGACAGATTCTTGAGTCCTGGATACCTCATTTGAAGGCCCAGGGTGTCATTGTAGCCAATGACGGTCTTGCCGGCGATCAGATTCAAAAGACCATCATGTCCATGGCTATACCCGACAGGATCAAACTGAAGATCGTAAGTCTGGAAGATGCGGAACGTCTCATTGACGACTGCGAATTGCAAGGGAAACGCTGCCTGGTGATCGTATCCAATATTAAGGATGCATGCCGTTTGTTTTCAAATGGTTTCATATTCACCAAACTTAATATTGGGAACAACAAAGCCGCAGTGCCATCAAAACAGCTCTCCTTTTCCGTATGGGTTGACCAGGAAGACCTTGATATGGTCAAGTCACTCATGGACAAAGGTATAGAAGTTACCCTGCAATCCGTACCGCGAGAGCGTCTTATTGACATGAAATCCATTATTGATATGGTAGATATATGATAACAGAAGGCTTCTTGGGGATACTTACAGGTTCGCTGCTCTGGCTGGATAGGGTTTATATATTCCAACTTATGATAAGTCGTCCCATGATCATGGGACCGATTATTGGTTTTGTCATGGGTGATGTAAAGATCGGGATACTCATTGGGGCATC
>CAYMDG010000050.1:12396-14943 GCA_964388905.1 uncultured Bacteriovoracaceae bacterium
TAAAGCACATGCAAGTGTCTTCATCCTGGGCATGACCCTAGTGCTTCTGCTCACATGGATCCTGTAGTTATCCTTCTGGCAACATCGAAGCATGTCAGGGAAATTATTACTATAGAGCGCATGTCTTTCCCAACCCCATGGGATGAGGAAACATTTATTATTACCCTGGAAGATGAACGGTGCAACTCATTTGTGGCAATTGAAGATGGGCTGGTTGTAGGTTACTGTCTCGCGCTGAACCTTGCAAACATGGTCCACATCCTCAATCTGGCCGTACATCCGGATTATAGAAGGCGTGGTATAGCAAGACAACTCGTGAAAGAAATCCTTATGGACGCGGCAGCAAAAGACAAGGTATATTCCGTACTAGAGGTGAGAAAAACCAATGTACCTGCACGGTCGCTCTATTCATCCATGGGGTTTTCCCACATGAGCACATGGAGCAGATATTATAATGATAATAATGAGGATGCAGCAATCATGGTGAAAGACTTACGACCCGGTATGGTTCAAGATGTGGAGTGCACTGTAATCAGAAATGTCGAAGTTGCAACCCAAACCTATCATATTATACTCGAAGGAGAGTTGCCGTTTTCTGCACCGGGCCAGTTTTTCATGGTTCAGATAAATAATGGTATGGAACCTTTTCTCAGGAGGCCATTGGCGATTCTCGGGCAAAAAAGAAAGCATCAAGAGTTGCTATATCGAATAAGGGGTGAAGGCACAAGAGTCCTTTCAAAGAAAAAGCAGGGAGAAACTCTCAAGGTGCTTGGCCCTCTGGGCAAAGGGTTCACACGACATGATGGGAAAAAGATAGTCTATGTTGCCGGAGGAACCGGGTTTCCGCCGGTTCTCTCTCTTGCAGAACGAATAAAATCAGGCCATTTTATCATCGGCGCAAAGAACCGGCATGACCTGCCGTTGCTTGAGCGGATACAGGCAATCCCGAATACAAAGATTATTATAATGACCGAGGATGGATCTCTCGGCAATAAGGGACTGGCAACGGATGCTATAGGTGATGTTATAAGGGATGGAGAGAATGGTGCAGATACCATCATTTACGCCTGCGGGCCTGAAGGCATGCTGAAGGCGGTATCAATGCTGGCAGTCAAGACCGGCATCCTGTGTGAGATATCACTTGAAGAACGTATGTCATGCGGTTTCGGCGCCTGCACAGGCTGCGTAGTCCGGACCATAAAGGGCAACATGAGGGTCTGCAGGGAAGGGCCGGTGTTTAATGCCCTTGAAATCATCTGGGATTGAACGTGAATACCTCAGTAGAAATTACTCCCGGTCTTATCTTGAAGAACCCTCTCATGAGTGCTTCAGGCACCTTTGCCTATGGAGAGGAGTTTTCTGAACTTTTTGATCTGGGTATTCTTGGCGGCCTTGTTACAAAAGGGCTTTCCCTTGCCCCAAAGGACGGCAACCCTACACCGCGTATCGTAGAGACGCACTGCGGCATGATCAATTCCATCGGACTTGAAAATATCGGTATCCCCAGATTTATTGAGGAAAAGCTCCCGTTCCTGATGGAATATGATACTCATATAATCGTAAACTTTTTTGGAACTACTGAAGATGAGTATGTGCGTGCAGCCCAAGCCCTTGAAAGGCACGGCATATCTGCCCTGGAAATGAATGTTTCGTGCCCCAATGTGAAAAAGGGGGGCATCGAGTTCGGAAGAGATCCGGAAGGGCTCCATGCCCTGGTAAAAAAGGTTCGTGATGTTTGCGGAAAACCCCTGATCGTAAAGCTCTCCCCCATGGTCACTGATATCTCAGGGATTGCGCTTGCTGTTCAGGAGGCTCGCGCAGACGCTATAACCTGCATCAATACCCTGCCTGCCATGGCAATCGATGAAAAGACCCGTAGGCCTGTCCTCGGCAATATAACGGGGGGGCTTTCCGGCCCCGCCATCAAACCGGTTGCCTTGAAGATAGTCTGGGATGTCTCACGTACTGTACATATACCCATTATAGCATCCGGCGGCATCACCTCCGCCCGGGATGTCATCCAGTTCTTGCTGGCAGGCGCAACAGCAGTGCAGATCGGCAGCGCGGCCCTAAGGGACCCGTTCTGTTATCTTAAGATCATTGATGGAATCCGTGCTTATATGGAAGAATTTCATATTGAATCCGTATCAGATCTCATTGGCGCCATTGAAGCTTGATATAAACCTTCCTTTGTAACAGGCATAGGTCTTCATGAAGGATCTCCCTTATACGGATATCCTTTTGATGGACATGCTTACTCATGTCATCAGACAGAAAAGAATGGAATGGATTGTATAGGGAGAGAGGTCTCAAAATGCTCAGCGATATCGGCAGATCAAACCCTCTTGTTATTGTATTCGTCTCGCTCTGTAGCGGAATTCTCTTTTGGCTGCATGACTTCCCGGCACTGATTTTGAGTGCAATCATCCTTTCCTGTCTCACCTCAAGGTCAAGGATCATACATTCCGTCATAGGGATAATACTAGGTATTGTATCAATATGGCTTGCCCCTTCATGGGTGGATCTTGATGAAGGCCTGCATACCAT
>CAYMDG010000051.1:0-8061 GCA_964388905.1 uncultured Bacteriovoracaceae bacterium
CCCGCTGATCCTGCTGCGGTATTGCGCATCCCGATCTTTACCCATATTCCCCCCCTCTATAAATTTCTCGCTGTGCACCTTTAGGCGACGATCCTTAAAGTGCGCCTGTTACTTTTATCTATCCAACTAATTACCATGCTACCCATTATGTTAAGGCTAACACAAATAGATTTATTACCTGAAACCCACAACATTGATCAATCATTTTTTTCTCTTTTACTATTTAACATCATTATTCTCTCTTTAAGGGCTTCCTCTCTATCTCTCTAATAGATCACCGCCCGCCCATACATCACCACCCGAGTGCTTCCCTTTACACCGAGCATTCTCAGTGCTAGAATCATCCTCTGTGACAAAAAATAGCCAAACACGCGTAAGCGCCATCTGGGGATTCGAGGCCAGGAAAAAGCTTGAGATACCCCTCTTCACGGCGGGTGTCTCCGCCGGATTCCCCTCGCCTGCGGACGATTTCATCGACAAGAAGCTTGACCTGAACGAGTTCCTTATCTCCCACCCGTCAGCCACCTTCTTCGTGCGGGCGGAGGGCACCTCCATGATCGAGGCGGGCATCCACCCGGGTGACATACTCATCGTGGACAAGGCCCTCGAAGCGGGTTCCGGCAGTATCGTCATCGCGGTAATTGAAGGCGAGTTCACGGTGAAGAGGTTTCAGCGCACAGGGGGCAGATGCTTTCTGCTGGCAGAAAACCCGAGCTTCAAGCCCATCGAGATCACGGAAGGCATGCGCGTGGAGGTGTGGGGCGTGGTCACCTACGTGATCCACAAGGCGTGAGGAGCGTCGATGAATCGGCTTAAGAAAAAATTAACCTCTTCAAAACCGTTATCTTCCTGGCCACTCAAGTGATATGCCAGAAATAAAAGCCTTCGTGGCCAGGAAGATAACGGTTTTGAAGAGGCCAGGTAAAAGACCACCTAAACGAGAACCGTATGAAGGGACCATCTGATAAGGAACCGGCCATGAACAAGGTCTTTGCCCTTGTTGACTGCAACAACTTCTACGCCTCGTGCGAACGGGTCTTCAACCCCGGCCTGGAGCATAAGCCCGTGGTGGTGCTGTCCAACAACGACGGGTGCATCATCTCCCGGTCCAATGAGGCCAAGGCCTTGGGGCTGAAGATGGGACAGCCCATCTTCCAGTGCGGAGAACTTGTGGCCAAAGAAGGCGTGTACGTCTTCTCCTCCAACTACAGCCTCTACGGCGACCTTTCGCGCAGGGTCATGGAGACGCTGGCCTCCTTCACGCCGGACATGGAGGTCTACTCCATTGACGAGGCCTTCTTGAGCCTTGAAGGCACTGCAGGCGACCTCACCGCTTTTGGAAGAACCATAAGGAAGACCGTGAAAAAGTGGGTGGGCATCCCTGTTTCAATCGGGATCGGCCCCAGCAAAACACTGGCCAAGGCCGCAGCAAAGGCGGCCAAGAAGGCTCAGAACTGCGCTGGCGTGTTCGACATCACGGGCCGGGAAGAAGAGGTCCTTTCCACCATCGAGGTGGATGATGTCTGGGGCGTGGGCCGCCAGTATGCCAAATTTCTCAGGCGTCACGGCATCCTTACCGCACTGGACCTGAGGAACGCGCCGGATGAATGGGTGAAGAGGCACATGACCGTCATGGGCCTGCGCACGGCCCTCGAACTCAGGGGAACCAGCTGCATCCCGCTGGATGAGGCCGAGCCGCCCAAAAAGGCGATCCTGTGCTCCCGGTCCTTCGGCAAGAGGGTGTACCGGATCCAAGAGCTGGAGGAAGCGGCCGCGGCCTATGTATCCCGGGCCGCCGAAAAGCTGCGCCACCAGGGCTCTGCCGCCTCATGCATACAGGTGATCCTCATGGAGTTCCCTTTCAACGACGGCCACCCCAAGACCCGCATCTGCTCTGCAGCCATCCCTGTCGCCACGGCCCACACGCCTGACCTCATCCGCTATGCCAAGGCCCTGCTGAGGCGCATCTACCACAAGGGGCCTGCCTATAGAAAGGTCGGCGTCATGCTCTCGGGCATAGTGCAACGCGGCCAGGTGCAGCTCAACCTCTTCTGCCAGGGCCGCGAGGGAGAGAAAGAACTGGGTCTCATGAAGACCGTGGACACTATCAACCGGCGCTGGGGCAGAGGAACCATGGCCTTTGCAGCCTCCGGGTTCGAACGGCCCTGGTGGATGCGCCAGACCAGGAAGTCCCCGCAGTTCACCACGTCGTGGAAAGACCTGCCGAGGGTGACGACATCTTGATGGAAAGGAGGCCGGTTTACGGCCTCCCCTGATCCTTACTTTCCGAAGCAGGCGTTCACGAAGTCCCAGTTGATGAGCTTATCCATAACTGCAGAAAGGTAGTCCGGCCTGCGGTTCTGGTAGTCGAGGTAGTAGGCGTGCTCCCAGACATCGATGGTCAAGAGCGGTGTCTGTTTGTGCACTATCGGGGTGTCTGCATTGGCGGTCTTTGATATCTTGAGCTCTCCATTTTCCAGCACGAGCCATGCCCATCCGCTGCCGAACTGGGTGACTCCGGCGTTCTTCATCTCTTCAAAAAACTTGTCCGCACTTCCCCAGGTGGAGGTGATCTTCGATGCAACTGCCCCTCTGGGTGCCCCGCCGCCACCTGGCTTCAGGCACTGCCAGTAAAATGAATGATTCCAGATCTGGGCTGCATTGTTGAACAGACCTGCCTTTGCGGGATCTCCGGAGGCCTTTTTCATTATGTTCTCCAGTGTTTCGTTCTCCAGATCCGTGCCTGCAATGAGCTTGTTAGTGTTGTCCACATATGCCTTGTGATGCTTGCCGTAATGGAATTCCAGGGTATTCGCGCTGATGACCGGCGCCAGCGCATCCTTGGCATAGGGAAGATCAGGAAGTGTAATCATCTTTTTCATCTCCTTTCTTAATCTCTTCAAGTTTGTAAGGACTGTATATGACCTAAGAATACATAATAGGATTTTATTGGTTAAAGGGAAGGCCTGATGAAAGATCTATGTTTAAACCCGGATCTTGCTTATGAATGTGCCCGTAATTTCCTCATGCATTTCTGGTGGCCTTGAGCATAGCATTCATATTGATTATGAAATTGTTTTAAATAGATCCGTTAAAATAAGTCATCTTGCTGCCTTTAAGGGCCGGTATAATCAGCATTCTCCTAAGGCTGCAAGATGAATTATTTTAACGGATCAAGTTTTTACTCTTCCTAAACGCAATATCCGGGACAAAAAAGGGCCCTCAATCGAGGGCCCTTTGCGATTTCCTTTGGTATTCCTTCTTATGCTTTACGCTGCGGCTCCGGGTTTCTTGTTCCTTTCTGCGAACCAGCGTGGGCAGTGTGTTTCACACCATGCCTTGCTCACCCAACCGGTGATCATGGCTGAGACTGTCCCAGGATTACCAATGGTTCCCAGGTAAAAGTGGATCATGATGAATGCCCCGAGGACCACTACGGACATGGCATGGAGCATATAGGCCCAGCGTGCAATTATAAGGGGTACCATTGTTGGATTCCACAGCCACATGAAGTACCCGGTTACCACGATGATGGCGCCGAACACCATGAGGCACCAGAAGAACGCCTTCTGGCCTGCATTATACTTGTATACAGGAGGGAGGTCTTTGACAGGCCAGAGATATCCTCCGGCCTTGAGGACCCACTTCATGTCATCCGGCTCAAATTCGCAGTCCTTTTTCCACATGAAATAGGAACGTACGAGCATGCCGGAAAAGACAACACCTGCAAAGATATGCATCAGTTTTGTGGCATAGTAGCCGCCAAAGAGTGTGGGGATAAAACTCCATGATTGGAACATCAGGCCCAGACCCGTCAAGAGGCAGAATATGCAGCTCCCTGCCAGCAGCCAGTGCACGATCCTCTCTTCCACATCGGTGACTCTTACCATGTTTTCTTCATGCGCTGACATCTACTCACCCCCTTCTTTTTTCTCGTGCACCTTGTGAGGCCCCTTGGTGATGTAGTGCAGGAAAGCCCCGCCAGCTACAGCACCGATACCAATGAGCGCGAAAGGTTTGAACAGGTTCTTCCACAAGAGCACCGAAAACGGCATTTTCGGATCGGGGTTTGCGTGTGAAAAATCAGAAATATTCACCGTACCGGGCATAACGTACAGGATATGGGTCTCATACTTAGGGTTGTTCGGGTACACGAACCCACCAACCTTCTCAGAACGCTTCAGGGCCTTCTCATGCATTTTTTCCTTGGTCCCGAAGGTGAGGCAGCCGGTAGGGCACGAGGTTACACACGCGGGCTGCTTGCCGTCGGTGATGCGGTCATAACAGAGGGTGCATTTTGCTATCTTCTGCTGCTCCTCTGAATACCGCGGAATGTCGAAGGGGCATGCGGCAATACACGCCTTGCAGCCGATACAGTACTTAGGATCATGGACTACAGCCCCTTCTTCTGTCTTGGTGAGCGCGCCGGGTGATGGACAGGCCTTGGCACAAGCCGGCCAATCGCAGTGCATGCACGCGTCATGTCGCATGAGCCAGTTCATCTTGCCTTTCTTCTCGATCTCGTCAAACCTGATGAGAGTCCAGGTATTATACGTCAGATCTTTAGGGTTTTGCAGAGAGCCTGTGTATATGGTCTTTTCCGCAGGAAGTCCGTTCCACTGCTTACATGCCACCTGGCATCCCCTGCATCCCGTGCATTTCGTTACATCGATGAGTTTAATGAATTCTGCCATGTCACACCCCCCTTATGCCTTCACAACGTTGACAAGGAACGCCTTGTATTCGGGTATCATGGTGTTCGGATCTCCGATGAACGGGGTGAGGTCATTGGCAATGGCGCCGGTAACCAGGCCCTTATACCCGAAGTGCCAGGTAATACCCACCATGTGATGGGTTTTCCCCGCGATGACAAAGGGTTTAAGACGTTTCGTGATCATGACATATGCCACAATGCCTTCGACATTTCTTGCTGAGGTTACACGCACCTTGTCGCCGAATGTGATGCCTTTTTCCTTTGCGAATTCTTCGCTCATCTCCACAAACTGGCTGGGAACCATTTCGCCGAGCCATGGCAGCCACCGGGTCATCTGGCCTGTCTGCCAGTGTTCGGTGACACGGTAGGTTGAGCAGATGACGGGGAAGTCCTTAATGTCCTCACTCCCGTATATCGCTGCTACACAGCCTTCCGCAATGATCGGGTTACAGGTCTTTTCCTTGGCCTTCTCGTCCCACCTAGTGATGACCGGCGAGACCTGATGGGAGCTGAACGTATTCTTCACCGCTGATTCCAGCGGCTCATAGTGCTCGGGGAAAGGTCCGTCGCTCATGCCGGCAGCGAAGAGCATGCCTCTTCCGTGGGGCACCATGATGAAGGGCAGTATGGCATCGGGATCGCCGTTGCCATCGGGTATGTCACCCAGCCAGACCTTTTTCAGAGCGCTCCACCAGATCACGGGCTTGTCTTTGGCATAGGGCTTGCCTTCTGCATTTACGCTGGCCCTGTTGTACACGATCCTGCGGTTTACGGGCCAGGACCAGGACCAGTTGGGGAACATGCCCAGACCGGTCGGGTCGGTGGCATCGCGCTTCATCAGCTTGTTCTCGGTGTCGGAGACCGAACCGCAGTAGACCCAGCAACCGCAGCACGTTGAACCGTCGTCCTGAAGCATGGCAAAACTGGGAACCATGTCACCGGGCTTGAACTTCTTGATCTCCTTCTTGACCTTGTCCTCGATCTCCTTTTCAGCAATGAAGTAGCCGTTGATCTCCTTGGCCACCTCGCGCGGGGACGGGTTGTGAATCATTCCATCAAGGCCCACCTTTCCGTAGTTCCAGGTGAGATTGAGGATGGGGTCGGGGAATGCCCCGCCTTCTTTTTTATAGAGGTTTTTCATTCGTCCAAGGATCTGATTGATGATCCAGAGGTCGTCTTCTGCATGTCCGACCGGTTCGATGGCCTTGTACCGCCACTGCACCCATCTGCCTGAATTTGATATTGACCCTTCTTTCTCCACAGAGGAGGCTGCCGGAAGCAGGAAGACCTCTGTCTTGATATCGGCCGGGTTTACACCGGCTTCCTTCTGCCAGAAGGCCGCTGTCTCGGTCTCCCACAGGTCGACACATACCATCCAGTCGAGCTGTGCCAAGGCCCGTCTGATCATCTTGGAACTCGGGGCGCCCACGGCGGGGTTCATGCCCCAGCAGAACAGGCCCTTGATATCGCCGTTGGCCATGGTGCTGAAGATGGGCAGGTAGGAATAGTTCTTTCCGTCATCGATCTTGGGAAGATAACTGTATGCAGTCTCCAGATCGGCATCCCTCCACCAGGCCTTCATGAGGCTCGCCATGTACTTCGGCGTGTTTCCCCACCAGTTCAGGCTCTTGGGGTCCTTGGTCTTGGGGGTGTTGTCCTCATTGTACTTGACCAGAGTAGGCTGATTGGCCTTGGGATACTTGAGGTAGCCGGTGAGTATATGGAACAGGGCGCCGTGGTCCGTAGAGCCCTGCACGTTGCTCTCGCCGCGCAATGCGTTGATACCGCCGCCTGCTACGCCGATGTTGCCGAGAAGAAGCTGGATAATCGCATAGGCCCTTACGTTCTGGGAGCCATAGGTATGCTGCGTGGTTCCCATGGCATACATGATGGTGCCCGAAAGCTCGGGTTTGAATGTTGCGGTGTATGCATCGCAGACCGCTTCCAGCGATGCGATGTCGCACCCGGTGAGTTCACTGGACTTCTTCAGGGTATATCTCGAATAGTGCTTCTTCAGGAGCTGGAAAACGCACATGGGGTCCTGCAGGGTGGGGTCCATCTTTGGTATGCCGTTTTCGTCCATCTGATAGCCCCAGGTGGCCTTGTCATACTTGGCACCGGTAAGCCCTGAGAAGGCCCCGTCGAGATCCACAGGACCCTGGAATTCAGGGCTCACGAGGTAGGAAGCGTCGGAGTAGTTCTTGACGTAATCCTCGTTGATCCGGTTCTTCTCAATGGCATAGTTTATCATGGCGCCCAAAAAGGCGATGTCCGAGCCCGGCCTTATGCGCGCATAAATATCGGCCGTCGCCGCAGACCTGGTGAACCTCGGGTCTACCACGATGAGGCTGGCCTTCCTCTTGCTCCTTGCCTCATTCACCCACTTGAAGGAGATGGGATGGTTCTCTGCAGGGTTCGACCCCATGATGAGGATGGAGTCTGCATACTGGATGTCGTTCCAATGATTTGTCATGACACCGCGACCAAATGATGCCGCCAGACCGGCGACGGTGGCGCTGTGTCAGATCCGGGCCTGGTGCTCTACCCACACCAGACCGAGTGCCCTGTTCATCTTGGTCAGGGCATAGACCTCTTCGTTGTCAAGCGATGCTCCACCGATGGAGGCTACGTTCTCCAGACGGTTCACTACCTCACCTTTATCATTGGCGATTTTGAACCCGGCATCCCTGGCCTTCTTCAGGTTTGCGGTGATCTTCTCTAGAGCCCAGTCCCACTCTACCTCTTTCCAGGAATCGGAGCCCGGTGCACGGTAGCGGACCTTCTCGTTTCGTCTGTCATTGTTCGCGATCTGATAGAGCGAACCGCCCTTGGGGCACAGCGATCCTTTGTTTATTGGATGATCCGGGTCGCCTTCCGTGTTGATCACCTTGCCGTTCCTTACATGGGCAATGATACCGCAGCCCACGCCGCAGTAGGGGCAGATCGTAGGCACTTCCTGTGCATACTGGACCTTTCTGGACTGGGCGAATGCAGGCTTAATGCCTATCCCTGTTCCAAATCCGGCAGTTGCAACAGTGCCACCTGCGATCTTGAGGAAATTTCTCCTCGTGATATCCATAGAGCACTCTCCCGTGGTGGATTTTTTTACTTGAAGCATAATAAATGAACAATCATTCATTGTAAATTATGCAAATAATTACATAATGCATCTGCTTTTAATCTACGAACACCTTGACTTGACCCCGGATTTCCCCTACCCTTTCAAATATGAACTGGGAGTCCATTATTAAGGCATATCCGACACAGACCGATGTCATCCGCGGGGTAAAAACGCTGCGCGAAAAAATCGTTCACGCAATGGAAGGCATCGACATCCCTGAATTAAA
>CAYMDG010000051.1:8161-10602 GCA_964388905.1 uncultured Bacteriovoracaceae bacterium
ATCTGCGAAGAAGCAGGCTCGTAGACTCTGCATACACCAGGCCTGGTCTCGTATATTCCGCAGGCATATCCGCCCTTTTCCCAGGTGAGGAACGGGCAGCCCATGAGTGGTCTGCCATCCCGGGCAGATACCAGATGGTCCCCGGCCCAGAATGCCTGCTCATTCTCAATGATGTGAAGGATGTCGGACCTGCCCTGGCTGATCCATCGGTCCATGTCTTCTTTGGTGACATAGGCTATCATGTCTGCAAGACAGCACGTTCCGCATCTATGACAGGTGAATGTTTCAGGATGGTTCACTTTCAAGATATACCGCAGCTTTATTCTGTATGCAAGCAGGATAAAAAAAGAGCAAGTTATGGGTTTCATGTTTTAAATCCGGCTCCATTGAAAACTTAACACTTTAAACTTAAGACTTATTTGCACTGATCCATGAATCGATTCCTCTTTACAAGCACCGTGCTTTTCTTTATAAATGAATGGTTATTCATTATGTTGAGTGTCGAATGCGCATGTCCATGGGGCAGGCGCCAACTAAGCATAAAGGGGGATTCTCATGAAGGATGTAGTCATTGTTTCCGCATGCAGGACAGCCATTGGTACATTCGGCGGGACGCTCAAGGATATGATCACGGCCCGCCTCGCAAGCGTTGTCATGAAAGAGGCCATCAAACGTGCGGGCATAGATGCGGCAACCATCGATGATGTGCGTTTCGGGTGCTGTATGGACCCGGCGGACACCCTGAATATGGCCAGGGTGGGAGCACTTCTTGCCGGCATCCCTGAAGGTGTAACCGCGGTGACCATCAACCGGGTATGCATCTCGGGCATGGAGGCGGTACTCAGCGGTATGGCCATGATCCAGGCAGGTATGGCGGATATCATTTTAGCAGGCGGCGCCGAGAATATGTCGGGAGTCCCGTATATCTCTCCGGATGCACGCTGGGGGTGCAGGCTCCAGGACAAGGTCTTCGTGGATGCCATGATCCGTGCGCTCCACTGCGGATCATTCGTACAGCCCCTGGCGGATGACAGCCCGATTCACGGCTACCCTCTCTTTGAAATGTTCAAGGGCAAGCCCTATATCATGGGCCACACTACCGAGTTCATCGCACAGATACATAACATCAGCCGTGAAGAGATGGACGAGGTGGCACTCAAGAGCCACAACGGCGCCGAACGGGCAACCAAGGAGGGTGATTTTTCCGAAGAGATCGTGCCCATCGAGCTACCCCAGAAAAAGGGCAAACCGCCCAAGATCTTCGACAAAGACGAGCATTTCCGTCCCGGTATCACCATGGCCGACCTGGCCGACCTGCCGCCCGCATTTATCCCAAAGATCGGCAAAGTCACGGCTGGCAACTCTTCGGGACTCAATGACGGCGCTTCGGCCATGGTCATCATGTCCGCGGAAAAGGCAAAAGAGCTGGGTCTCAAGCCGCTTGCAAAGATCGTTGCCATTGGCCGCGGCGGATGCCACCCCTCGGTCATGGGTCTTAGCCCTGTTCCTGCGGTCAAAGACCTCCTTAAGAGAAATCCGAACCTCAATCTTGACAGCTTCGAGCTCATCGAAGTGAACGAGGCGTTTGCAGGCCAGTACATCGGCTGCGAGAAGGAGCTCGGCCTCAATCGCGACATTACCAATGTGAACGGGAGCGGCATCGGGCTGGGTCATCCGGTGGGCAGCACGGGATGCAGGCTTATGGTAACGCTGATCCATGCATTGAAGAAGCGGGGAAAATCTCTGGGCCTGGCAACCCTGTGCGGCGGCGGCGGGGTATCCATGGCAGCGGCTATAGAGATACTCTAATTAGAAAATAATAAACCCTTTCAAACGTGTGATTTGCCTTTTGGGCAAATCACACGTTTGAAAGGGCCAAAATTTTTATCCTAACTTATTCTGAAAGCTCAGCTTTCGATCCCCTCCCGAGCTTGGACGCCTTTGGTGTAGTAGTGCTTTATCTCCTTCATCTCGGTCACCAGGTCGGCAGCCTCGATCATCCGCTCAGTGGCTCCCCTGCCGGTGAGCACGAGTTCCATACCCTCGGGTTTAGTACGAATGACATCAAGGATATCATCTTCAGTGAGGAGCTTGAACATGCTTGCCGTAATGATCTCATCGGCAATGAGAATGACACAGGCATGCGCCTGCATGAGCTCTTGAATGCGCGCAAGGGCCGAGCAAGCCCTCTTTATATCCTTGGGATCCTGCGTTTCAGCAAATTTGCAGAAGGTCGGGTGTCCGAACTGTTCGATGGTGATGAGCCCACCACTCGTCTTTACACCTTCGAGTTCGCCATACTGTTGGCCTTTCATGAACTGGACCATATGGGTCTTCAGGCCCCGGCCGGCTGCCCTCAGGGCAAGGCCAAGGGCGGCGCTGGTCTTTCCCTTGCCGTTACCGGTATAAATGTGGACATAACCTTTTCCGATGGTCTTCAT
>CAYMDG010000051.1:10702-14773 GCA_964388905.1 uncultured Bacteriovoracaceae bacterium
ACCGTGTCCATGAGAACGGCAAAAATATTCCCGCCGGAAAGTGCCGTCTCCTTGAGTTTCCTCAAGGCTGCATCGGCCTGCTTGGCATGGCTCTTCTGGAACTTCCGGCAGTTGTCGAGCTGGGCCTGCTTTTCTTCGTAGGTTGAACGCGTGAGCAGGATGCAGCTCCCTGCTTCCTGACTATCGGCATTGGGGTTCTCAAAGGTGTTAACGCCGATAATGGGCATCTTGCCCGAATGCTTGAGGTGTTCGTAGTAGAGCGACTCATCCTGGATCTTGGAGCGCTGATACTGGGTCTCCATGGCGCCCAGAACACCCTTGCGGTCGCTTATGCGTTCGAACTCCTTGAGAACCGCCTCCTCTACTGCATCCGTGAGCCAGTCCATGAAGAACGATCCCTGGAGCCGGTTCTCATTCATGGAAAGACCGAACTCGCGATTGATGATCATCTGTATGGCCATGGCGCGGCGCACTGACTCCTCGGTAGGCGTGGTTATGGCCTCGTCGTAGGCATTGGTGTGCAGCGAGTTGCAGTTGTCGTTCAGCGCGGTCAGGGCCTGGAGGGTTGTACGGATGTCATTGAACTGGATCTCCATGCTGTGCAGCGACCTGCCTGAGGTCTGGATATGATATTTGAGCCTCTGGGACGACTCGTCGGCCCCGTAGAGGTCCCTCATGGCAACGGACCAGATCCTGCGGGCAACCCTGCCGAGAACGCTGTACTCAGGGTCCATGCCGCTGGAAAAGAAGAACGAGAAGTTCTTGGCAAAATCATCTATGTTCATACCGCGCGACAGGTAGTACTCCACATAGGTGAATCCGTTGGCCAGGGTAAAGGCCAGCTGGCTGATGGGATTGGCCCCTGCCTCGGCGATGTGGTAGCCGCTGATGCTCACGGAGTAGAAGTTCTCCACGCCCTTTTCGATGAAGTACTCCTGGATGTCGCCCATCATCTTCAACGCGAATTCTGTTGAGAAGATGCAGGTATTCTGGCCCTGATCCTCCTTGAGGATATCGGCCTGGACCGTACCTCGCACGTTCTTGAGTACATGGTCCCTGATGGCACCTAGCTCATCTGTCTTGGGCGCCCTGCCCTTTTCCTTTTTGAAAGCCTCGACCTGCTGGTCGATTGCCGTGTTGAAGAACATGGCCGTCATGATGGGGGCCGGGCCGTTGATGGTCATGGACACGCTTGTGGTGGGTGAGAGGAGGTCAAAGCCTGCATAGAGCTTCTTCATGTCGGAAAGCGTACAGATGCTGACCCCGCTCTCGCCGATCTTGCCGAAGATGTCGGGCTTCTCGTGCGGGTCCTCTCCGTAGAGCGTCACACTGTCGAAGGCCGTGCTCAATCGTTTGGCCTCATCGTGCCTGCATAGGTAATGGAACCGCTTGTTGGTCCTTTCCGGTCCGCCTTCGCCTGCGAACTGCCTCTTGGGGTCTTCCCAATCGCGTTTGAAAGGGAACACTCCAGCGGTGTAGGGGAAAAAGCCCGGCAGGTTCTCCTTCCTGAGCCAGGCGAAAAGATCGCCCTTGTCAGTGAATGCAGGCAGGGCTATCTTTGGGATCTCAAGGCCTGCCAGTGAATCCTTTGTGAGCGACACGTGGATCTTCTTGTCGCGGACCGTGTATGAATAAGACTTGGACTTATACCTCACATGCTGTTTTTCCCAGCCATGGATAAGCTCCATGTCGTCCTTGGCAATGCCTTTTTTCACCTGGGAAAGCATTTTTCTCAAGCCCTCAGAGGTGGGTTTGTCAGCCTTGTCCTGAAGGAGGTCTTCAATGGCATAGAGCCTCCTCAGCCTGGCGCTCACCTCTTTGGTGCGCGCATGGTATCCTCTCAAGGCCTTGGCGATCTCGCTCAGATAGAGCTGCCTTCCGGAAGGAACAATGCCCTCGTGGGCCCTTTCCTGATCAACCTTGGATTCGGGCAGCATGTGCCAGTTGATGAACCCCTTTTCCACAAGGGCGCGGGAGAGATGCGCAAAGGCCTTGTCCATGCCGACATCGCTGTACCTGCTGGCCACTGTGCCGTAGATGGGCAGATTTTCTGGGTCCATCTCGAACAGATCATGATTGCGCATGAACTGTTTTCTCACATGCTTGAGTGCGTCCAGGGCCTTTTCCTGTTCGAACTTGTTGATGAGTACCATATCCGCAAAATCGAGCATGTCGATCTTTTCCAGCTGTGACGGTGCGCCGAACTCCGATGTCATGACATAGAGCGAGTAGTCGCTCACCGTGGTGATGGCCGCATCACCCTGGCCTATGCCGCTGGTCTCTACGATTATAAGGTCATAGCCCGCAGCCTTCACGATATCCAAGGCGTCATGGATGGCCTCGGACAGTTCGTCCTTGGACGCACGGGTAGCCATGGAGCGCATGTAGACCCTGCTATCGTCGATCTGGTTCATACGGATCCTGTCTCCCAGCAAGGCCCCCCCGCTCCGAGAGCGCGTGGGATCCACCGAGATGACGGCAACGGTTTTATCAGGGTAGTGATAGAGTGCCCTGCGAAGCAGCTCATCAATAATAGAGCTCTTGCCCGATCCGCCTGTGCCGGTGATGCCGACAATGGGACTGCCGGTCTTTATTCCCTTGAGATAGGCGCGCATGGGCTCAAAACTCTTGTCTTTGAAAAATCTGGCCCTCTCTGCATAACTGATGAGCCTGCCCATAAGCACCGGGTCCCTGGCAAGGATAGCCTTATTATCCATGGGCACCTCAGGTATCTGCACACCTGAGGCGATTCCCATCATGTGCGATATCATACCCTTGAGGCCAAAAGCCTTGCCGTCATCGGGCGAATAGATCTTGGCTACCCCGTATGCCTCTAGCTCCTTAATTTCATCCGGCACGATGACACCGCCGCCGCCGCCGAATACCTTCACATAATCGCATCCCCGCTCTTTCAGGAGGTCGATGAGGTACTTGAAGAACTCCATATGGCCGCCCTGGTAGGAACTGACGGCAATCCCGTGGGCCCCTTCCTGTACGGCAGCATTTACGATCTCGACGACACCCCTGTTGTGGCCCAGGTGGATCACCTCAGCCCCGCTGTCCTGCAGAATCCGGCGCATGATATTGATGGACGCGTCATGCCCGTCGAAAAGTGACGTTGCAGTGATGAACCGCAGAGGCTCTCTTGCTGTGTCCTTTTTCTTCATGTTCCAACTCCCGGTCAATTTCAACTCTTGAGCATCAGGTAATGCATCGTATATTTGACGAAAGTAGATAGCAGAAAACGGAAGAAATTGCCAATGTACTTAAGAAAAGGAATGAGTGGCTAGTGTTCGGTTATAGCAGTTATTCTGAAAACCGACAGAGAGATCCATAGTGCGTCATTGGATAAATCCGGTCCATGCTCGTTTACCCGTTCAGCTCCTCGATCCCTTCCTTGATGTTGTCCCTGACGAGGTTCAGAACCTCCATGTTGTTGAGGGGCACATCGCCGAGGCCTTCCCGGAGTTCCCGGGTGTCAAGCGTATAGGTGTTCCCGTTCTTCTTGTGAGCGTATACAATATCAATATCGGGGTTCCCGAGGATAAGCATGGCAATGACGCCTGCGATGTCGCCCAGGGGCTGCCTGTCGATATGGGAGTGCTTGAATTCGGCATAAACGACCGTTCCCTTGCCCACTATCGATTGAAGGGAGAACCTGCCTTCTGCGGTAGTGGCCGCCTGCTTGAGCATAGGCAGGCCCAACCCGATGCGCCTGACCTTCTTGGTGGTGTAAAAGGGGTCAAGGGCCTTCTCCATGGTCTGTTCATCCATGCCGTTGCCGTTGTCCCTGATTTCCAGGGAGAAAACATCAGTTTCGAGGTCTTCAACAATGGTAACTTCTATAAGGCTCGCCTCGGCCCTTGACGAGTTCTCCGCTATGTCGAGTACGTGCAGTGCCAGTTCAAGCATGATCTACTCCAGGACATACCTGCCCATTTGCCTTGATATCGCCAGAGCGATTTCCGGTAAGGTCGGGCTTTCCAGAAGCATGCGTGTGCATGCCTTGCCGATATCCGCTACGTAATGGGCATCTGAAGAGGTAATGATCTGATATCCCTTCAGTTCCGG
>CAYMDG010000052.1:0-2201 GCA_964388905.1 uncultured Bacteriovoracaceae bacterium
GGTAGTATCTCTCCGGGAAAGCCATTTGTGATGAGGTTCAGACACTGGATAGTGCCCATGGTGGTGAAGGTATTGCTCGCGCCGGCGATTGCTATGCTGGTAGGGTTCATGATTTTTTCAATGGGATTGCCTGCCATTCATCCTCCAAATTCAACTTAGATGAGAGTTTCAAAGTATGTCTATGCCTAAATTCCCAAGTAAAAACCTGATACCATAAATCTGCTGATAAAAGTATCAACCAATGTTGTAACACCCCTTATGAAAAAGCGATTCTAGCCGATGAGAAAGATGTTGGAAGCAATGAACTTCATGGATGAAGGGTTGAACATGGGATTTGGATTGAGTTTAACAATGAATTCTCCTCAAATACGCAGGTTTTTGTGCGTGTTTCTCCTTTCTGTCATCGGTTTTTTTTCCATCATGGGCATCTTCAGCTATATGGACCCATCACCCTTGAAAGACTGGATTCATCTGAGGATTTTGCTCCAGAAGGTTGGCCTATCCGGTGTAGTGCTCTTCATATTCTGTGTGGCCATAATGCCGTTGGCTGCACCTCTAAGCCTTCTTATCATGGCAGGTTCTTCGGTATATGGAGCTCCGCTGGGTATGGTACTTTCGTATGTAGGATGCCTGATCAATGCGAATCTGGTATTTTTTCTGGTGAAGACCCTTGGCGTGGAGACTGCCTGGGGGCATGGGAAAAAGACATCCAGGGTTAAGAGTGCTATCCAGGCCAACGGCTATCCCCTTGTATTGATACTTCAGATCCTTACCATCCTCCCCTTTACAGTGATCAACTTTGCTGCTGCTGCATCGGGTGTTTGCTGGCGGGATTTCATGAAGGCGACAATCCTCGGGATAGTACCAGGTATAGCCATTTTTTCGCTGCTTGGGCACATGGTCCTTACCCAATTCTTTACCCCTAGATTCTACTTTTCATTCATTTGTGCAGCAGTTTTCGTGATTACGCTGGTGGCTCTCATCAAGAAGAACAGCCAGCTCAGAGAGAAAACCCTGGCGCAAATAGTCAAAGAAGAGCTTGTTTGAAAAGTGAGGAAGGTAGTCTAATAGTCCTTTGTGTGGATATTGAAGACCTTCGCCGAATACCCTTTTTGATAATTCCTTATCTATCCGCAAAGGGATAACACCTTGCATCAGTAAAAAGTCACTTTTTTTTGCAAGGGCTAGCCCCATGATTTTATTCTTTCCTATCACCAGTTCAGCAGGAGTCGGCTGTGCAAAACAGATTGAAGAGAAGGCGTAATTTCCACCTTTTATTTCCGTTTCTATACCGCAACGGTGAAGGGCTCCTTTGAATATGCGTGAAATCAGTCCCGAACAAGCAGGGATGCTCCCGGCAAGTGCTCCGGTTGCCTTTGAGCATATGCTGAAGGTGATGTCGTCGTAATGAAGCACAACTCCCCCGCCGGTAGGCCTTTGTATTACAGGTATATCAAGGGTTGTGTCATGTATGCTGAAGTGTTTCTGGTGAAAACCGCAAGTCAGGGCTGGCTCAGCCCAGTTGTAAATGCGTAAAGCCCCTTTGATTTTTCCTTGCCTGAGTGCCTCGAAAAGCTCGAGGTCTCTTTCCATGGTATGCTTTGCTTGGCATCTCCCATCATGCAGGAGCTGCCATGTGTTCATAGTTCTTCAATAATGAAGAGCTGGTCTCCATACCCTACTCTATCACCATCACGTTTGAGTATGGCTGCAACAGTCCCGTCTACATGTGACTCTATCTCATTCATGAGCTTCATGGCCTCGATAACGCACAGGACCTGGTTTTTGGCCACCCGGTCCCCTACCTGTACATATGGGGATGTCTCCGGGGATGGAGACCTGTAGAACGTTCCCACCAGAGGTGATGTCACGGTGACGGTGTGTTTTTCCTTCATACCTGTACTGGACCGGTCATTGTCCTGATGCCGTGAAGGGGTTGCTTCATACTGGGTGGATCTACGGATAATATGGATACGTTCAGGTGTCCAATCCAACTCTACTACATCGGTATCCTTTATGAGTTCAATAAGATCCTTCACGTTTTTAATGTTCATTCAACTTACTCTCTCAATGTAGTTCCCTGTCCTAGTGTCTACTTTGACCACTTCACCATTGCCGACAAACAAGGGAACTTGAATGGTAGCACCAGTCTCCAGTTTGGCAGGCTTCGATCCTCCGGAGGCGGTATTGCCTTTCAGACC
>CAYMDG010000052.1:2301-7530 GCA_964388905.1 uncultured Bacteriovoracaceae bacterium
CAGTCTCCAGTTTGGCAGGCTTCGATCCTCCGGAGGCGGTATTGCCTTTCAGACCCGGGTCGGTTTCCACAATCTTAAGATTGAGAAACATGGGTAGTTCAACGCCGATGGCCTTGCCGTTGTGCAGGAGAACCTCCACCTCGACATTCTCCTTGAGATAACCAAGCGCCTCTTCCATCTGCGCTTTTGTGAGTGTCATCTGTTCATAGGTCTGGGTATCCATGAAGCAGTATCCCGTTTCGTCCTGGTAAAGAAAAGACATCTTTTTTTCTTCAAGATCAGGTACATCCACCTTATCACCTGAGCGAAAGGTCTTGTCCAGGACATTGCCTGATATGAGGCTTTTCATCTTTGTCCTTACAAAGGCCCCACCCTTGCCTGGCTTCACGTGCTGGAAATCTACTATGGTAAAGGGTTCTCCATCGATCTCAATCTTCAAATTTTTCCTGAACTGTGCTGTTGAATACTGCATGTATCCTCACCTCTAGATGATGTTTCTTATGGTTTCCTTATCAAGATTTGTTAGAAGCTTGCAAGAATTATCTGTTATGAGTGCCATGTCTTCGAGTCTGATGCCGAACCGGCCAGGCAAATATACGCCGGGTTCAATTGTGATGACCATGCCCTCCTCCAGTATATCTTCAGATACCGACGAGACAGTCGGGGCCTCATGAACTTCCATGCCCACCCCGTGACCGAGCCCGTGACCGAAAAAGGCCCCCAGTCCGTGTGTGCCAAGGTAATCACGCGCAATCCGGTCAATGTCAGAAGCCTTCACTCCAGGGGTCAGCGCCTTGATGGAAAGCGACTGTGCCTCTTTGACCCTTCTGTATGATTCTTTAAAATCCCCTTCTATGTTTCCTGTTGTAACCGTGATTGTCTGGTCCGAGCAGTAGCTTTTATAGACACATCCAAAGTCGATTATCACCACTTCATCCTTGTCGATTACCTTGTCTGACGCAGCACCATGTGGCATTGCAGAACGTGGACCGGATGCAATGAGGAGCTCGAATGAGGAAGCGCTCGCGCCACGTGTCCTCATCTCCCATTCAAGGTCGAGGGCAACGTCTTGCTCCCTTCGTCCGATTATCCCTTTGGCAAGGACGGATTGCAAGGCCTTTTCCGAAATACGTGCAGCCTCCATTATTAGATCAAGCTCTTGGGCATCCTTTATGGCACGCAGTGACTTGAGCTGCCACCCCAGAGGTGTCATTTCGATGCCCTTGTAGAGATCCTTCATCTTGATAAAGCTGTCGACATCCAATAAATTCGACTCGACCCCCAAGGTCTTCACACCCTCTTCGAGCAGTATTGTATAGATGCCTTCCCACCGCCTGGTTATCTCGTGTACTTGTGCTTGGGTTTCCTGCCGGGCCTGGAGGGTGTTCCTTGAATCCACGAAGAGGAAGTCCTTGTATTCAGTAAAAACATAGACAGCATCCGAGCCGGAATAACTGCTCAGGTACGTAATACTCGGCCGGGATAACAACAGGATGGCATCCAGGCCCTTCAGATAGTGGCGGGCCCTACTGAGCCTTCTTTCCATAGAGTCCCCATATAGCCTCAATAGCAAGCTCATAGCCAAGAGGACCGAACCCCGATATGCTGCCTGCTGCGATATCGGAAAAATAATTGATCTGGCGGAACTGCTCCCTTGCAGCAACCCTGCTTAAATGCACCTCAATGAAAGGGAGGCTCACAGCGAGCAGGGCATCCCGTAAGGCTACCGAGGTATGGGTGTATCCGCCTGGATTGAGAATGAACGCATGTATGCCCGATGCCGGGGCCTTCTGGACTTTATCGATAAGATCGCCTTCATGGTTCGATTGGAAAAAATCCACTTCGATCCCTATGGTGAAGGCCTTTCGCCTGATGAGACCTTCAAGGTCTTCAAGCGTCGTGTTTCCGTAAATGGATGTTTCCCTCTGTCCCAGCATATTCAGATTCGGACCGTTGATTACCAGGATCTTCATTTTTTCAACCTCTCAAGCCAGCCATTCAGGGTTTTCATGATAAAGAGTTTCTGTGCATTACCGGCCTCGAGCAGGGCTGCATCATCGAGCCCGGCAATTCTACCGACCTGAGCATAGATGTCGAGTGCCTGCTCATAATGTCCCTGCTGGGCGTATATCTTGGCAAGCTCAAGGGAAGGCTCCTTCATGAGCATCTCTGGGACGTCTTGTTGCTCTAGCATGTCCCTTGCCTCATCATCTTCAGGATGAAATGCAAGATATTTCTGGAGGTATGCCTTGGCCTGCAGAACATCTTCTTTCTGATTGTAGATGAGGGCTAGATAATAAAATGACTTCATTAACCCTTCGGCCTGGCCTGCAACCTTGCCCAAGACGTCCAGCGCCTCAGCTTCCCTGCCAAGCTTGAAGAGCGAAATCCCTAACAGTAGCCTGTCTTCAGGATTTCTACGGTATTTGGCTGCCCGGACAACGTCCAGTAACCTGCCCTCTTCAAAGGCTATCTTCACATTCTCTGACAAACCGGCCATAAGCACCTAATATTTGAGAACCAGTAAGCTTTTTAATGGTAGCATCGCCGATGGATGGAGTCAATACAAAGTGAATTCCATCCTGCTCTCCTTTCTTGTCCATAGCAATGGCACTGCATATCTCATCTGCTTGAGGATATTGAAGTTCTTGAAGGGGATAGGTCCATTTTTTAATCAGCCGGAATATCCTTTCCATCTCCTTTACCTCGATGAGGCCGAGCTCATGTGATAACCAGGATGCAAAAAACATCCCCCCTGCCACGGCCCTGCCATGGCTTGTTTTATAATTCTGGGAAAGCTCCATGGCATGCCCTAAGGTATGGCCGAAGTTGAGTATTCTCCGCAGGCCGTCTTCCTTTTCATCCCGGCTAACAACAAATGCCTTATCGCGAGCACATAGGGCCACGATCTTCTCATAATCAGGGGTATTCACGGATTCAAGCTCATCAAAAAGATCCTTATCCATGATGATGCCATATTTAATGACCTCGGCCATGGCTTCCTTAATATGAGCCGGTTCCAACGTTGAAAGAAATTCTATATCGCTGAGCACGAAAAGAGGCTGATGAAAGGTCCCCACAAGGTTCTTGCCATGCTTGACATCAATGGCAGTCTTGCCTCCGATACTTGAATCCACCTGGGCCAGCAGTGTGGTGGGTACCTGTACCACCGGGATCCCACGCATGAAAATACTCGACGCAAAGGCCGCCAGGTCACCAGTAACGCCGCCTCCCATTGCAAGGCATAGCCATTGCCTGTTTGCATGGACTGAGAACATATCGTCCAATATCCTTATCAGGCAGGAAAATGACTTTGATGACTCGCCGGAAGGTATTGTTATAATGTGGTGTTTCAATCCTGCAATCGAAGAACGAATAAGCTCTCCATAGTACATGAGGACTTGTTCATCTGCGAGCACCAGAATGCCTTCGGGATGGATGTGACGGGCCATATATCTCCTAAGGTCCTTGAAGATGCCCCGGCCGATATATATGGGGTAAGGGTTGACCCGGGTAAGCACTGTCTCGGGTTCTATGAATGTGCCTTTCAGGCCGAAAAGTTCTTGAACAACTTCATGGGCCGGCCTTCCATCCGTGTCTATGATGGTATCGGCATTTTCATAAGCGGGTATCCTTTCAAGGAGAAGACTTCGCGCTTTTTCGGTCCACAATGGCCTGCCGGAGTCTTCAGGGACCCTTTCTGCGAGATTTTCAAAGGTAGCACGCAGATAAACGTTATGGCCGCAGGCCTTCATGATTGCCCTGTTCACAGGATTGAGCGGGAGCCCGCCCCCTGTTGCCACAACTGCTTTATGATCCTTGCCCGCAACATCGATCAGTGCCTCGTGTTCGAGTATTCTAAAAACAGCCTCTCCTGCACTTGCAAAGATCTCACCCACGGTTCTGCATGCCTTTGTACTGACATGTTCGTCGAGATCGATGAATGGCCGGCCTAAAAGTTCAGCAAGTCTTCTGCCCACTGTCGTCTTGCCTGATCCCATAAAGCCGGTAAGGAAGATCATAAACCCTCCCAGAACTTCCTGTGAACGTTAAACGCATTCTTAAGGGCATCCATGCTGGGCTGGTTATAGCCCTCGATGATGGCGCAGGACACTGCGATTATAGCCATGGCCTCTCCTACCACAGATGCTGCAGGTACAGCGCACACGTCAGAACGTTCGTAGCTTGCCTGAACTGCCACACCGGTGCGCATGTCAAAGGTAGGCATACCTTTCTTGAGGGTAGGGATAGGCTTCATTGTACATTTGATTACCACTGGTTCACCATTGGTTACACCACCCTCCAGGCCGCCTGCGTTGTTGGATGTCCTGGTCTTGGGCCTGGCAGGCCAGATGGGATCATGGACCTTGGAGCCAGGCATTTCTCCGCATGCGACACCGGCACCGATCTGGACGGCCTTGATGGCCGGGATGGACATGAGATACATTGACATCAGGGCATCCAGGCGCTGTTCCCATTGGGTGTATGATCCGATACCGGCAGGCAGGCCTTCAACCACAACCATAAACTCACCGCCAATGGTGTCGCCTTGGGATGCAGTCTGGTCGATGACGTGCTCCATTTCCTGTGTAGACACCTCGTCCGGGCAAAACACACTTGATCTATCCCTCTTCAGCTGATCGAAGGGTCCTTCATAGGTCGATGTTCCGATCCTGGTCACCCATGAATAGGCATTGATATCAAGGCAGGAAAGAAAAGAACGCAAAATACCCCCTGCAGCTACCCTTCCGGCAGTCTCACGGGCACTGGAGCGTTCGAGCACATTCCTCAGATCCGTGTGCCTGAACCTGGCGGCACCTGCAAGATCTGCATGACCGGGCCTGGGTGTATGGAGTTCCCTTCCCGGGATAATCTCCCACGGATCCATGTATTCCTTCCAGCTATCAAAATCCCTGTTCCAGACAGCTATGAGCACCGGGCTCCCCAATGTGACTCCCCCTCTGATGCCCGACAACACATCCACCATGTCAAGCTCGATGGACATGCGGGGACCCCTGCCATATCCCTTCTGGCGCCTTGCAAGATCGGCATTGATGATGTCTCTATTCACCGTAAGCCCTGCCGGCAGTCCGTCGAGGAAAGCAAAGACACCCCTGCCGTGGGATTCACCTGCTGTATAAAAGTGAAGCATGGAACCTCCGAATCAATTTCAATTGGGCATGATTATCGTGGATGAAGGCCGGGTTTGTCAACAGAGCTTAAAGAGAA
>CAYMDG010000052.1:7630-14637 GCA_964388905.1 uncultured Bacteriovoracaceae bacterium
TTGGGCATGATTATCGTGGATGAAGGCCGGGTTTGTCAACAGAGCTTAAAGAGAATCTGTCAGCCTTAAAAAGAAGTTATAGAGTGATCAGGTTTTTACCCTTCTTTAAAGCAATTCCGGATTTAAGAGAAACGCTCAGCAATCAGCTATCACAGAAAAGGCTGACTGCTGACAGCCAATGACCAGGGGGCTAAAAACTCACCTTTGCCGCAAACCGGTATGTTCTCCCTGAAACAGGATACCAGGTGGTACCCCAGGATGATTTGTACACATATTCTGGAGACCGGTCATCCAATATATTGTCCACCTTGAAGGAGATTGTAGCTTCCTTGCTCACCTCGAGCATGGCGCCGGAATTCACGATGTAACGGTTATCGGTGCGCTCAGTGTTGGCGTTGTCCTTGTATGTGCCTTGCCGAAACTGGTACGAAAGAGAAAACGCCGCATTTCTGCCTGCAATCTCCGGCAAATAATCCACCTGGACATTGAGGACTTGAGAAGGCTTCTGACCTAGATCTTTCCCTTTGAATGGGCCGCTTTCAAAGGTATTGTGACTCAGCATATAATTAGTCGAAATTTTCACCAAGCTTATGGGTGCTATCCATGCATTTGTCTCCATGCCGGATGATTCGGCCTTATTGACGTTTACATAGGTGAATGTGTCGGCAGTAGGGTAATCCGCCTTGATGAGGTCTGAATAGGTGGTAAGGAAATAGTTCATACTAAAGCCATAGGTATTCATGGAAATGCATGGGCCGATGTCAAAGCTGAATGAATGCTCGGGCTTGAGATCCGGATTGGCAATGAAGGTGCTGCCCGGCCATGAAGGGGCATATAGCTTGCCCATATCGGGTACAAGATATCCGGTGCCCGCATTGGCCTTGAACTGGACATGATCGAGGACCTTCCAGGCAGCGCCTGCATGGTATGACCATTGGTCATTGAAATCCGAGTTATTGTCATATCTGCCTGTTAACTCGAGAAAAACCGGCTGAAAATCCATACTGGCTGACAGGGAACCGGTGCCGGTGCTGCGTGAGTGTATACCGTAATCGTCGCTGCTCATTCTCTCATGAAGATATTCCATACCCGGGGTCAGTATGACAAAACCAAATTTGCCTGAATAAGATACAGAAAGGTTTTTGTTTGTAAGTTTTGTCGTATTATTACCCGAAGAGGGTCTCTCGTTATGGATTCTGTTGGACGAAATCCATGCGCGGGCACTGAACGTTTGATCCTGGGCAAAGGCCTTTTTGGTTTCGAAAAGGATCGTGTTCTGGATAGTGTCAGTCCTGTCATCAGGTGTAATATAGCCGGGTTCGGCCCCAGGCGACCCCTTGGACTGGTCGATGAAGTTGCCTGTAACGGAGCTCTTCCAGTCCTGTTCACCGATAACTGCCTTGATGAGGCCCGTAGTGTTTTTTATGTCGTTGTTTTTCCTTCGTGCCCAAGTGCCATCATCTTTTTTGTAACGGAAGTCATTGTCTGCAAAGGCATGGGTGAGGTTAGCCAGGATACCCACCTGGCCGGCATGGATACTTGCATGGCCGTGATAGAGGCCGTATCCATAGGTCCCCTGGGAAGCATAAAGATTGTATTCATCCATGGGAGATGGGTTCTCTGTAACGAGGTTGACGACCCCCCCCATGGCCGAGTTACCGAAGGCTGCGCTGTTGCTGCCTTTAACAATCTCAATCCGGTCCAGGTCAGGAAGTATGAATTGCGAAAGGTCCACCATGTCCCCGGTAATTGGATTGAGCGGTATGCCATCAAGGGTGATGAGGTTCTGCCGGTAGCTGGAACCGCGAAGTGTTACCGGGGATGTTGTGGCTCCGCCGTAGTCCGAGAGGTCTACTGATGCTGCCTTGCGGAGTGCCTCGCTCGTATCGATGAGGCCTGAGGATTCAGGCCCCGGGATGACGATGTCGGTAAATGCCGTAGGTGCCTTTTCCGTTGCCGAGTCCTGGTCCTTGCTTCCCTTTGTGGGAGTGACAACGATGAGGATGTCTGAGGCTGCCTGGATGGCGCTGTTCATGAATGCCATAATAATGAGGATTGAAGCAAGGAGCAGGGATACTTTGTGATGGTCCACTTGGACACCTCCATGGAATATTCCCTTGGAGTCTCCACCCAGGCACGCAGGTGTAGTCCAGACTACGGATAGGTCTTCTGGCTTACGGATCATAGAGGCGGCCTTGCCTTCCCGCTTTTGCAGTGGCATGTATCGGCCTGCCCTCCCCGTTCACAGCGGCGGCCCCACCCCGGAATTTCACCGGGTTCCCTTGAATCCGCAGCAGGGTCTGCGTAAAATATCAGATGGTATGTGAAGTGTCAATCTTTGAAGCCGCTGATACAATTTACCTCTTGCCTTCCTGGAATATTCTGCTATATATAGGTTATGATTACAGTTTCGGCACGCAGCTTTTATGGCTATTATTTTTGGTTTAGGAAGTGGCCGCCTGTGGGCTGAGCTGTTCGTAATCGAACGCAAAGGCTGTGGGTGGTCACCTTCCCACGGCCTTTTCATTTATGGCCTCAAGGAAGTGACACACAGCAAATAAAGATTAAAGGAGGCTAGTGTGATCATTTCAATGAAAAAGAATGCCACTCAAGAACAGACCGACCATGTCAAGACCCTTATCGAGTCATTCGGCTACCGGGTTCACGAAAGCATAGGATCGGAAAGGGTCGTCTTCGGAGCTATCGGCGATGAAAGAGGAAAAGAGAGGCTCACATGCCTCGAAGCACAGCCTGGGGTTGAAAAGGTTATCCGCATTCTCACCCCATACAAGCTCGCTTCCCGCGAAACCAAACCTGAGTCCACCATTGTTGACATCGGAATGGGCGTAAAGGTCGGCAACCACCGCATTGCCATCTTTGCCGGTCCCTGCGCAGTGGAATCAAGAGAGCAGATTATGGAAGTAGCCAAGACCATCAAGGAAAGTGGCGGTCATATCTTGAGGGGAGGTGCCTTCAAACCCCGGACCTCTCCCTATGCCTTCCAGGGTTTGAAGAATGACGGCCTCTTGCTCCTTTCTCAGGCAAGGGAGGAATACGGGATACCGGTTGTGACCGAGGTCATGGACATTGCAAGCATTGAGGTTATCCTGGAAAATGCAGACTGCCTTCAGATCGGCGCCAGAAACATCCAGAATTTCCAGCTTCTTAAGGAAGTGGGTAAGACAAACAAGCCGGTATTGCTCAAGAGAGGCATGTCCACAACCATCGAAGAGTTACTCATGTCAGCCGAGTACGTTATGGCGGCAGGCAACAGCCAGGTTATCCTCTGTGAACGCGGAATCCGTACCTTTGAGACGGCAACACGCAATACCCTTGATCTCTCTGCCGTGCCTGTACTGAAGGAAAAGACCCATTTGCCTGTCATTGTTGACCCATCACATGGTACCGGACATGCCCGCTATGTGGAGGCCATGTCGTATGCTGCTATTGCTGCTGGGGCTGACGGGCTCATGATCGAGGTCCATCCAAAACCCGAAGAGGCACTCTCAGACGGTCCCCAGTCCTTACGGCCTCAAGAGTTCAAAAAGGTCATGGATGGAATCAAGCTCATCGCACAGGCTGTGGGCAGGGACATATGATAGGCTTGCAATTTGCCGGGTGAATCACTACTATAGTATCAAGTATGGGATACTTCATGCCCCAACATAGAAACACCCTGGTGTATGGATCATTCCTTGCGGAAGGAATTGTCCGCAAGGAATTGGATTGGAACGTTGCAGGTGTGTACGACATCCAGACCCTGGCAGAGTCCATGACGCATAAATATAAAGGCGGTGTCTTTGCCCAGCTCATGATTGTAAAGCCCGAAAAGGCTACCGCCCACAACCATTACCGGGTGTGTCTGCATGATTCTGAAATTTTAAGCTTTGTAGAGAAAAACTCCCAGGTTGACATGCTTTCTTTTATCACCTTCATAATGACCCATGAGCTTGTACATATACAACGTTTCGCCACGGGTAAAGCCGACTTCTATGGAACCACGGGCGAAGAAGAGGTGGTGGTGGATACCCTGACCCGCCTCTTTCTTGCCAAGAACCCGGTGACCGGCCTCAAAAAGGTCCTCGCCGTCCTTGACAACATGGAGGCAGCGCCACTATATAACGAACACATTGTGAACAATCAAGGGAGGTTTATCCGTGCCTATCTATGAATATAAGTGTTTGAAGTGTCTGAATGAATTCGAAGCAATGCAGAAGTTCAGCGACTCTCCGGTAAAGAAATGCCCCTCCTGTGGGGGGGGTGTGAAAAGGCTCATCTCCAGGTCTTCATTCCAATTAAAGGGATCCGGCTGGTACCTTACGGACTATGCCAAAAAGAGTTCACCCCAAGATTCCAATGAAAGTAAAAGCACCACAGAGACATCCTCTGGAGAAACCCCGTCTCCTGCTCCAGCAACGAAAAGTGAAGACTAGGTTCAATCCATGGCTCTGACACATCTTGATAAAAAGGGGCGTGTCGCCATGGTGGACGTAGATGAAAAGATCGTAACAAGGCGCGTCGCCAAAGCAACAGGGACGATCAAGCTGAGCGCCGCAGCCTTTAGCGCCGTTACAACTGATTCTGTAAAGAAGGGTAATGTCCTTGCCACTGCAAAGATCGCCGGTATCATGGCGGCAAAAAACACCTGTAACATTATACCCCTTTGTCATCCCCTTCCCATTGACCATATAGAGATCGAATTTCACCTTGATAAAAAAACCGCAACCATTAAAGCGCAATCCACGGTGAAGGTATCAGGAAAGACCGGCGTGGAGATGGAGGCACTGCATGCCGTAGGAGTGGCCTTGCTCACCATTTATGATATGGTAAAGGCTATTGATAAAACTATGGTCATAGGAGAAATTAGGCTTGAAGAGAAGTCTGGCGGCAGGAGCGGTACTTATAAAAGAGCGTTATGAAAGCATGGAGGGGCGGACATAAAATCCGCCCCTCCATATCTCGTTGACAAGTCACGTCGTTCAATTCTGATAACTGGTCATTGATCCATTACTGTGTCAGCGGGGTAAGCTGAATTTCTACACGGCGGTTCTGGGAACGGCCTTCTGCCGTATCATTGCTCGCAATAGGATGTGACTTACCGAAACCCTGGGTAACGACACGCCGTGGATCAATCCCCTGGGATGTCAGGTAGTTCCCCACACTGGCTGCCCTGCGCTCGGACAAAGGCTGGTTTATGGCATCGCTGCCCGTACTGTCGGTATGGCCTGCGATATCGATGAGGGTCTTATCATACTCTTTGACTACGAGCACCACCGAGTTGAGTACATTGTAGAAATTCCCGTTAATGTCTGCGCTGTTGGTTTGAAAGGTTATGTTGCCCGGCATGTTCAAAATAATATTGTCACCCTGCCTGGTAACACTCACCCCTGATCCCTGGAGTTTCTGTCTGAGTTTGTCCTCTTGCCTATCCATATAGTTTCCGACAACACCACCTGAAAGGGCGCCTACGCCGGCTCCGATGAGCATCCCCTTGCGGCGATCCTTATGGCCGGTCACCGCGGCGCCAACTGCAGCACCTCCTACACCCCCTATTATGCTGCCCCAGGCGGTCTTGCTCATTTTCTGCTCACCCGTATAAGGATCGGTGGCACAGCCTTGTGCCAAAAAGACCACTGCCAGGACGATGATTAGACCATATGAAAGATTATGCATTGTCTTGTCTCCTTTTTTCTTAATAGTTATCGGGTAATGATTATATTCAGTTGTCAGTATTTCACCATGGTTATTTTATACATATCATAATTGGGTTTTCAAGGTGGTTTCAAGAGGTTTTCTGATTATTTAAGAGTTTGTGCTGTGAAATACTTAGGAGGGAGGTATCCACCTCTTTGATGATCCTCTCGTATACCTGCTCCAGGCCGAGGCTTGTATCAATGATCCGATGGCGATCAGTACAAGATATCCGGAGAAAGGCATCTCTGATCCTTTGATGGTAGTCCTGCCCCCTGTATTCGAACCGGTCAGAAGGTTTTATCCGCGAAAGGCCCAGTTCAGGACTCACGTCCATCATAAAGGTGAGGTCAGGCTCGATCCACGTCCCGGTATAGCCCATGATTGCTTTTACCCTTTCATAACCAAGTCCGCCCACAATGCCCTGGTAGACTAGGGTGGAATCAACGAACCGGTCAATGATGATGATCGTGCCCTCTGCGAGGCCGGGCTCTATGATCCTGGAGATATTCTGAACCCGGGAAGCAAGGATCAAGAGGAGCTCGGTCATGACATCCAGGTCCTGTTTCAGAAAAAGATCCCTTATCTCTTCAGAAAAAGAAGAGCCGCCGGGCTCTCTGAACGAAAGCCACGGCAGCCCTTTGCTTGTCAGGTAAGCGCCGAGAGAGGCAACATTGGTCGTCTTGCCTGCGCCTTCCCCTCCCTCAAAGCTTATGATCACTTCTTTTTCTTCTCGTCATTCATTGCTGCATGGGCTGCAGCTAGCCTGGCGATGGGCACACGATAAGGCGAACAGCTCACGTAATTCATGCCGACCTTGTGGCAGAATTCAATGGATGAAGGTTCTCCGCCATGCTCGCCGCAGATACCCACCTTAAGCTTTTTGCGGGTCTTCCTGCCCTTTTCGATGCCGATGCGAACCAGTTCGCCCACACCATCCTGGTCAAGGGCCTGGAACGGATCAATGGGCAGGATCTTTTTTTCAACATAATCAGGCAGGAACTTCCCTGCATCATCACGGGAAAGGCCGAAGGTAGTCTGGGTGAGATCGTTGGTGCCGAACGAGAAAAACTCGGCATGCTCGGCGATCTTGTCGGCAGTGAGGGCAGCCCTGGGGAGTTCGATCATGGTGCCCACCATATAGCTGAGTTTAACATTATACGATTTGATAATCTCGTCCGCCACCTGGACGGTCATGTTCTTCAGTATCTCCAGCTCTTTAACGTGGCCTACCAGCGGGATCATGATCTCGGGAAGAACGTCGATCTTTTCCTTTTTCACCTCACAGGCAGCCTCAATAATGGCCCTTACCTGCA